>NZ_JALAAC010000015.1:0-111782 GCF_037546855.1 Vibrio sp. 1-Bac 57 | reverse complement strand
AATAAAAGCCTACACTTTGCTTTTGCTCATTCAAACAAATTGGACACACTTGATATGTATCAGGCCAAATTAGTGAACCTGTATTCATACCTGTTCGCAGTGAGCTTGTATTCGTTGAACCATCAATGATGTTATTTAATATTTCTTTATAACGCTGAGGTGGAGTAAAAGGAGCAAAAAGAGGTAATAACGTATGTTGATAAATAATTTTTTCTGGCGTAATTTTCCAGATATGGCCTACACGCTTATGAAGCTCTTTAATATGACCTTGAAGGTGAGCTGAAGGCACTACTTTCCGATTATCAAATAACCATTGTAATGCCACTTTATCATCACCTATTCGGTGTTGCTCAATAAACCTTGCAAGTATGGAACCTAATAATTCCCCTGGTTGAGCAATAGTAAAATGAGTCAACATATCAGCCACCAATTAATTCGTTTTATGACCAGAATGCCCTTCTTTACAAGTAAGGCGTAATATCCAATATCATCCCTTCATTTTTCAAATTACGATAAGTAGAAAGAGGTTCGTCACCCCGTAATAACCTCAAATCATTTTTAACAAAGATAGGCTGTAACTTCTCGATCGTTTTAGTAGTCGCTTTCAATGCTGTATTAGGGCTCTCACTCAATTGTTTTATGTGAGCGATTAAACCAAATAAGTCTTCTTCTGGCTTTTCTTTCAAAGCTTGCTTTGCTGTTAGAGGAGCAATATCTGCACCGATTCCCATTCGAATCAGCATATCAATCAGCTCTGTTTCTTTGTCTTGTTGAGTTTCATCGTATATTTCGGGAGTGGTTAAATCTGCCTCATCAACTTGCCCTACGATACGAATACTGTCGATTGGTAAATCCAAATCAGCATATTTTATTATCTCTTCTTTTCTACCACTTTGTAGCGCTCTAATCATTGGTTGGATAATGGATAACTCTTCGTTAAATACAGCCTTAACCAGTTTCAGGCTAATCTCTTCTTTGCCAGCCATCACGGCCCGAGCTTGGCAAAGATAAAAAAGAGAAACCGCTACGTGTGCAACCCCCTGTGTTAGCTCCCAAAATAAGGACTTCATCGACTCTGTAAGTGGAGTAGGGTTATTAAACCATTGCAATTTCCACATTCGATTAATAAATTTATCCCATTCACTTTCCTCATCACTTTTTTTTAAATGCTCAAATCGATTCCAATTTAAACTACCAAACTGAGAGGCCCTGCGTGCTGAACGCATTGTAGGTGAAAAAAGTTCAAGCGCTTTGGGAGTACCTATAAATAATACAGGTACTTGAATTACATTCGTCAGCGTAACGAAAAAATTCAATAACTTGGTTGCACCACCTGATCTAGCGGCTTGTAGGTGCTGTATTTCATCAATAACTAAAATACCAACAGAGTGTATAGCTGAAACCCGAGCAATATCCCCTAGCATTGATTCTGCTGACGATTTGGCTTTTACATATAAGAATTCATAATCAGAGCCAATAGCATCATCCACTGCTCTAAAAAAATTAATACATAAACTTTTTGCAGAGCCATCATGTGGACAGTCAAGTTTTAACCATACTAATTGAGTATGTTGATACTCAGGGTGATAAATAGTTTGATGTTGGTATGAATCTAAAATAGCTTGTACCGCTGTTGTTTTCCCTGTCCCTGAACAACCTATAACTGAACTTGCTAGAGCTGCATTTCCTGCATTTCGAGAGACAGCGAGGAAATCGATACTATCAACATCGATTATATTCCGTTGATACTCCGTTGTAGCAATATTTCGACCTAGATATCCCCTACGTATCATCCCTGAGATCATTTGCTCTAATTGAAGATGGGCTTTAGTTGGATAAAGAAAGCCATCTAAAATTCTCATCATTGCATGACGCCGAATGTAACCAGGTAATATTTTTTCACTGTCTCGTACCACTGGATAACGGTTTAATGCTTTAGCTGTATCTTTGGGTGAATTCAGTAAAGGTAATGCATTAATCAACGGCTGACCTCGATAATCCTCGACTTGCGGATCGACATATTCAGCATGATGGATTTTAATCATCATCATCTCCTAGAAAATCATCAAGTGATGGATATTCAATTGCTTCTGAATTATTACCCGTTTTAATATCAACAATATTATCAAGTGACGGCTTAGTATCTGGCTTCAGGTTTACAGAACTGCATTCTCGCTCAAACTCTCGTTCATTATTTCGATTACGCTTAATTCCCGCTAACCTTTCTGAATCACTTAATTTAAGTGTATTTGTTTTTTTAGTGCGCTCTCGCTTGGCAATACTTTCAATTTGACGCTGTAAATCAGGTGCTTCAAAATCTGCACTTTGGTTGGCGATAGCCTCTGCAGTTTTCGCTAATTTAAATATGCCAGCAGCATCAACAAAACTCATTCCTTTAAATCTTCGACTTCTATCTGATAATTCACATATCCAATAGGATTCATAATCATTGTTAGGACGTAAATACACCACGTCTGTTCTTCTAGGGTCAAACGCAATATCAACTTTTGTGGGCCTTGTATGCGAAAAGCGATCAAACCACCCCTCTGACATTGCTTCTTTACAAGTATATTTCAATCCCTTAAACCCTATCCCAACTTCTGAGACAGTTCCTTTTTCACAAGGAAGTAGATTTATGCTAACCATTTCTTTGGTGCATGGCTTTAATCGACCGGTTCTATTTTTTATTCCCCAATTCCACAATTGAATGGGAACAGCAGGTAAATCTTCGGGCATGTCTTCAGCAAAATCATAGTCTTTAACTACGTGGTGAGTATTATAATTAATGATTATATTAATTACTGTTTCAGTGAATGCAGGTAACGTTAGTTCTGCATCTAATTCATAACGACGACCTAATCGCTTTTTACCATTAATAGGCTCAACTATACCGCCAATATAAGGCCGAAATGTTGTTTGAAGAATATTAAAGTATCTTTCAACTCCGCCCTTATCATCACCTCGATAAGACCGAGAATTACTCAACTGTATATTAAATGCATTAACCAGAACATCTGCCTGCCTATGCAATAACTCACCTTTATCCGCCATAATCGTGGCAGGGACACCAACTGAAGGCCAGATACTAGAATCAATATCTATTCCATAATTATGGCAATATTCTGTTTTATCAAGTAACGCATTAGAAATAGCCATCATTGCAGCAACCCAAGAAGGGTTCTCTAAACCAACATAAATACCAGTAACCATACGGCTGAAAACATCCTTAACAGCATAGATAACAGGTCGCCCGATAATACGGTTTGGATCCTTTTCAGAAACCAAATATAAGTCTGCGATTGTTGCATCGATCTCATAGCGTCCACCAGGGCCAATACTCATATAAGTAGAGGTACTTGTAAGAGGGCGGATATCTTTATCGTATATTTTTGAAGGAGTTCGTTTTTTTACTATGTCATGTGTTCTGTAGTTAGACTCATAGAAATACCGAAATTGACGTAATGTTGGAATCGTTGTTTTATCAGAATCAGGGTACCGTGATCTATATAATCCAATGGCCTTGTCTTTAGCCGCTTTGATAGAAAACTTATTATTTTTAATAAAGAAACCATCAATGGCCAAACGAAATATATCCGCGACATCATCTGTAATAATTGCGCCAACACCTTGGGTTGTTGTGCGTTTTCGTCCTAATTTATTTTCTATATCTCTTCTTGGTTTACCTTTACCACCTGAATTATGGTAATCAGGTATTAAAGCATTTGGAGTCATTCCTCTCTGCCAGTACCGACGCAGTTGTCGAATGAAATAAATCCTTGGCTTTTCTGTTTCCTCTACAACACTTCGAATCAGTCGATTTCTAGAAGTCTTGTCAAATAACAGAGTATGGTTGTCCAAAAGCAATTTGAGCAAAGAATATGCTTCATCTCTCTTTAAACCTTGAGGACTATTGGCATCTACATGTGAAAAGGTAAAAGGCTCGTCAATTAAAGCAATAACCCCACTAGCGATTAGCTCTTCAAACTCAGATAAAATCTTAAACACAGGCCAAGCAGATTGATCATCTATATTGATCAACCAAATATAATCAATCTCTTCATATACAACACGAATTCTCTCTTCAGAATCAGTAAATTGATAAGTTTGACTAAGAAGCATTTACTACTCCTAACTCTAATTTATCTACAGAAACGAATTCAATATCATTGCATTTCCAATTTGGAAAAGACGTTTCTAAAGAGGTTTTTAAATAGTGATTTGCAATGCCAAAACGTAGTACTTCGATATGATAGCCAGGCTCAACTTGATATCGATCATCTAGCTGAGCACAGTAACGAGCAACAAATGCAGCTGGATCTTTGTTAATTCGACCAAAAAGACTCACGACGTCTTGTTTTGCAAGTTGATAAGTAACTTCTTGATCGATGTCTAAGACTGGTTGTAACCATTTCAAGTTCATTTTTAGGTTATTCGAGACTTCTTTCTCAGTAAACAAGAAACAAGCACTACCCGAGCTTTCCCAGTATGATTTTTCTATTTGAAGCTTTTCAAGCACTCTTTTATTATCAAGGCGGTTAGCTGGCTTAACTGCAATAGCTACTTGTGAACCATCAGCCATATTAATTAATAAGTCCGTAGTGACTATTATTAACTTACCTTTCACTTGTGGATGTTTTATGCCAAGTTGACGACAGATATTAAGCGAATCGATAATTGGGATTGGAAACTGTTCGCGAATATCGACGACATCCGCACACCAATCAAAAACCAGAAAAGCCGCTAGTTCAATTCCTGAATGAAAATGATGAATACGTCCTACGGTCGAGCTTTTTACGCGAACGCTTTCTCCTGAACTACTAAACTCTCCAACCTTAATGAATGGAATATAATCTTTACCCGCTCCTTCACCACGTTTTTCTTTTAAACGTTTTTGATCTTTCTTGTTTAGTGATTTATTTTCATCTGACATAAAAAAACCTCCGACTAAGTTAAACTTAGCAGGAGGTTGAAAAATGATCAATGTTTAATGTATATGATCAGACTTTATTGTAATAGATCAAACTTTATTGTTATGCATACTTAAAAGTGTAACATCTCCTTTAATGGTTAATATCTGCGGTTGTAAGGGTGAACTGAACTAAAGCATAGTTCTTATAGAGGTAGTACTTTCTGTGCTGATTGGAATCTAACAGAGGCGATGTTGCCAAACTCATTTCTGCCCCTTTGCAATTTAGGGCAGTTACACTTGATCAAACAAGCGCGATCATATTGACCTACATTATCTAATGTTAGATACTCAATATAGCCAGTTTCACTTGAAGTTGCATAAGACGGGACTAGTTCGATGATAGAATCAATCAAAAGGTTGTGGAATGGTTGTTTGCTGGAAGATCGGTTTAAGTTATTTGTATTTGTGAATCGCCCCGTGTTTGCCAGAGACTCAATAACTTGAGAAACTGGAACTATGAAAAAATCAAATCGCTATACATCAGAATTTCGTGAACGTGCAATTAGGCTTGTTACCACACAACAGCATGAATACCCTTCTCTTTGGGCTGCGCTAGTATCGATTTCAGATAAACTGGGATGTACCCCAGAAACACTTAGAGCATGGGTCAAGAAATCTCAAGCTCAACCGTCTAAACCCTCTTCTAATACGCAATCAACTGAAGAACGCCTTGCCGTCTTAGAGCGCGAGAATAAAGAGCTCAAGCGAACGAATGATATCCTGAGGCAAGCTGCCGCTTTTTTCGCCCAAGCGGAGCTCGACCGCAAACAGAAGTAATAGTGGATTTTATTGATGCTTGCAGAGAGCATTACGGTGTCGAGTCAATTTGCAAGGAATTGCCGATTGCACCATCAACGTATTATTCTCATAAACAGATACAAAGAGAGCCTGAGCGACTGTCTAACCGTAAAAAGCGTGATGCTGAGCTGATGATACTCATTCGCGAAGTGTGGGAGGATAATATGTCAGTTTATGGTGCAAGAAAAGTATGGAAGCAGCTACAGCTTGACGACCATCAAGTCGCCCGCTGTACAGTCGAACGATTGATGCGAGTTATGGGAATTCAAGGTGTTCGTCGGGGTAAAGCACATAAGACAACGATACCTGACGAGCAACAAGATAAGCCACTTGATTTAGTTAATCTTCAATTTACTGCTGAGCAGCCAAATCAACTTTGGGTAGCTGACATCACCTATGTTGCCACATGGAGTGGGTTTGTTTATGTCGCTTTCGTGATAGATGTTTTTTCACGATACATTGTAGGTTGGCGTGTATCAACGACAATGCACACAGAGCTTATTCTTGATGCGTTAGAGCAAGCTATTTGGCATCGTGGCAACCCCGAAGGGTTAATTCACCACAGCGACAGAGGCAGCCAATATTTGTCTATACGATACACTGAGCGACTTGCTGAAGCTGGAATTCAAGCGTCTGTAGGCAGTGAGGGTGACTCTTATGACAATGCATTGGCTGAAACAATAAATGGATTATTTAAAACAGAGATTATTCGCAGAAATGGCCCGTGGAAGAATGTTGATGCTGTTGAATACGCAACGTTAGAGTGGGTCAATTGGTTTAATAATCAACGCTTATTATCTTCAATTGGGTATATTTCACCAGCTCAATATGAAACAGACTACTATGATAATTTAAACGAGTCAGGTAAAGTGGCCTGACTTAAACAAACTGGTCTCCGATGAACTCGGGGCGATTCATTGTGGCTATTTCGATACTTTATTGCGCGACGTTCGTGATGATACCGATTCTAGCCTATTTCATCTTTATTTTAGTAAAGAGTTCAAGATCATTAAGTGATTATTGACATAAATATTATGCACTAAATCGCAATTTGCCGTATTGCTGCCAAAAGGAGGAAGTATGTTCGATTTTTCTTCATCGAAGCCAACTGTATTGGTTATCGACGATATTCCAGAAAACCTCACGCTGATGTATCAGCTACTTAAAGATGATTATAAGGTAAAAGGGGCAAACGGCGGTGAGCGCGGGCTTACACTTGCCGAAACTGCTAATCCAGATTTGATCTTGCTCGATATCATGATGCCGGAAATAGATGGTTATCAAGTATGCCAGCAGCTTAAATCAAACCCAGCAACCAGTGATATCCCGATAATATTCCTCACAGCTAAAGCTGAAAGAGTCGATGAACATAAAGGGCTAAAATTGGGTGCCGTTGACTACATAACCAAACCAATTAACCCAGAGGTCGTGAAGGCACGTGTTAAAACACATGTATCTCTCAAAGTGGCTTCCGATATCTTAAAAGACAAGAATCAAGTGCTAGAGCAAGAGGTCGAAAGACGAACCAACGAAGCTTTGCGGCAAAAAGAAGAGCTTCACGCAATTCAAGATGTTTCCTTTTATGCCATGATTTCGTTAGCCGAAACCCGCGATAACGAAACGGGTAACCACATTAAACGTACCCAAGCTTACATAAAACGTTTAGCAGAGCAATTACGCCAAAACTCGCGTTATGTTTCAGAACTGACCGATGACTTTATTGCCCTGTTATATAAATCAGCGCCTCTGCACGATATCGGGAAAATAGGCATTCCAGACAACATCTTGCAGAAAGAAGGCTCCCTGACCGACGATGAATTTCGAGTGATGAAAACTCATACCACCATCGGTTATGAAGCGATTAAAAATGCTGAGAAAGTATGCGGCCAGCCTATGAAGTTCTTGACTGTCGCAAAAGAGATCGCCTACTCACATCACGAACGCTGGGATGGTGAAGGATACCCATTAGGTCTTGCTGGAGAGCAAATTCCGTTGTCCGCCCGACTCATGACTATAGCAGACGTCTATGATGCGCTCATCAGCAAGCGAGTTTATAAACCTGCGTTTTCACATTCAGACGCAGTAAATATCATTGTGTCAGGCAAAGGCACTCAATTTGACCCTACTATCATCGATGCCTTCGCTGAAATTACAGATGAACTCGATGCCATTGCTCAAGAATACACTAACTAGATAAGACAAGTACTTATAGCCGTTTCTGGAACAAACATGAAAGACAAGAAAATCACCACGCAATCGTGGGTGTGGCGTTCAATGGTCAAAACCGGAATCATTCCCCTCATTCTGGTGGAAGCGGTTCTTATTGCCGTTTACCTAATAAGTAACCATTTTATCAGTGCCGACAACATGGAATACATTTACACACAAGTAAATGAAGAGTTGAAGATCTCATCGGAGAGAGAAGCAGCAATCATTAGAGAGAAGCTGCTCTCAATAGAAAGCTTAACGGCCGTATACCAAAACGAAACAGAACGTGTTTTATCAGAAGAACACACCATTGACCGATCTGAAAAAGATAATCTTGCCGTGAGCGAAGATGGCGTCTTGTATTCTAAACAAGATTTAGGGGGCTCGGCTTCTTTCTACTCTGGTCTTACCGCCGAAAAAGATTGGGAGAAGGTGTATAAACTCGCTCACCTTGACCCACTGATGAAACAAATCGAAAATAATAGCGATTTGGTTGCGTCGATTTACTTTAATACCTGGGATTCATACAACCGAATCTACCCGTGGTTCTACACCGTCGCTCAGTACCCTCCCAAAATGGACATTCCGGAGTACAACTTTTACTACCTGGCAAACGCTGAAAACAATCCTGACCAGAAGACAATTTGGACAGATGTTTACATTGATCCTGCGGGCCACGGCTGGATGGCATCGGCTATCGCGCCGGTCTACAACCAAGGTTTTCTCGAGGGTGTTGTCGGGCTTGATATCAAAGTCAGTGACATTATAGAAAGCATTCAAAATCTAGCCATTCCTTGGGGCGGCGGCTACGCTGTTTTAGCGAGTAGTAACGGCACAATTATGGCTTTGCCACCACAAGGAGAACACGATTTTGGCTTGAAAGAACTCACTGAGCACAGCTACCAGCAAGCAATCACCAAAGAGATTTTTAAGCCTGAGGCATTTAACCTGTATAAACGTGATGACACCGCTGACTTGAGCATGCGTTTACTCAAGAACACCAATGGGGTTATGCAGCTCAAACTGAATGGTGAAAATAAACTGCTATCATGGTCGACCATACCAGAAACTCAGTGGCGCTTACTGATGATTGTTGGTGAGAAGGAAATGTATGCGACTTCTCATGCGCTAGAACAAAAATACCAAAAAATTGGTTACATTCTGATCTTCGGTTTAGTGGCATTCTATACCTTGTTCTTTATCCTCATCTGGCGTTCGTCCAAGAAGATGAGTGAATTTATTGCTAAGCCATTAACTCAGATCCAGAGCATGGTCAATCGAGTCGGGCTGGGTGATTTTAACTTAGCTCATGAAGGCTTCCGTTTAAAAGAGCTCAACGAAACAGCAAACGCGATCATCAACATGGGTGGCAAGTTGGATAGGCTTACCTCCGAACTGACTGAGGCAAAATTATCGGCTGAACATGCTAACCTAACCAAGAGCAAGTTTATTTCAAATGTCAGCCATGAAATACGTACGCCGATGAATTCGATTCTCGGGTTATCTTACATACTGTTAAATTCAGACCTCACGTCTGAGCAGAAAAATAACCTGTTGAAAATCGATAAATCAGGCAAGCATTTGCTGACACTGATTAATGACATTCTGGACCTTTCTAAACTTGAAGCAAATAAGGTTGATATTGAGAAGGCACCATTCGATATTCGAGCGACAATTCAGGATGTGCACGACATTTTTGAGCACAAATCCAGAAAAAACGATGTTCATCTTATGACTGAAGTTGATCAGTCCATTCCTCAGGTCGTTGGCGATCAACTTCGTATTAAGCAAATCCTCCTGAACTATGTGAGTAACGCCATCAAGTTTTCTAGAGGAGGAGATGTAACCATCGCAGTCAGTGTCGTGCAAAGAAGCGAAAACCATATTCACCTGCTATTTAGTGTCATGGATACGGGGATTGGTTTGTCTGAACACGACCAGACCGTCGTATTTGACAGCTATCAGCAGGCAGACGCCTCAACGACCCGAAAATACGGAGGTACTGGCCTTGGCCTTGCGATTTCTAAGCACATTACAGAGTTAATGGGCGGTCATGTTGGTGTCGACAGTGAGCTAGATAAAGGGAGCAATTTCTGGTTTACCATCAAACTCGATATTGACCACTCCGGAGTATCAGTAATTCCTAAGTACAAAGAGCTTCCAGAATCTGCGCTCGTTGATACCACTCATCTTCAACACGAGTGTGATATCAAATCAGTCGAGGAGTTTGAGTCTAAAGTGAGCCACCTGACAGCATTGCTAGAAGAGTACGACTTAGAGTCTGAATTTTATTATTCCAAGCATAAGTCCTGTTTTGAAAAGCTTAATCCGGAACTGAGCTACGCTCTGTCTGAAGCAGTATCAAGTTATCATTTTGACGATGCTCTGGAGCTAATGGTTCAAATCAAAGTCGAGTTAAGTCAATTCAAAGAGACCGTTGTGGATGAGTTACTTTAGGTCATCGATGAGAAGGTTTGCGATACCTCACATTATCCGTTAAATGCTAATTTAGCGTAAGCTGTAGCTCATTTATGTCCAGAAACGTGTTACATACCAATGTCCACATAAAAAATCGTTTATTTTTGTAGCAAAGCATAATGCGTACAATTATACTGTGTTAATATACAGTGAATTAGGGCGATTATGCTTTGCATTAAATCCACATCTGACTTTGAAATTGAAAGTGTGAAGTACCCTAACTTTCCCCTCTTAACGTGGGAAGTTGATAATGCAAAGCTAGGGATTGAATCTGGAATGCTTTGTGTGGAAGCAATGCAATTCCTTATTTATGAGTGCTTGAAACGTGGTCGAGTAGATAGTGAAAATACTTGGTGGACTTATGCCCGCCACTTAAATCAATTCCTGACATTCTGTGAACAGAACGGTTTAGATTGGCGAGATATTTCTGAAAGCAGTGAAGATGAAATGCTAGTCAGTGCCTATCGTGACCTTTGTGTTGGGGATTTTGGTATGTCAGTTAATTCGACCAATCAGCATTTAAGAACGATAGTACGGTTTTATAGCTATGGTGTTGGTCGGTGGTTTGACTCATTACCTTATTCACTAGAGTCAGTTTCAGTGCGAAAGGGTCAGCAGTTCTTAGCTCACACCGAGAGAAATGGTGGTAAGAAATACAGCTCTGATTTGATGATGAAAACTTTTGAAAAGAAAGCTCAGTTTTTATCGGCTAATGAAGTTCAAGAATTGTTATCTTCGATTGAAAATCCAACCTTAAAGCTGATGGTTCGCTTATGTCTACAGACAGGTATCAGACGTAAAGAGCTGTTGTTGTTTCCGTTGCACGTAATACGAAAGCCAACTGGAAATCGAGCTTACTACGAGGTCAATATTTCGCGAACCAAAGGTGAGAAAGAGCGTAAGATACACATTCCAACACGACTGATGGAAGACTTGTGGCGTTATGTCAATGAGGCTCGTTTTCGGAAGCAGCAAGAGTCAGGAGTGGTATCAGACTGCTTGTTTTTAACGTCTGATGGTCAAGAGTGGACTTCTCAAGGCTCTGCTTTTGGTAAGGCTCTCAAGTCGCTTAATTTGCCCTTTCACGTATCACCGCACATGTTAAGACATACTTACGCAACGCACATGCTAAAAGGAATGCTAGAACATAAAAGCAGCAGATTTGAACCCTTGATGTACCTACAAGCTCGGCTTGGGCATTCAAGTATCACAACCACAATGAAGTATTTGCACTTGGTTAATGATTTAGTCGATGACTTTTCGATTGAGTATCAGCAACAAGTTGATGCGATTGCGTAGGTAAAGTATGGCTAGGCAAAGAAAAAAACTGTCGATTAACAAAGACAAGCTAAAGAAAACGTCGGCAGTAGAGCCAACTATTGACACTACTCAAAATCGAGAAATAGTCCGACCAATCAACCCTGTTGTGAATTACCCCAATATCGGTTCAAAAGGTGGTAATGGTTCTAACATTAATTTTACTCGTTTCTATGGCAAAGGTTATGACGACATTACAAATCGAGTGTACTACACCGCAAAAGCTCTGCTGAAAAATACCGATGCTCTTAGCGAGGAAACTCAAAGAAGTTATTTTAATAGTGGTTTTTCCCATTTCGCTGAATACCTTACATTATTTAGGTATTCAGCGAGTGAGGACTTAACACAAGCAGATATTACACCAGAGTTGATCGACCAATATTTACTGCACCTTAAAGGTAGTGATATTGGGTATAACACCCAAAAAGGTTACTACACTCATCTCAAGTCAATGCTGATACACATGAGGGACAAGGGCTATTGGTCAGTCATTGGTTACATCAACCTAAACAGTGATTTCTTTCCTAAGAGCCCATTTCCAAATTCAAGTAAACGTGCAAAGGGCGAGAAACCTCTGACTTCCCATGAAAAAAGGCAGGTGGTAGTTGCGCTAAAACAAGCAATTAAGCCGATTTATCAAAAGACCGAACCACTAACAGGTTATCAGTTAACACTGTGTTTGTTAGCTGTGGCGATTCAGACAGGCATCAACACATCTCCGCTTCTCAATATGACTACCGACTCATTGACCGACCACCCACTTAAAGATTGCCGCAAGCTCTTAACCGTATTCAAAAAAAGAGGCAACACCACGCAATTGCACAATTTACGAAAATCACAGGAACTTGAAGTGGTGCAAGGAATAAAGCTTGATGTTGCTTATCTTATTGAGGCTATCATTGAGCGTAATAGCCAAGTGAGAAAGTCTATCGATTCCGACTTGGTATTTGTCTATGAGCCTAGAGTTGCCCACATAGGTGCAGAGAGAGGTACGGTCTCCTCTCTAGCAGAAAGGCTGCTTCGATATAACATCAAAAAATTCATCAAAGAGTACGACTTAAGAGATGAAGATGGTCGAACGATGAAACTTAATGTAAGCCGTTTTCGCAAGACGTTCATCAATGGTATTTATGAGCTGAGTGGTGAGAGTTTGTTCATTGCTGCGCGGCAAGCCAAACACAGTGGGACAGGAACGCTTGACCACTACCTGCAAGCTCCTGAGCAATCAAAGCGCAACTTGGGCTTAATGGGTGAGATACGAGTTAAAGAGCTAACGTGCGCAGAGCCAAGTGTCCCTGTAGGGCATTGTAAAGACCCTAAGAATGGCGATAAAGCACCGAAAAATGGCTCGTTCTGTAATGACTTTTTAGGCTGCTTCCGCTGTAAAAGCTTCGTTATTACAGGTGATGATTTGTACAAACTCTTTAGTTTTTATTGGGCGATTATTCGAAGCCGTGACGAGTTTGGTCGTAAAGACTGGAAGCGTCATTTAAAAAATGTTCTAAGAATCGTAGATGAAGAAGTTGTCCCTGAATTTGCAAAGCTTGGTCAGCTACAGCGTGTAGAGGCTGAAAAAGAACGGGCAAGATCTAATCCACATCCGTACTGGCAAAACCTTGATATGTTGAAGGTGACGCAATGAGTTCAATTGAGTTAATACTCACGCAAGCTGAGTTTGCAATTCAGCAATGCCCAAAGCCAAGCACCAGTGCGCTTGAGCAAGTCATTGATGGCTCTCTAACGGGTATCGTGACCTACATTAAACTCGCCAATGGTGAATACCAAACGCTATCTCGATTTGAGGAAGATGTATGGGTGTTTCCTGCTAGGAAAGGTACGAAAGCAACTATAGCAAGTGCATTAAACCTTACTTTTTCTACGATTGATGATACTCAAATGAAGCGCATGGCAAAGTGGGTAATCTGGAGCAAATTCAAAAAGGGGTTAGCTCTTAATACTCTTGTGAAAACATTGGACAAGTTGAAAAGTTATTTTCAGTGGGTTTTAAGCTCAGATACTACAGTTACACATGGGCTGACAGCTTTTACCTCAAATGCCTACGTTAGGCATGTAAATACCCTGCACTCAAAACGAAAAGGCGAGACTAAACCACTGACAGCAGTCACCAAGGTGGATAGATTCCGCGTTCTAGAATACCTTTATTACCACTGTAAAGAGTTTGATTTTGTCAAAGAGCATCCTTGGCCTCAATCAACCGCTAATGAGCAAGCAGGGTATGTTGGTGAAGCGTATCGGGAAGCCATTACCAAAGGTAAGACCCCCATTATTCCAAATAAAGTGCTAATTCCGCTGTGCCAGTTCACTAAATCATACCTAGATAAAGCTGATGAAATTCTGGAATCGTCAAAAAAGAGAGAAACATTGCTACTTCGAGATAGCTGTATCTTCTGGCTGTTACTCACAACGGGTATGCGTATCCATGAAATATTAGGCATTAAGCGTGATGCGTATCGCTCTGAAACGAAAGGTGACACCACTTACTACCACATCGAAACTGTCTCTGAGAAAACACATACAGGGTTAGCTGAGTGGATTGCGCCAAGGATAGCCACGGAAGCGATTGATATTCTTGGCCGTTTGAGCGCTCCACTTCAAGACCAACTTGAGTGTGATTTACTAAAAGCGAAAGCAAGCAACGATCATGTGGAAGCACATCGACTTGAGGAAATCTCAAACCACATCTGCCTATCGAAAAACCGGGGAAAAGGAAACGCAATTTACCTATTGTCAGGGGTGGCAATGACTAACACTAGGTTGCCAAACTTATGTGAACAAATAGGGAATAATTGGAACCTATCAGCGCACCAATTCAGACGTACCTTTGCTAATTATGCGGTTCACTCTGAATTAGGTGACTTGAGAGCATTAAAAGACCACTTTAAACATTGGTCAATTACCATGACCACTTTGTATGCCTTTAATGATGCTTTTGATGCTGAATTGTTTGAAGAAATGCTTCGAGAGAAATATCTGGTTGAAGAATAAATTAAGCAAGATTGGTTTGAACTAGACATGCCTATCACTGGTGGCGACATAGCTCAAAACATCATGAAAGTCCGTGAGGATAAAGAGTTAATTAAATCTTTTGGCTCTCTTAGTGCTATGGCAAAGGCATACTCTAGCTCCATACCAATTCGCTCAACAGGTATTGGGTGGTGCACCAATGATGATGAGTGTAAGTGTGGTAAGCCTGATAGCTGTGAAAGCGGCATTGTAGATAAGCGACACCTGCCCTATTGGGAGGGAATGCTAGTGCAGCAAATGAAACTGATGCAATTGGATGATATTGGTGAAGCTGGTAGAGCGGCGGTAAAAAAAGGCATGGAACGCTGTGAAAAGGTTCTAGTGGCATTGGGTATTGATGTTGAAGCTATGAAGCAAGAGATTAACGAAAGAGAGAATATCGAGGTGATAAATGTCTAACCAGAAAGAAAAAGCGACACATAAAGCGGTTCGACTTGCCATTGTTCGAATCGAAAAAGGTCGTCCAAATACTGTTTCTCATAAACGCAAAATGAGTGTCGCTGCCGTTGCCGAAGAAGCAGGTGTAAGTCGAGCATTGATTCACCGTGATTGCCCTGAACTATTAGATAGAGCGTATTAAAGGCGGTGTAAACAAAGATATTCGACAGCAACGTGATGCCAAACAAACTGAACTTAATAAATACAAAGACCGCAATCGAGACTTGCGGTCTGAGGTGGCAGAATTGAAAGCTATGCTCGCTAAAGTTCAATCACAAAATGCTACGTTAATACGAAAAAACATGGCTCTGAGCAATGTTCTTGCGGACAATAGCAATGTAACGCAACTAATATACAGCTAACTGCCTGAATTTAATGTTAATATTTTCAAATTAAGGTTACTTTTGAGATAGTTAAAAACATCCAAAAGTGTAACCTCAAACAAAGTTATATAAAACAGAAGGTTAGCCATAGTTACATGTAACGAACTATTTATAATTATTGTATTCCGACAAATAAATGTTGGTGAATAATAAAGTTGCTAACAAATGAAGGTATAACTTACTTATTTTATAGGAGTGATTTCTATTAATAATAAATAAAGTTGTTAACTTTTTTAATGCCTAGAATTTTATCAAGCAAAAATGAAACAATAAAGTTGTTAATAAAACATGTCTTTATCTGAATCACCTACAAAAAAATTCAACTCTTGTTGGTTGTGCTCTCTATAACTTTCTTCAGAGCTAAGTATTATAGCATTGCATATATAACGACTCGTATCTTGAGTATCAATTTGGCTTGACCATTCCCCAAGTTTTTCCTTGCTGATCGCTGTATAAGAGCCACACAGGGAGCGAACGCCTTTTGGATGAATAGCTTGCCAATTGTTGTACCAGAATCCTGAAAAACCAATAGTAGTACCTGCAATAGTGTAGCAATACAAACCATTGGAGGATGAACCAATAATCTTTTTATCATCAAGAGTACATTTGGGAATGTAGAGTCCACGTGATTCGAGGTCTGAGTGCCAGTGCCCATACCGCATAAATGGGTACGAAGTACCGGCCATGGTAGACGCTTCACATGTATTACTCTCACTAAGCTCGTAAGACAGTTCCTTATCTAGAAGGTGGCCAACAGCCAAACAATTGGAACGTTCTTTTATCTGAATATCCAGCGTTGGCTTACTTTCGGTGCTTACCCTAATAACAGTTAAATCAATCCAGTTATTGTCATCAATCTTAATGGGTAATGAAAATGCTAAAAGGTGATTACTATCTTCTATTTGTGCAAAGTTAGCTAATACTTTTTTAACATAGCTGGTTAAATGATCTTTAGTGGCGGAAACTGTGTCATTCCAAACTGGTAACCACTTTGGTTTTTGAGGGCAAAGCCCTAAATACCCAGGTTCGATAGGCAGTGCTGGTATTGATAAATGTTCTGCATAAGAATTTGGCATCCCGTAAAACTCTTTGGCAAGATCTATTGTTCTTAAATATGCAGAACGACCACGATGGCTGGCTTGTGTATAAAACTGGCCCGTGGACCTTTGTCGATCGCCACTAAAAAAATAATCAATAGTTGTTGCTTTTGAAGGTTGATATTCGAATGTACTGTTCCACTCAGATTGAAAATAATCGGTAAAAGGTATATTTGTTCTTCTCTCTTCTTTTTTTAACCACGTATTATACATTAAAGGCACATGATTCCCCTGATAGTATTCGAATCGATTATTATCATGTGCCAAGCTGGCAAAGGGTGAAAATGGATAGGCATAATCACCAAAATCTTTTGCTGTAGGCACTAACTCAGTGATTAATAGGTCTGACAGTGTGGACCTTGCTTTAACGAAGTGGCCTAGATCATTTGGGCAAACATACCCCTTAGACTTCGCAACAAAAAATACGCATAACACCTCTACACACTCTGACTCTTGTTTCCTGTTGGCTAAGTCTTCTTTTAATAATTCTTCAACTTTTGGGTGCTGAGCTATTAAAAGTATTGAAAGCTGCTCTATTACCCACAACTTTACGGAAGGTATCGGTAACTTAAGTCTTGAAACTAACATTTTGAGCATTGCTTCGTCGAGAGAGTCATCTTGACGCCAATCCCACGTTGGCTTTGTAAGTTGAAGGTTGCGAACGCTATCTTCCAGGCTTTCAACCATCGCTAATGTAAGCCCAAGAGCCTCATCTTTCCTTCCACTTTGGGAAAGTAAAAATACTAATTTATCGTTCGGAATGATTAAGTTGCCAAATTTATCATGCCAATTATCCAATTCCGATGTTGTTAGCTTTATAAACTCGTCAGTTTTTTTAGGATATTGTTCAGCCACCACCTTAAGCCGGTTGATACTATTTTCCCAGCGCTCGTGCCAATCAGACCAGCCACCCATAGCTTTGTGAGCAGAGACTAAAAGATTAAATGCTTTTTCCTTACCATTGAATTTTTTTGTACTGTAAAAAAGAAGATCTAATAAATGCCGTTTGTCGTCAATACGGTCAATAAATGTCGGAATATGTGGAGTTAGCTGTTTTAATAGAACATCTTCTTTACCATGATCACTCCAATACTTATACCAAGTTTTTAAAAAGCTACTTGTGCTTATTTTGCCTTTTAACGCCATGGTCATTTCTGCGAATTTTTCTGGTGGAAAATCTGCTGGTTGCAAAGCAATTTTTTCATCAAATCCATCAGCGGATGATTTATCCGAAGTGATTTTTTGAATATCGATTCCAATACTGGTTTCTATTTCATCAGCGATATGAGTGGCTTGTAGATCTCCTTGTTCAACCTTTACTTTAAGTATTTGGTAGCAACTAGAGTGTAAACCAGTAAGAAATAAATGTTTTGTAATCGGCGAGGAAAAGTCAGACCTTTCAAGCAGCCTAATAATTGTCTCTTCAGCATAATACCATTCGCCATCGCTGATCTCTTGATCATAAATAGAAGTAGCTGTTTGCGGGTTTAACCTTGCGAATAGTGAAGATATGGAATGCTTAGAGTGCCTAGTTTCATCCCCATCAGTAAATTCAGATATATTGAAAACTATCGGTGATATTCGTTCTAATATTTCCAAAGCAGAGTCTGAATCAACCTCAGAAAGGTATTCCACAGCTTTTAATACATCAAAGATAGTGGGATCTTTGTGGTGCCCATAGCCGAGCACGAAGTCCCATGTTTTTCTCAAAAATTTTTCAAAAAGAGGCAGGTTATCGTGTTGAAAAGCTATTTGTGCGAGTTCAAGACATGCATTTGAGTTTTCGATAGTTTGCTCTAGCTCATTCGACTGTCGACTTTCTTCGTTTACAATGAGAAGTTCTGCTGCATCATCGGCTAGTAGTTTAAGGCCAGACTCCTTATACCATAGGCGTAACCAGTCTACTCTAACAACACCTGAATCAATGGTGTTCATTAATTCGACATGTGATATTTCCGATCTAGTTGTAATCAAGTGGCAATCTGCTGCTATTTCAATCCAATCACGTTTGAATACTATATCAGCTCTTCGTGTCTCCCATTGTATTTCATCCAATATTGGTTCTGACGGTAACATTGCACAAACTACATCGAAGTTTAATTGATTTCCTACTATAAGTTCATTTGCGACCAAACCTGTCAACTCATTCAGTAGATCATAATGAGCTGACACATCTTCTCTATCTGATGTAGCGCTAACTGGCAACCAAGAGAAGTCACCCTCAGCATTTAACCTGATGCAAAGTGAAGAGAAAAACCAACTATGGTAACTGTCAGTCTTTGCAATTTTTAAGGCTGTCGCCGGCTGGTGATCAAAATAAGGTGTTTCAACATTGGTAAATCCATTCTTTGCCCATGCGTCTAAGAACGGAGATAGGTTCTGTGAGGAAAAATGGCTAAATTCTTGTCTACAGCTAATATCTGCGCCTTCTACAATACTGAGCCTAATCGCATCAAGTTCGATGTCACCAATGTGTTTTATATCACGAGCTAAACAGTTCCAAGCTTTGAATAGCAGAGCTAGATCTTTCTTGATTCGACATGCTCGCCTAAAGCTAGCAATGTATCCGTCTGGCCAATTAGAGAAGTTTCCTTCTTCAAAAATCGCATCGTAGTTAAGGCTATCGGTTAATACACCTGCTTTTATTAATGCAGTTGCTTCTACTTCGTTATCTTGATCGTGTCGAGAAGATAATAACTTGGCTTTAGTTCTATATCGTTCTATAGCTTTCTGTGATAACCGTTTAGCTTGATCAACCGAGCCTCTATACCAAAGTGAAGTTGCTAATATGGATAACTTGGTTGGTGAATACTCATTTTGTCCGGAGAGTATTTCATTTATTGATGGCTCATCAGCTAAAACAAGAGAAAGCGTATTCAAATTAGTAGAATCCCATGTCTGGAATTCAGGACCATTGATAAGCCTAGTTTTTAATGCTCTATGGCTATAAGCCTCTGCATACTGAAGCTCTTCGAAAGCATATTTTTCAGCTTCAGATAGCAGTCTTATGCATGACTTAATAGGCATGCCAGTAATAAGCTTATCGAGTATCCAGTCTCTAACAACGCCTTGTCGCAATTTGGAAGTGTCGCCCATTCGAGCCAAACTAGACCAAAGCCAATTATCTTTGAGGTGAATTGGTGCGCTATAGCTCAGCCATTCACATACAGATGGTAGCAATGCATCTATTCGCTCTTTATGCTCTTCCTGATTTCGCACAAACACAACTAAGCTTTCATGAAAAGGTCTTACTCCACAAACTCCCTCTGACAACATATGTGCAACGGCATCTGCGCTTGGGGCATATTCATGAATATCTTTAACAACTGAACCAATCGCCTGTCTTGGCCAAGCAAATTGAAAACCACTACAAAGGTGTAGAACATCCTTTTGTTTATAATTGAGATTACGCCAAAGCTCAGAATAGTAAGTCGTAATATTGCCATCGGTGCATGGTGGAAGTTGCTCAATTTGCCAGGAAGAAAGCACTAATCCATTATGGGAAAGATACTCAGATGAGTAAATTACATGCAAAGGGTAGCCATTTGTAATTTCTAATAAGGCGGTTGCACTTTTCTGAATTTCTTCATTCTCATGAGCTTTATGACAGTTTGAAAATAATCTACCAGACTCAACATGCAGTTTTAAAAAGTCGTATATCGAATTACCAGACATTTCAGGCAACCAACACCATTCTTTTTTTGGAGAGTAAGTAAGCAGTCTGTTAGGTAGTAATTCATCATCAACTGGTTGTGTTCCAACAAGTACGACTAAGTTATCTGCAGTAGGAAGCAATTGCCTAAAAGTTTCATCTAGTGGTTTCTTGTTTTTAGCGTTATCCCGCCAAACATGATCCAGTCCGTCAATCAACACCACAAAAGGTTTCCCTTTGCCTTTGTAGTAATTTGCGCAAGTTAACAGTGCATCACGCAAGTTTTCAGGTTGAGATGTACTTGCACTTGATTCTTTGTAAGATCTATCAATTTGATGTAACAGGGATTCGGCAACAATTCGTGGACTTAGTCTATCTTCGGTATTATCTCCTAACGATAAGAAATAGTGATGACGTATTAACGGAATTTCCTGATGTTCTAATTCTTGGCAAAGAAATGACAAATACGTACTTTTTCCTACCCCAGGCTTGCCGGTTAGCGTAATGACTTCGCCATTAGAGCGGTTAATCTTATTGAGCAGGTCATTGTGGAAGTCTGAATCGGGAAGACAATAGTCTTCAGGCACAGAGAATATTTCAGGTATAGGATCCGGTCTTTTGGGCGACAATACTTCTCTGACATGATGAAGATAAATCCAACCGCTTTCTGGAGGGTTGTTTTGGAACATCGCCCATTCGCGTGCTCTAGCTAAAAGTCGTTCAACACCTATTTCATCGGAAAATTTCAGAAGCTCAGATCGAATGCCACATTTTATAGTAAGATAATTCCCATCACTATGCTGGATAGTTAATTTTGAAAAAAGAAATAAAGCGGCCTCTTGGTTTCCTAACTGGTGAATTATCTTTCGCTGTGAGTCGTTATCAATCAGATTAAAATCTACTTTTGAGCCTTGTAGGCAGGACTCCATAAGTCTGTCCGGTCGCTTGTTGGTCAAAAGAACAACATCCCCGAGCTTTTCAACGGGCACAACACTTATGGCATCGTAGAGTTTTTTTAAAATAGAACGAGACCTAGATGTTTTACCTAAGATCTTTAATAACCAACTCCATGTAAGGCCGTTTTCACTCTTTTCTGGGGAGGGGGTAAATTTTACTTGCCAAAAATCTTTAACACCATTTGGTCGTTCACAGACAATATCATCTATTCCTTCTGGTGCTTCATTGCTGACAGAATCGGCTTCAAATGCTACTCGCGTATACGATGTTGGACTGTATAGCCAGTCAGCTAGTAGCTTAACACCTTGTAATGTTTGGTAATCATATCCGGTATAGATAATCGCTGAATTTTTTATTTTCATAAATTTAAATTCGTCTGTCAGTAGTTGTACAAACAACATATCAAAAAGATTTAATAATTAGCACTAAAAAATAGAATTAGCTGAACGAGGAGCTTTCTGGAGTATAAAAAATTTGTTTTAGCTAACGATCAAAAATATTGAAGAATATTTAATTAAATGTTTTTGGGGTGGCGACATTCCCATGATTAATTGACAAAATTACTTTATTTTTCAAAATAGATCATTAACCGAAACATTCAACACTAACGATAATTTTTCCACTTCAATATCTGTCACCCTTCTAACATTAGATTCGATTTTGGCTAAAGTACTTCTACTAATTTGCCAACCTGTAAGGTTGCATTTAGCGACAAGTTGCTCTTGAGTCCAATCCTTTTTTTCACGGATATTCTTTACTTTTTTGCCAACAATATTCATAAACTAATCTGCTCCGATAGCGGAGCTTGATTGTCCCAAATAAAAAGCATAAAATTGCTCCTGCATCGGAGCATTTGTTTTTTAGTTAACGTATTGGGGATTTCTTTTGAAAATAGACAGTGTGGTAGTTCAAATAATTAAAATCCCCAACTTTAATAACTTTACAACAAGTGATGTCAGATCGGCTTATATGGCTCTCTGTAAAGATTCTTTTTTAGACCCTATAATAATTCGCCGAAAGCTATACGCAGAACTATTAAAACTTGTTAGCATGGGATGGTTGAAGAAAAAAACAACTAGTAAAAAAAGAGGTACACGCTTTAGTAAAACTGCCCAATTTGATGCCAAAAAGTTAATTGAACACATCGATGAAAAGCCTTATGAAATAACACATTGCGACGGTATGAAAGAATCATTAACAGCAAAGTTAAATACTTATAAAGTCGAATTGCTATTAAACCTTGGTGAAAATGAGGCGTATAAAGAGCTCTATGATGAATTTCCCGAATTAGTGACTAAAATTCAGTGTCAGCAAAACCAAGCAAGGGATAATAACACTAAAATTTTAGGGAAAATTAAAGCCATAGAAAGCTTAATTAACCAAGAGAAACAGCAAAGCACATGAAGTTAAGAGTTTAGCAGTCTGAATGTCTAAATTTGGCATTCAATAAATACTTAGATGAGTAGAAGCATTTTTACGTAAATTACACTATTAATTGGTCGCTTTTTTACGTAGTCTTCGAGAGATTTTCATGGATCTTTCAATCTTAGTGAAAGACTCTGACAAATGGGAACGAAACCACCGACGACGTTCAATTTGACGAAACTCGTTCAAAAAGAACCGATAATTACAAGAGCCCAGGCGATAACCACAACCGCATGGGCAAAGTAGTTTGTTAGCGACTCGCTTACGAAGACCCAGCGCTTTAAGAGCTAGTAGAACTGATGCCTTACCATTGACCCTGAATATCTCGGAATAATCATCAATCAAGCCCTTTTCCCCATGATCAAGTTCACCATAGGGAAAGTTGCCGAATTCAACTCTATGCGAAACCGCATAAAGAAACCTGACAACAATCTTTTCGAAAAAGGCACTCAGCGATGAATCAGAACTCAAAATTGACTTAATTTTCAGTTCCGAACCTAGACAGAAAGAACCATTGGCATAGGTGTGAAAGTCCTGAATACGAGGAAAGTAACTAGCAGCGTCATAAACCATTGGTAGTTTATTTGGATAGTCTTTTGGACAAACGATCTTTAGATAAAAGGTTCGCTCAATAAGCTGACTTCCATCAAGCTGTGCTTTTAACTGATATTCCCCTAACAGCTCCACCTTCTCAGCATTGATATCAGATAATCTAATTTTCGGATAGGCCGCTAGAAACTCCTCTAGGCCAATATTTTTCCAATGCTTCATTTATTGCTTGAACCATGGCTTGGGATCAGATGAATGAATTGTATGTGTTGGTTTACTTGTTACCGAAGATATTCCCAATGCCAAAGCGACAGTATTTGAGTCAAGTTTCAGGTCCAAACCATTTTGTGCAGCTTCTACAATACGTTGGGCATCATCGTTTGAGCACAGGGTTCTAAAGTCAGCCCTTGCTTGATACAACCACTTATAAAAGTTTTCTTGTAATCTGTATTGAGCTGAGTTTTCGTCATACCACTTGTCTGCGAAGTCTTCGGCTGGATTGACGGGATTCGGAATCAGCGGAGCTTGAGCTGAAATATGGTCATCCATCTCGGAAAGCACCGTATTCAACGCTGAAGCCAAATCACTTTCACCTTTATATGATTTAGCAGCCAATGTGGTAATGATTACCGATATTGGCTTACTATCCTCATTGTTCTTAAACATAGTGTCACGATGACGCTTCAATAATTGGATAACCTGCTGTAAGGGCGTCTTCCATTGATAGTATGGCAGACTATCTATACTGGCTTTAAATCGCATTTCACGTTCGTTTATTACTAAACGTGCGGTCTTCATGCGCGTTTCAAACCATCGAGCATATCCTTCAGGATTACTAATACGCCAATTTTCATTTACCACTGCATAAGTTGAATCAGTGTTGTCGGTAATCGAAACTGCAAGCTGAGACACGTTTTGAGCCAAGCTTTCATCAAACTTAGAGTTTTCGATCATCCGCTTTTTCAAAAGGCCTCTTCCTGTATCACTTTCTGGCATACAAGGGACAATATCCATATGAAAGCTGAGCCCATCGGCATACTCTAAGCGCCAACAGCGTTTCTTCTCCGCCAGCTCTTCCTTAATGCCTCTGGCATTTCGATATAGCTCTAACTCATGACCGACTAGGTGCTTTAATTGCTTTTGAGTGATGGAACTTTTATCCAAGCCACGCCGAAGATTGCACCCCATGTCTAGGTCATACTGTTCTTCTGAATCGGGTCTAATCGCCGTACCTAGACGAAATGAACCTTGAGAAAACACGTGGGGATCAAAATTACCGCATGTTGATTCTGTGCGATGTAACCAATCACCTAGGTCCTTATAGCGTTTTTCAGCCTTTTCATAAGCACTGTCTGGTAGCTCAATTTTTTCCAGAATAGTGTTTAGAACATCGTTACTTTTGGTATTACTCATGAAGATCTCCTCGAAGCTCGATTGCCATTACAAATTGTTGTGTTTTTATGTTGTGGTCATAAATAAGCCATGGCATATCAGCCTTAGGCATTCTCGCTCGTCCTAATTCGACGGCACACGATACTGGCATCACAGGAAAAATTTGCAGTGGCGTCACATCGCCGTGTGCATTTTTGATTTCAACAATCAGCTTTCTTATGCACTTTCTGAACAAGGAGAGCTGCTGCTTTGACTGAATGAAATCATTATTAGGGTGCTTGATAGTCACTTCCCAAATCGATGTATCTGGCCCCATAACCCGAGTAATTCGCTCATGTGACACATTGTCACTCAAAGAAAGAACCAGGGCTGGCTTTCCCTTCATATTTTGAGGCCTGTTGATGATGTACTCAAAATCATCTGAACAGTCTTGCCAAAACCAGCCCTTAGGCTCTCGATGTAGCTGATAAGTCTCGACCTCAATTTTGTCGGTAAGCAAAGCGCCAAGTTTTATTAACAATGGTTGAGGAGCTAACGCGAACAATGAGAAATGCTTACAAGAATCCTCTTCGATGATCGATGAGATTTTACTTTGAAAACGTTTCGTTAGGTGATGCGACTCTGCTTGCCAATATTGTTCAGAGTGATCTTTCAGCTCTGATACCATGGATAGGGTCACCGGCTTTTCAGTTGCCGGATACCAATTCGGAAACATTGCCTCGACACAACCGTGATAATTTATCGGTGATTTTTCAGCTCCAATATTTGCACAATACAAAACAACATTTGATTTACGATCAGGAGCAATGCCTGTAAGTATTTCTATACGTTGCTCATGTTGAATTTTCCAACTAATTAAGAGGTCAGCTGGATACCTATCTTCACTGCCGTTCTGATCAATCTTCTTGTGACAGTCATAGCACATCAACATGAGGTTGCTGACGTCATTTAAACTGGTTGACTTAGTTTTAAAGAGTCCCCAACCACGAGGCCCATTCTCCGAAAATGCGTAAATATGAGCATTTTGAGAGACATTAACTGATTCCTGTGTCACCGTTGATTTGTATAGCAATTTATTACACCCGTTAAATTGGCAACGAGCAGCGGCGCGAGCCCAAAGTTCTCGCTCAACTTTACGGTCTATGGGTCTTGTGACTTTAGCAACCATTCAAAACTCCTATAGTTTGCCAATTAAGGGAAGTGAGCGAGGTGTTATTGCATCACAGAGCAAATGGCTTACATAAGCACATCCGGCGATTAGTCCAAGTCCTCGAAGACACTTATCAATTGCCTCTTCCGGTTGCCACTCATACAAATTTTTGAGTCCAACACCTAATGCAGTTAACACCAATAGACTGTGGCAAAACTGGCGATGATGAGGGTTACCCAGAGAGGGCTCCAAAATATCTGGAAGCTTGCCAAATAGAGATCCAACAGCAATGGCCGTTCCAGGATGGTGACTGACAGCTTGTTTTTTTGTTGTCCGCTAGGGCAACAGTTAAACCAACCGCTGCCCCGACGACCAAATGAGTTTTACCATTAGCCAATCTATTTCTCCTTCCTGACGCCCTTAAAAGGCGTTTTATCGGATGTTTTTACATCCATGAATTGACCAGTCACTGCATCTCGCTTAACCCAATGCCCACTTGGCATTTGAGTCTGAGATCTACCTTTAACTGCACCATTTCTATGTCCATCACCTGACGGGGGATTTGTAGCCATGCGGCCTCCTTTTCTGGTTAACTTAATCACATTTATCAGACTTTAATAAAAAAGATCCATTGGATCTGAGTAAATGTTAATCGACTAATCTGCTTAACGCAAGCAGATTTATCAGAAAGAGAAAAAAAGTTTAGATGATTGAACGGTAAACAAATTCCAAGCCACCAGATTCTGCTACTTCTTTTTGGCCTAAAATAAGGCCTGTAGCATGCAGTTTCTTCAATCGGCCACTTGCATTTTGTGCAGATATATCAAAATATTTAGCGACATTTGATGATGTAGCCATCTTGTTAGTAATAACAAAATCTAGCAGTTCTTTAACAGTACTGCTCAGTTTTATACCAAGCACATCATAACCAGAGACATTCTTCACTATTAGCGGCTGATCTTTGGCTGAAGCACCGTAGGACCAATTATCTAAGAGATCTTTGCTTGGTACCTTACAAAGGTAGAATCCTTTTTCACCTTTTAGGGATTTAGCCAATGAAATTACACTTTCGCGAGGAAAGGATGCATCAGTAAACCTCATTCCCTCTAAGCTAATAGAAAAAATATCGCATGACGGGTGAGTGTCAACGATCTTTTTGATTTTTATATAGGCTTCACTACCTTCGTCATTCCCAAAGGCATGATCAGATCCTACGACTTCTGAAAGAAGAATTTTATAGTTTAACTGTTTCATCTGGTTAAGTTGACACTATTTATCAGAAATAGTCAACATAGAAATCAAAACAGATATGGGTTCCTGTAATAGGAATTAACCCTGGTTCCGTAGTAACTGTGATTAATTGTCCTTTTGTGTACTCAAGTGTTAATGAGAAAGTTAATTGTCTTATAACGATGATAACCTTCTCTTTGCTAGCATGTTCACGGCTGCTTTTAAAACCAAGTCCTCGTCCTTTACCAAAACGACTTATCTCGCCAGACATAAAAGCTTTTTGAACCATCGCGATATCGTTTTCTTCGGATAGCTTTGAATATTGATCGTATAATTTAGGGTGAACCTCTTTTAAAGTAGTCCTAAGGGTTGTTGCTATTCCTACCCCTGAGTCGGATATAATGGTTTGAATATGCTTGGGCTTCCTAAACGGACGATACACTTGTAACCCAGCAAGACCTGGTATCTTCGATTCACTATGATCGGTTACGTTGCCTACAAGTTCTGAAAAAACAGTTTTAGCGGCTAAGGCATAATTAGCTGAAGAATGCTCTATAAACCTGTCACCTAAACGAATAATGAGTTCTTTGTTTTGACATGGGAGAGAAATCTCCCCGATCTCAACGAGCGTGTCACTATTACCCTGATATGTTTTGGCAGCAGACAATATTGGCCGATCAGGAAGGCAAGTAATACTTTGATTAAGATAATCAAAAAAACCATTCCTACTGAAAAATCTATGTGTGTTAAGGCATGATGTGGTATCTATGACAATAAGCTTCCCAACAGCTACAAGCTGGTTTGCTAGTGCTAGAAAACGCGCCAAGGCAATTAGTAGAAATTTGCAATCTACTCCGAACTTGAATGTAACTTGTGGTTCGTCTGGATGGTCCGAAAGCTTGCGGATAGCCATCTCAAAATCTGGCACATCAACCCAACCTCCAGGAAAATTGATTTCCACATGTGGCATGCGAATAAGATACCATTCATGACCTGAGTTTTTCGTAAATGTATCCTGATTTTTGTGAAGGAACGAGTTTACTTGAGACTTATCCAGCATTAATTTTTTTGCTATTTGACGTCCTTTCATTCCCGGGGACTGATGTAACAAATCCGATATAGTTTTTAACAAATCATTTCCTCCATCATTCCCATCTTGAGAGATTTTGATACTTTCTCTTAACCATCTAAATATTTAACTAAAAGGGTAGGTTCTTTTATAGCTTCCCACCCACACCTTTGAATTTTTCAACAAAAGCAGCTACTTTCTGGAAAACCGTTTGCTTTTGTGTGCGATATTGTGGGTTAAGCGGGCTTAACTTAGGTAGCGCGTCATTAAGTGCGGTGCCATTTTCAGATGCGAACTCTCGCTTTAGAGATGAAGTAATGTAGCGTTTGGCTGCATCACTATTTAATTTTTCTGAAGCTATGATGTCATTTACTTCTCGTTTTTGCGCAGCCTGCGCGAACTTGAAGAAAGCATCAATAATGCTAGCTTTGTCGTTTATTTCATCCAGATTAGTTTGATTAATAAAATCAATAACCAAGCTTTCTTTAGCCCTGTTCCCTAAACTCCCCCGTATAAGACGACGAACTTCATCGATCAAACCCTCTTTACTCTTATTCTTTTTGTTGTGGTCAAAAATAAGCCCAAGAATGTAATCTAGGTTAATTTCTTGTGATTTAAGTAAATCTACTTCAAAGACAACATCGTCCCAATCAACTGTTGACTCACCTTTATCATCACCTTGTTTTTGTCGGCGGAGCCAATCACGCGTATCGTTATAAGTTGATCGATAGTCCTGAACTGCACGTTCACCAGGCATATCAATAGCTTGCATTTTATCTATGTCATCATCGTTTAAATAATATTTTTCTTTAAACTCTTGAGTGGCTTCTTCGTCGCTAGTATCTAAATTTTGTAAAACTTTTAAGCCAGTAAACTCATCGTAATTTTGTAGAATGTTTTCTGCTTTTAGATATTCACCAAATAATTTCGCAAAGGCTTTCTTGTCCTCTTCTTTTTCAATCGATTGAGGTTCAGGAAAACGCGTTTGCAATTCTTTAACGATATCGACAAAGCCTCTGCGAGCTTTACCAGTGACGAGATCATTAAAGCCTTCCATGTATTCTTTATAGCTTTTTTCTAAGACCACATTTTTGGTGTTTTCATCGCCAAATAAGGTGATAGCATCAATAGTCGCTTGTTCTAGATCTCGGAAGGTCACAATGTTACCAAAAGTCTTGGTGGCATCGTAAATACGGTTAGTGCGCGAGAATGCCTGCATTAAACCGTGATAACGTAAGTTTTTATCAACGAATAACGTATTGAGTGTTGGCGCGTCAAATCCAGTTAAAAACATGCCAACGACAATTAATAAATCAACTTCTTGATTTTTAACTCGTTGAGCAAGGTCGCGGTAATAGTTTTGAAAGCCATTACTGTCCACGCCATAGTTACTTTTAAATAGTTTATTATAATCAGTAATCGCTGCGCCTAAAAATTCTTTAGCACTGCTATTCATTGCATTTACTTCAAAACTTTCATCTAAAATATCACCAATAGAATCTTGTTCTTCATTCGCTGCAAACGAAAATATAGTCGCGATTCGAAGTGGTTTATCGGACTCTTGCTGTAATTGACTAAAGGCTTCGTAATAAGCTTTGGCTGCATCAACACTGCTTACTGCGAACATAGCGTTAAAGCCTTTTGCTCCAGAATAGGCGCGATGCGTTTTTTGGTTAAAATTATTTAAAATGTACTGTGAAATTTCGTTAATCCGATGAGGATGCAAAAATGCTTTTTTATTTTCGGCTGCACTTAGTTTGTTATCATCTTGCTCTGTTTCAATACTTTTAAATTGAGGGCGAACATCGTTATAGTCAACTTTGAATTTAAGGACTTTTTCATCACGAATAGCATCGGTAATCACATAAGTATGCAATTGTTGACCAAAAACGCTACCCGTCGTTTCTGCTCCTAGCGCATTTTCAGGGAAGATAGGCGTACCAGTGAATCCAAATTGATAGTACTTTTTGAATTTCTTTTTGAGGTTCTTCTGCGCCTCACCAAACTGACTACGATGACATTCATCGAAAATGAATACGACTTGTTTGTTATAGATGGGTAAGTCACTTTCATTCTTAATTAAATTGTTCAGTTTTTGAATGGTAGTTACCACGATTTTGTTATCATTTTTATCGAGGTTACTTTTAAGTCCCGCGGTGCTATCAGAGCCGTTAACACTATCAGGTGAAAAACGCTGATATTCCTTCATAGTTTGGTAATCGAGATCTTTCCTGTCTACCACAAAGAATACTTTATCAATACAATCTAAATCAGTCGCTAAGCGAGCTGCTTTAAAGCTGGTCAGCGTTTTGCCAGAACCCGTGGTATGCCATATATAACCGCCGCTTTCAGTATTACTCCAGCCTTTGCTATTAAAGGCACTTTTAATCTTCCATAGAATACGTTCTGTTGCTGCTATTTGATAAGGACGCATTACGAGTAAAGTGTTGCTTATATCAAATACAGAGTATCGTAAAATTACTTCGAGTAATGTTTCTTTCTGGAAAAAGGTTGCTGTAAAGTCTTTTAAATCTTTAATTAACGCATTATCAGATTTTGCCCAATGCATAGTAAAGTCAAAGCTGTTTTTATTGCGTTTCGTTGTGTTGGCAAAATAACGAGTATCTGTACCATTAGAAATAACGAAAAGTTGCAAGAATTTATACAATGAGTTTTCAGCGTTAAAGCTTTCTTTACTGTAGCGATGGATTTGATTAAAGGCTTCACGAATCGCAACACCGCGTTTTTTCAGTTCTATTTGAACTAGCGGTAAACCATTGACCAAAATAGTGACATCATATCGATTAGCGTGGCTACCTGTTTGTTCAAATTGCTTAATGACTTGTAATTTATTCCGTGCAATTACCTTTTTATCAAACAGGTATATGTTTTCAATATGACCGTCATCAAAAACAAAATCATAGATATAGTCGCTGTGAACCTTTCGCGTTTTATCGCTAATATTATCACTTGGCGTATTGAGGTACTGTTCCTGAAAACGCAACCATTCGACATCAGTAAACTCAGTTTTGTTAAGTGTTTGCAACTGTTTACGCACATTCGCCATCATGGCATCAGGCGTTGTTAGCGCCAATACATATTCATAACCTTGATTGACTAAATCTTGTATTAATTCTCTCTCTAAATCGCCTTCACTTTGAAAGTTTTCTGGGACTTGCCAATCTTTGACATACTTATCCAAAACAATAAAATTGTTAGACTCTGCGATGGTTTTATAGGTCGTCATTATCTGTAATCCTTTCTCTTATTGTTTTTTATTTTTCGATTGGCCAAGCAACTTTTTAACTTCACGGTCAAAATCTGACTCTATTTTTTGTTGTTGGTTAAATTGCTCATATTCAGCGTGGGCTTTTTGTTTTGCCGCTGTGCTTGAAATACTGCCATATCCCTCAAGCACGTGATATTCATTAAAGGCTAAAAACTTATTGACGCTATCGGCAAAGGCTTCCATGGTAAAGCTAGTGCGACGTTCAATAATGCCTTCGATGTAATCAAAAAATGCTGTAATAGTGCGCTCTAGTTTTTTAATTTCATCTTCGGCTAGGTAATTTTTAGCGATAGTTGTGTCGGATTTAATGACTCGATCAGCCGGGGCATTTTTGTAAGTTGTCATGCCCATTAATGGCTGATTTGCATCGGCTTTCAGGGCAATAATTTCTGCAGCTGTATGACCTGTAATCGCAAAATGAAACTTGTCTTGTACATGTGCGTAGAATAATTGCGTGGTTTTTGATTTAGGATCGTAGTCAATACTGCATTCGGCAAAAATATCGGTAATTTGCTGATAAATACGTCGTTCACTAGTTCGTATCGAGCGAACTCGTTCCAGTAACTCTTTAAAATAGTCTTTGCCAAAGAAGCGACCATTTTTCATCCGTTCATCATCCATCGCAAAACCTTTGATGATGTAATCCTTAATTAACGCTGTTGCCCAAATACGAAACTGCGTCGCTTGTGCGGAGTTAACCCGGTAACCCACTGAAATCACCGCATCTAAGTTATAGTATTTTACAGGTTTAGTTTGGGTTTTATCAGCTATCGCGCCGTGTGCAGTGGTATGTTCCAAAATGGAACATACCACTTCTTCTTGTAATTCTTTGCTTTCAAAAATGTTTTTTAAATGCTTCGTAATCGCTGGGCGTTGTACACCAAAAAGCTGTGCAATACGCTCTTGGGTCAGCCAAATGGTTTCATCGCTGAGTAATACTTCCACTTTGACATCGCCATTAGGTGCGGTATAAAGTAAGAATTCTGAGGTTTGGTCTTGTAGGCTGAGAGCCGTATTAAGCATCTGAATTCTCCTATTTCCAATAACCATAGTTTGCTATTAAGTGATTAAACAATAGCTCAACTGTTTTCTTTTCTGGAGCACTTAGTTGTGAAATCATTTCATTCGATAATGAAGAATGGCTTGTATGTTGAATGATACGATTTAAATAGGCAGTTTTGTCACCAGGTAAGAGTTCTGACCATTTCTGATATCCAAGAAAGCTCGCTGTCTTTTCATATAGATTCCGTAATAGCGTGAAATGATAATGTTCTACATTATTTGCCGCAATAGCAGCTTCTAATATCTGCCTTAAATATAAGTGATAAGAAAAGCTTCGATTAGAATCCCCATACTTAACATTTAAATTGAATAGTCCATCATCAAAACGTTCCAACAGATAGCAACCTTCTTTCTTATTACCTTTATTTAAATCAAGTTCGTTGTGCAGTACATTATAAAATAACGGGTTATGTGTCGAAATAATAAACTTAAGTCCTTTTCCATAAGTAAAATCACTTAATTTAATTAACTCAGCTAAATTAACAGCTAATTCAATCAGGTGGTTATCATCCAATGAACTAACGGGGTCATCAATAAAAACATACTCTAATTGATTGAATTCTTGGGTTTCGCGATCATCTACTTCAAGTATATTACGAACGCTAATAACCTGTTCTAACAAAGAATAAAAAACACTCCAAACAAAACTACTTTCTTCCCCTTTAGATATTTTTATATTATTTAAGCTATCATTCCCTCCACTCTCAAGTGAAAAAAACACCTTAGAGAAATCCGTATTAAAATATGGGGTAATGTTTGGGTTTGAATATTGTTGGAATCGATGGACTATCTGCCCATCCAAACCTTGATTTTGTAGGAAAGTTAACAGCCTATTGGTAAATGAATTAGGCTGGATATTAAGCTGACGTTCTTTATCCTCTTCTAAATCATTATCCCAATAAAATAAGTCTTCTGTAAATGCGTTGTAATATAAAACTTTTGAATTGGAAAAATCTGTCGGCCCTTCCATTTCAGGGTCTACCTTGGGATCAATTAATAACCTAAAGTTACGAGATAAGCGCGTTTTACCCGTGCCATTAAAGGCATAAATTAACTGTACTTTCTTGATAGATGCTTTCAATAATTCAGCTATTTCCGTTAGCGTTTGACTCATTAAGCTCTTTCCTTCAATAGTGGCTCATCTGAATTTGATTGCGGGAAACTTAATAACAGATCACGATAGTACTCGTATTGCTTTTGGCGTAGCTCTATTTCGCGGGGCAAACCTTCTTGGATTGAAGTGGTTAGTGTATCGAACTTATCCAAAATAGTTACAATACGCCCCTGTTCATCAAGTGGAGGTAACGGGACTTTAATTTCATTCAATATTGCCTGTGTAAGGCTCGGCCTACCGGATCCAGTATCTAATTGCATCATGTCGATAGTTGTCATGAAATAATAAAAGAATTTAGGAATGATTTTATCAAGGTCTAATTCTGTGTAGTAAATCGTGTCAACATTCCAAAAGGGTTCATCAACATAAAAAATATTTGTTATCGATCCTTTTCTAGGGATCAATACGGTTGGTTTATCATAAGCAAAAGTATCCACGTATTGCATAATTCCACCTGAGCCATAAACGGGTATATTGCCCGGCCCCAACTTCTTCCAATCTTTGCCATTTTTGATATTGGCAACTTTATTTAATGTTACCCATTCAACTTCACCATCTTCAAATCTCAACAACTGGTCGCGGTAGTAGGTGTATTGTTTTTTGCGCATGTTAAGCTCGGCGGTCAGCTCGGCGGTCATGGCGGTAAATGTATCTAGAATTCGCACAATTTCGGTTTGATTTTTCAATGGTGGTACAGGAATCAACATGTCCAAAACATTAGCCATGCTGGGGTGTTGTATTCCTGAACCTCGGTAATATTTATCAATGGCTTGTGACTTACTCATCATCCAGTAGTATAAATATTTATTTAATAACTCATCTGTATTATTTGAAGTTGCAATTCGGTTATCCGCCGTTACAAAACGTCCTTTGTAATATTTAATAACATCTTTAACAGGCCTAGATTTTCCCCATGGAATAGTTACAATTTCTCCTTCCCTTAAATAGGAGCCAGCTAACTTTTCATTTGTCCAACCTGTCTGCTCTCCTGTAGAAAGAAGAAATACATCTCCACTTTCTTGTTTCAATTTAAAAAGATCGACAGCAAGTAGATATTTATAATTAATAACCTTGGGTTGTTTCTTTCGATCAACAGCATTGAATTTTTTATCCCAAATAGTTACTTGCCATAGAGGTTTCCAATTTACCTCGACACCGTCTAGCTGCTTTTCTAAATATGTTAGGTGACTCATGCTTCAATCTCCGTCACAATAGCATCGATATCGTTGCGTAACTGGTCAATTTTAGCGACGGTGCTCTTAAGTTCTGTATTGAGTTCAGTAATATCCACTACTTCACGGTTATCTTTTGCTTCCACAAAACTACTCACCGATAAGTTGTAGTCATTAGCAGCAATAGCATCCAAATCAACAGATTTTGCAAAGTATTCGACGTTTTCTTTGCTGGCAAACACCTGAATAATTTGCTCAATATGCTCGTTGGTTAGGGTGTTGTTATTGGTTTCTTTTTTAAACAGATCTCTGGCATCAATAAATTGCGTTGTAGTATCTGGTTTGTGCTTCGAGAGCACTAATATATTCACGGCAATGGTAGTGCCGAAAAACAGGTTAGGCGCAAGCGAAATCACGGTTTCTACATAGTTGTTATCAATTAAGTATTTACGTATTTTTTGCTCAGCACCACCACGATAGAAAATACCTGGAAAGCAAACAATGGCAGCACGGCCTTTACTTGATAGGTAATTAAGCGCATGAAGTACAAAGGCGAAGTCAGCTTTTGATTTAGGAGCAAGAACACCAGCAGGGGCAAAGCGATCATCGTTGATCAGTGTCGGGTCATCACTACCCATCCATTTTACGGAATAAGGCGGATTTGAAACAATCGCATCAAAGGGTTTGTCATCGATAAAGTGGGGGGCGACTAAGGTATCACCCAACTGAATATTAAACTTGTCGTAGTTAATATTGTGCAAGAACATGTTCATACGCGCTAAGTTGTAGGTGGTGTGGTTTAGCTCTTGGCCAAAAAAACCATCTTCAATGATATGCGCATCAAAATGCTTCTTGGCTTGTAATAACAATGAACCAGAGCCTGCGGCTGGGTCGTAGATTTTATTGACGCTGGTTTGCCCGTGCATAGCAAGTTGAGCAATCAGCTTAGATACATGCTGAGGTGTGAAAAATTCACCACCAGATTTACCCGCATTCGCTGCATAGTTAGAAATTAAAAATTCGTAAGCATCACCAAATAGATCGTTTTCGTTATCTTCAAATTGGGTAATGTTAAGCCCCGCAACACCTTTTAATACCGCCGCTAAGCGTTTGTTTTTAGCGTCGACCGTATTACCTAAGCGGTTACTGGTGGTATCAAAGTCGGCAAACAGGCCTTTGATGTCTTTTTCAGAATCGTAACCATTAGCTGAATTTTCAATCGCAGCAAAAACAGCGGCTAAATCAGTGTTTAAATTATCGTTTTTATTCGCGTTTGCAGCAACTTTACTAAACAGCTGGCTAGGGTAAAGGAAGTAACCTTTGGTTTTAATAGCATCTTCTTTGGCAAAACCGATATTTTCATCATCATCTGACATGGCTGCATAGTTAACGCTTTCGTCACCCCCAGTGATGTAGGTTTCAAAGTTTTCACTGATAAAACGATAGAACAGTGTACCTAGTACGTACTGCTTGAAATCCCAGCCATCTACTGAGCCTCGAACTTCGTTGGCAATTGCCCATATTTGGCGTTGAAGCTCGGCGCGTTGTTGTAAACTTGTCATTTGTTAATTCCTGCTGTTAATTCATTAAGAGGCTGTCGAATGAGTCGCTACAACCACCCATTCTGCGTGTTCTAAACCGACCTGAAGGTTAACTTTCAAATCCGGGCGCTAAATTTAAATTCCCTACACCATAAAGCGTGGGGGTGTTCTTAAGCCAAAGCTGGTACTCAGGACTATTAAGTTTATGATCTTTAGTACAATCAACATGCCATTGACGAAGCAGGTAGCCAGCTGTCGCAGCTCTAATCTCAACTCTCATCACGCCATTGATCATGCCATAGTCGAGCTCAATGGCCTCGCTATGCTTGATAGAAGGATGCGGGACTAATTCCAGCTCTACAAATCGGTTCCACTGCCTGTCTTGATTTTCGAGCTCTTCCTCAGACAGGATTGAGCATTCAAGCACTTCAGTGGCTTTAATTCTGGTCAGGACAAAGTCTCTGAATTCACCATGCTTGCGATCAAAACCACGAACATGCCAACGTAAGCCATTATCTACTAGGGTATGCGGCACTATTTCACGCGTTGTTTCACCGCTCGATAACGATACATAGGTGATACTCAAGGCTTTACCTTTGTGAGTAGCCTCCGTGACTTTCGCCACTATCGATAAACTCGGCTTGTTTAGATGATAAGGCGCTTCACAAGCCAGTGGTGGTTTTACCTTCCCAGTAAAGCCATCCCCGTAGCCTTGACTGATAGTGGCCAATGTTCTTACCACGTCGTAGTCGAACAAAGGCACAAACTGTTCTCCACGCTTATGCACTTTGAGCTTTTGGTCATATTCAATGTTGCTCGGCGCAAGCTCTCGGTACAGGGTAAAGTCTTTTGTGGCCTGTGCAGGCGCAATGTTAAAACGGTCTACTAAATCAGCACGTACAGCCTCTCCTTTAAACAACAAGGTAAAGTCGATATGTGCGATACGATCCCGAGTTGCCTTTGGCAACTGCGCTATTTGAGCTTTAGCATTATTGACTATAATATTTTGTTTTAAACTTTCATTTGCCATGCGTTTTGTTGCCTGAGTCGGAGTTTATCTATTATTTGATTTAGAGATTTTCATCAGCTTTGCTTAAAGAGAAATTTCATCAACACCATATCGGTTAAAGCAGGATTTATGCCCTAAATGTTCTGTGGTACAACACTGAATAGTGCTTCACCTCATTAAATTTATTAGGTGTCATCCTATCATAGAAAATCTTTTAGGGAATACTGATCGGTAATTATCTGATCTAGAAAGTTAAAATAAAGTTATGCATTTCGGCTAACCCAATTTGCAACTCTTTGTGCCCAAGGGGATATTTCTTCAGGGGGTAATGAACCCGATTGCTTTGATTTAGGGTGAGGAATACCAGAGTACATTTTTTCGCCTAACTGTTCTTTAAAGTAATCACTTGGCCATCCTAAATGCTTCTTCATAATCCGATGTAGAATCATTCTTTCATTTGTTTTTACCCAACTTGAAGAAGACGTAAGTAGCATCGTCGAAAGTTTTGCTGCGCCATCGGAGGTGTCTACTTCCAATAAAGTAAAAAACTGATTATTAAATTCTAACTCAACAGTAGCCAAGCAACGAGGGTTTTGCGTGTCAGCTAACCAATGTTTGTTTCCATCACCCAGCTTTGGAAGTTTTGCCAACTCTTTTCTTATCAGGGTAAAACCGTGCTTAGTAATTAAGTAGTTGATCATTGTAAAAAAGGATTTAAACTTACCTATATACAAGTGTGCATCGTCTGTTTGATCATCTAAATTATTCCACGCTCCCCCTGGTAAGGTGCCAGACTCTTCTTTTTCATTTGGGCTAAGGTCGTTATTCAAGACTTCCTTTTCGCCATCGCCAATGACATTATTAACAACTTTAGTTTTGTTCGCGATGCGGTTTGTGATGTGAGGTGTTTTAAAAGACACTACAACTTGCTCTGACATGAGTGAAATTGTGGCCTTATCTATATCAGACAGCTCATCATCATCCAATTCAAAGTTATCTTGAGCCTCTCCTTGCTTGCCGTCGCCTTTGGTTGGTTTCCCTCCAGCTTTCCTTTCATAACCAGGGTGATAAAAATCAATCTCACCTTCTAATTCTGATGGCAAATTGGTGAGTTTGGTTATTTCCCAAATAAAGAAACTATTCGATTCTCTGTCTTCCCACCCTCTAGCCTCAAGCTCCACACCTGATAAGGATGGTGGAGTGAATTGGAAATTCCAATGTAAATAATTGTTTTTCTGATATTGATTTTTGATAAGGTGAATACTGATGCTTTCAAATGAAGTTCGGGCCTCGCGATCAAGCAATACCCAACTTAAAAAACGTCGGTTATCATCTCGATTAAAGTATGAGACAGGGTAATCCGCACCATCACGGACAAAAATAATGGGTTGACCATCATCTCTATTCCCAAGAATAAAGTCTTCGGCCAATGCATTATGTTGAAGGCTTAGTCGAGCTAGAAAAGGATCATGATAAAAAAGTACGCGAGCCATTTCTAGCTGGGGAATAAATATTCTACGACTGCCAAATTGTACGGCAAAACATGGTTGATTGCCGTCTCCACCATGTCGATGTACCTGATAAGCAGGACAATCAGACGCCTTAGCTGCTTCCCATAATTGAGCGTTTTCAATTATGATTTCGGTCGGTAAACCGGCTAATTTATATTGCTTCGTCGGGTTTAAAACACGTTTTCTGGCAAGTACGGGTATATTGCTGAACTGCATGCTCTTAGAAAACCCACCATTAAAGTCAACGTTGACCGCCCAATTTTTTCTATCTTTGCCACGGAATAGAGAACCGATAGCAAGTATTTTGGAATCATCATTCAGCTTTTTAAACTTCGCATCAGGTTTACTCACTCAACATCTCCTTTAAAAGATCGGCAACAATATCAGTCATTCTGTCATCACTTAGACCTGCTTGCCGCAACAAGATCCAGCGTTTTATCTCTTGTCCGCTCTTTTGCATCTCTAGGTAGGCACGAGTAAGCCTTCTTGATTGATACTCTGTAATGCTCTCAGAATAAAAGCAAAGCAATGTCGAACAACGAGGTAAGCGATTAAGATGTTTTTCGACAGTTCCTCGTTGTTCAAGCTGGTGAATCAGAAATGTGCGACTTAGATGAGGCGCGTTTAAATCTTCGCACAACTCACCATAAACACAATACAACTCTCTAGCAATTTTTCTGTCTCGTTGTTTCCAGTCTACGCGCTTATTAACCACTATTTTTTCAGCATGAAATAAACGATTAATCTGCATCAACCAATCATAATTATTTCGGTAGAGTCGTGCGTAAAGCGCCTTATTTTTTATACGAACTGCCTTTGGATAACTTTGCTCAATTTTCTCTTTCCATTCAATTTGATCTTGGCTTAGTTGATTTGTGATAATTGGTTTCAGTTCTTTTTTATAACTGCTTTTTTCATTGCTAGTTGTAATATTTGAGGCTTTTTCAATAGCATCACAAATAGTGAAAGCTCCATTTGAGATGGCGACTATTGCCACAATATGCTCCGCAAAACTAAAGCTTTTTCTATGTTTACGAAACAAGCCCTTGAGCCAGGATGTTTCCGTATCTGAAGGAAGAATACCCGCATTATCAAGCCAACATTTCCCCCAAAACGTTATTACTGTATTGTGAATTCTCACATGATCAATTCTTCGACCATCTAAATATCCCTGACTTGACGCAAATTGTTTATAAAATGTTGTCCATTGAGCACTGCTAATGCCTTTACTTTTAACCTGCATTAATTGAGCTACTTGTTGGGAAAATAATTTGTCGATGGAGCTAATCTCTAATGCATCTAATACTTCAACCTCCCCTATTGCGGTATAGGTGTGTCGATGTTCGCCATCGATTACTATTGTTGTAACACTTAAAGAGGCGTGTTTGGGGCATGTTTTTATTAGTGGGACTTGCCAATGGCGACTCAAAAAACACTCACCATATCTTATTATTTGCTCTTTCAAGCATTCAGCACATACGTAGAGTCTTCCTTTTGTCTTTACTCTTGATGCTATAATTCCACTTGCTAAATGTACTGCACCTTTGGATCTTCCGCTCATCCATTTTATTATCTCATGATTTCGTTCAGGTGGCAGGAAGGGGGCATAAATGGGCCAAAGTGTATGGCGATTGATTAAAACATTAACGTTCATACCTAATGTTTTTGGATATTGATTTGCTAGAACTTGCAAATGACTAGGCAAATCCAGGGTTGCAATTACCTTGCGATTTTTGAACACTTTTTCCAACAACTGTTTAGGTGAAGTTTCGCCATCGTGAACACCTGATCTAGCTATCGTGCTATAAAGCAGTTCCTCTGGATAAGGCGACGGAAATCCAATCATTAGTAACCCGCAGCCCAGCCATCAAGATCGAACATCTCACCATTTTGTTCAAGTCGATCTAGAAGTGATTGTTTTTCATCTTTGCAGTAAACATATTGATATCGCAGGTCGTTGACGTCTAAATCATGCCAGTCTTTTTCTTTCACTGTATTTTTTTGTTTGGATTTTACAGGCGTTTCTTCATTCGTTAGATACCAATTTACTAAAACTGGGATCATTTGAGCAATGCTATAATCAGAATGATCTTTAAATATCCGTTCGACGAGCTGAGCTACTATCTGTTGATCAAAAGACTCCTCAATTTGCAAAATTACGTTATATAAACGTAAAGCATCCTGGTTCCCACCAAATAATTTTTCTTCTTGCTTTTGAGCATCAGCAATAATTTCAGAACCAATTTGAATGAGTCGCTTATCAAGATCTACTACTCGCATGTCGGAATATTTAACAATTTTATCGGCATCACCCGATCTCAATGCTGCCAACATAGGGTGAACAGGCTTCAACTCTTGTTTATACACTGATTGAAGAATACTAACGGTTATACGCTCTTTCTTGTTAGCAATAGCACGCAACTGCGCTAATACAAATAGCTTTACAACAATGTCTAGAACGCCCTGAGAAAGGTCATACCAACAATCTCTTATCTCCTCTGTTAAATGGTCATCGCCATGTTTAAGCCATTGTAACTTCCAGAGTTTATCTGAAAATCTAATCCAGTTTTTGCTTGGCTCACGTCCACTTTCTTTCAATATATATTGTGGAATGGTTTCCCAGTAAATGGCTCCAATACCTGCACTTCTCCTTCCTGATTGTAATTCCAGTTCAAAAATTGGGCGGGCTTTGGGAGTGCCAACTAACACGATAGGAATACCTACGGTATTCACTAATTCGACAAAGAATTCTAACATTTGCTCTTTACCGCCCGAACGCACCTGGCTTAAACGTTGAATTTCGTCGATAACTAGAATCCCAATTGCACGATTGTTTGCAGTTTGACGCATCAAAGCTAGCATTTTAGGGACAGAAAGGCGTTGTTTCGCATAACGGCGTTCATAATCTGTACTCAAAAGCGCATCAACAGCACTAAAGAAGTTAAGGCAAAGGCTTTCAAGATCGCCGTTACTAGGGCATTCAATCTTTAAATAAGTTACTTGAAAGCAGTTATGTTGTTCGTGATAGATAACTTGCGGGTAAGTTTCCAGAACTCGTACTAATGAACTGGTTTTTCCGCTACCAGAGATACCCACTAAAGACATACTTCTAGCTGTTGTTTTCTCAATACTAAAATTTGCGGTGGCTTCTCCACCAGACTTGATCAATTCATAGCCTTCTTGAAGTTTCCTGTTAAGAGAACCGTCACTAATATTGCGCCCGACATATCCCATGCGTAACATCATATCGATTTTCTCTTGTAACTGAACATGTTGCGAGAGGGGTTGAAAGTAATCATCTAATAACGAAACAACCATATGCATTCTAGATTTAGGATCGGCTAATCGTTCTGAAGGATGGAATTCTATTTTCCCTTTGATGCTTTTACCTGCTTGAGCAACAGATAATATAGGTGGTAGGGCTTCAATAAAGGGGTTACCATAATAACGTTTGATACCAGTTGACTGGTAAACCGCTGTGACAAAATGATTCGGTTGTTCCATCAATCATCTCCTTCATTAAATAGTTCGTCTTCAAAATCAGGGTAGTCGTCATTATCTTCATGTGCGGTTAAATGAACTACTTTTTCTGACCCTTTGTCGTGTACAGGTCTTTTGGGGCGTCGCTGTTCCCGTTCTTTCAATAGTTGCTGAGAGCGAGAATGGCCAACGCCTTTCATTCGCTCTGTTTTTGTTGATGTTGACTTTGGTGTTTGCTTGATTGCTGATGAAATGATGTTTTCAACTCGATTTTCATGATGCATTCGAAGCTTGTCTGATTCTAATTTATCTTTTGTACTTTGAATTTTAATTGACTGTTGTTTTCGCCAAACTTCCCAAAATGTTAACCCTCTAAATTCTCGCGATAAGTCAGTAATCCGACATACCCAATGCTCTCTACTCCCTTGTGTATGAAATAAGTAAATTTCATCGGCAAAGTTTGGATCGTAAGCAACCTCAATTTTTTTAGGTCTATTTGATTTATCGGAGCGGTGCATCCAACCAAGTTCGATAATTTCAGGTGCAGAGTAGTAAACACCAAATAGGCATATACCCTGTGCAGATGCACTGGCTTGCTCTCTCGGTAATAGAGCAATACGTACCGAATCAGGATTAGCTTTACGCAACCGCCCAGTCCTATTCTTAAGTCCCCAGTTCCAAAGATGAATTGGGATTTTTGATAAATCAGCTGGCATATCCTTCGCTCGATCATATTTTTCAATGGGATCAACAAAGTTCCTCATAACGATTGATGAAATTATTATTTCAGTAAACTCTGAAATCGTTAGTTTTCCATCAAGCCAGTAATTTTTTCCACCTCTTTTTCTTACTGTAGGACCAATAACTTCCCCAGGGGTAAACTTCTTAAATTCAGCCTGAAGAATTTTAAATCTTTGTTCGACGATTCCTTTCGCATCTCCTCTATAAGGAGGCGTATTTTCGATCCTGACTTTATTGCTAGATTCTAAGCCTTCAATTTGATGCCCTAAAAGTTCACCTCTATCTGCAAGTATTGCGTCTGGTAAGCCAGGTAAAGGCCAAGAAAAGTTGTCAGTTTCAATCTCTAAACTTTTGAAAAAATTGCTCTTATCGGTTAAAGACACATGCAGTGCTTGGATTGCCGCAACATAAGAAGGATTCTCAAAACCAATATACCAGCCTACAATAAACCTTGAAAATACATCAACCACAACATATACCGTAGGGCGTCCAACTGGTTGGTTTCGATCATGGTCAGATACTAGTATAACGTCGGCAATGGTTGCATCTATTTCATAGCGTGAACCAGGCCCTAAAGCGTGAATTGTTGCGGTGCTGTGCAAGGGGCGAATATCTTTTTTAAGAATGTTATCCGATACACTAGCTTTGATTCTATCTACATTTTTATATTCTCTATCTAAGAAGTAGCTTAGCTGACGCTTTGTTGGTTTTTCTGATTCAGGCAATCCTGGAAATATATTGTCATAAAGCCCTTTGAATTTACGGTGTGCTCGTGCAACAGAAAATTGTTTTTTTAAAATATATTTATCAATAATTATTCGAAATAATTTTTCAGTTGGCTCATCGACCAACGCACCAATTCCTTCCATTATTTTTCTTGGGCGGCCTAGTTTTTTTCCATTCGCAATACGTTTCTGGCCCTTTGCTCCGGAATTTTTGTAATCAGGTAGCAGGGTATTTGGCACCTGTCCTCTTTGCCAATAACGACGGATTAATTTATAAAGGTATGGCCTTGAAATTTCACCCGATCCGAGAATGTTCGCTACATGCTTTGTTCTAACCTTTTTTATATAAAAGTTAGAATCATCAACCAGTGGTTTTATGATTTGATAGTTTCTATTTCGAATGATTGTTTCTTTAGAGTCAGGTTCAGGTAGTAGATTTATTACATACTCAAATGGATCATTAGCTCGAGTCAGCTTTTCTTCTAATAATAAGGCTTCGAGTTGTGGTAGCTCTACAATATCTGGAAATCCCTTTTGATCTTCGAGTGAAATCCATACAACATGGGTATGTGTTGTTATAAGAACCCTATAAAGTTTATCTTCTAATTTAATCACTTCGTTAATTTGAAACACGCCAGCCCTCCTGCAATACATCAAAGTTTTCAGCAGTAATTTCAAAACAGCGTAACTCTGTAAACGGTTTAGTAATATTAAAATGGAAATAGCGTTGTGCGAGCAAGCGTTTAATTTGATATAAAGCTTCACCTGGTTCGTTATCATATGAAGCATCGAGTTTCATACATAACTCTTTAACTCTTAGGTTTTCATTTGCTCTTAAGTGTTTATTAAACACTTCTAATTGAACGATGAGGTCTGCTTGATCAATTTCATCAACAATGTGGTTATAAAGAAGATTGATATTCTCGAATACAATTGGCGGTATCTGTTTTTCAGTGATCCAATAGAAAGGTAAACCCTTTTCACGCCAGTAACGTCGTTCAATCTCAAGTTTTTCAATTGTTCTTGAGTCACTAAATGCTTCAGATGTTTTTACTTGGAGGATAAATCTTGGATTATTTTTTTCATCACAATCAACGACAAAGTCACTGCTCATGTATTGATCCACACCTTGATAAGTTGGATGCCTTATTCCTAAATTTTCGCTTATCTCTCTCGTTACTTCACGATCTAGCGGAAATTGTTCACGTATATCATTTGTAGTCGAACGCCATTGAAGTAGAAGAAATGTTGCAAGCTCTAGATCGGAGAGTAAATGATGGGTTCGTTGAGTTATGTGTCCAAAAATACGATGGGATCGGCCTTCTGACGCTACATCGCGTACGGTAAGCCAAGGTTTATAGTTTGCTCCTGTGCCTTGGCCTCTGCCTTCTTTGATCCAGCGCCGGTTTTTAGCCTCAGAGTTCCAATATTGTTTCTTACCCATAGTAAACTTCCGTCTGAACTATCTTATTTTAAAAATAGCTCAGACGGATAAAATTAGCAACTATATTGTTTTGGTAATAACTTTATTGTTTAATTAACAACTTTATTGTGCACCAACAATAAATAAAGACTTAATTTGTAATTTATTCCACTGTTACCGCTTTTGCTAGGTTACGTGGTTGGTCTACATCAGTACCTTTAATCAATGCCACATGGTACGACAATAATTGCATCGGTACCGTATGGAAGATAGGTGCGATGATTGGATTTACATGAGGTAATGAGATAATCTTCATTCCATCACATGCTTCAAAGCCTGAGTTTTCATCGGCAAATACATACAATAAACCACCACGTGCGCGTACTTCTTCAACGTTTGATTTTAATTTTTCTAACAAATCATTATTCGGAGCAACAACGACAACAGGCATATCAGCATCCACTAACGCTAATGGACCATGTTTTAGTTCACCTGCTGCATAAGCTTCAGCGTGAATGTAAGAGATCTCTTTTAACTTTAACGCCGCTTCCATCGCAATTGGGTAATATTCGCCACGACCTAAAAATAATGTGTGGTGTTTATCTGCAAAGTCAGGGGCTAGAGCAGCAATTTCTTTATCAAACGCTAATGCTTTTTCAACTTCAGTAGGTAAAGAATGTAAAGCATGAACAATTTCAGCTTCTTTTTCTTTATTGATAGTACCTTGCTCTTTACCAATCGCAGTCACCAAGATCAACATTGCAGCAAGCTGAGTGGTAAATGCTTTAGTCGATGCCACACCAATTTCAGTCCCGGCACGTGTCATAAACGCGAGGTCGGATTCACGTACTAGTGAAGAACCAGATACGTTACAGATAGACATTGCAGACATGTAACCTTTCTCTTTCGCTAAACGTAATGCAGCTAACGTGTCCGCTGTTTCACCTGATTGAGAAAGTGTAAGTAATAAGCTATTTGGGCGAACAACAAAATCGCGGTAACGGAATTCAGAAGCGATTTCAACATCACAACTTACGCCAGCAAGTGATTCAAACCAATAACGAGCGGCCATACCTGAGTTGTATGAAGTCCCACAAGCGATGATTTGAACATGCTCAACTTTAGATAAAATCTCTTTTGCGCCATTACCAATGCTTTCAACAATGATGCTGTCTTCGTTTATACGGCCTTCTAATGCACTGATTAATGCAGTAGGCTGTTCAAAAATTTCTTTTTGCATAAAGTGACGGTATTTACCTTTACTACCAGCATCATGCTCAACGGTAGATTCAATCACTTCACGTTCAATCGCTTCACCACTTGCATCAAAAATATTAACTTCGCGACGAGTAATTTCCGCTACATCACCTTCTTCAAGGTAAGTAAAACGACGTGTTACGTTTAATAGCGCTAGTTGGTCTGAGGCAAGGAAGTTTTCACCAATACCATGACCAATAACAATTGGGCTACCTGAACGTGCAACTACTAAACGAGATGGGTCACGGCTATCTAATGCAACCATACCGTAAGCCCCTTCTAATTGAGGCACTGCTTTTTGTACCGCTTCACGTAATGAAGCCGCAGTTTTTAATTCCCATTCCACTAAATGTGCAATAACTTCAGTATCAGTTTGTGATTCAAAAACATAACCACGCTCTTGTAACAAGCTACGTAGTGATTCGTGGTTTTCGATAATACCGTTATGTACGATTGAGATAGCACCAGAAACATGTGGGTGAGCATTAACTTCTGAAGGTTCGCCGTGTGTTGCCCAACGTGTATGAGCAATACCAGTTCCACCCATTGTATGCATTGCATCAACGGCATCAGCCAATTCTTTTACTTTACCTAAACGACGTACGCGAGTTAATTTACCTTCGCTATCAACAATGGCAACACCTGCTGAGTCATAACCACGATATTCTAATTTTTTTAAGCCTTCTATTAAAATTTCCGACACTTCTCTTTGCGCAACTGCACCAACGATACCGCACATAAACTACCCCTTGTAATTAGTTTCAAATTATATAAACACGCACTCTAGTGCATTTTTAAACATAAATCACTTAAAAAAACGCACAAACACGCATAAACTTTATATTTAACATCATTTGGTCAAACTAAAAGCAAAAAGGTGCAAAATAATGCTGCATTTATTTATCAACAAGCTCTGGTAGATAACGTGCGCTATGCTTATTTTTTACGCTTGCCTATTCACTTCTTTATAATTACTGGTTAAAGTTACAGTTCTTACGTTATCGATTGGAAAAAACATGTTGAATCACCCGCTTACTCAAGCATTATCCTTAGCTTGGAAACTACTAACGGTTTTGATCTTACCTGTCATTATGGCGGTCTATGTAGAAGTGGTGGACACCTATTATATTGCGTTTTCTTTTTCTGATTTAGACCAAGGTAAAAATTTGCATAAATGGGCGATTCTCGGGATTTATCTTCTTTTCCTACTCTGTTGGAATAGACTTAACCCTCATGTGATCAATACATTAAAGAAAATGGAATATTAAATGCCAGCAGATTTATTGGCAAATAACAGCTTATTATTAATGGGCATTATCAGTGGTTTACTTTTTATCAGCTTATTAATCGCTGTTAACCGTTTATCTCACTGCAAAACAGATCTTACCGAACAGTATTTAGCTCTGAAGCTAAGTGAACAAAATCTGCAACACCAAACACAACAAAATCAATTACTAGACAATAAAATAGCAGCTTTATCCTTACACAATGAAAGCTTGCAGGCACAGGTCAGTAAATTAACTACCCGTGTTAGAGAGTCCGACGTTCGCTTGCAGGCAGGAGAACAACGATTGCAAGATCAACAGGCAACGGAGGCGAAATTAAGCCAACAGTTCGAAGTCTTGTCACAGCGCATTTTTAACGATAAATCGACACAGTTTCAGCAATTAAACAAACAATCCATAAAACAACTATTAGATCCTTTAAGTACGCAGCTCGAAGGTTTTAAAAAGCAAGTCAACGATTGTTATATCAATGAAAGCAAAGAGCGTTTTAACTTAAAACGAGAAATCGACCAATTAGCTAACTTAAATAGCCTAATGCATCAGGAAACTCAAAATCTGACGAATGCCCTAAAAGGAGACAATAAGCAACAAGGAAACTGGGGAGAGGTTGTTTTACAGCGCATACTAGAAAATTCAGGATTGCGTGAAGGGCATGAATATCAAACTCAGGTTAATTTAAAGGATACACGAGGACAGCGTTTTCTTCCTGATGTGGTGGTTAATTTACCGCAACAGCGTAATATAATTATTGATTCAAAAGTGTCTTTAGTTGCCTATGAACGTTACTTTAATAGTGAAAATATTGGGGAGCAAAAACAAGCGCTTGATGCACATTGTTTATCTATCCGTCAACATATTAAGGGCTTAGGGAAAAAAGATTATCAGGATTTAATTGGTGCCAACACGCTCGACTATGTGTTGTTATTTGTGGCCGTTGAACCCGCCTTTATTACAGCTTTAGAGCACGATCCAAGCTTAGTTCAACTGGCGCTCGATAATAATATTTTATTAGCTAGCCCAAGTAACTTAATGATTGCACTCCGCACTATCGAAAACCTATGGCGCTTTGAACGACAAGAAAAAAATGGGCAGTTAATTGCGCAACAGGCGAGCAAGTTATACGACAAACTACGCTTATTCAGTGACAACTTTTTAGAGGTTGGTTCACAACTAGATAAAGCGCAAAAAACTTACCATAGCGCCCTCAAACAATTGAGTGTGGGTCGTGGTAATGTAATTCAACAAGCAGAGCAGTTAAAGGGTTTAGGTGTGCCGATTAAAAGGCCGATCGCAGAGCAATTAACGCAACACAATAGCGAGCCACAACAATTAACTGAAGAATAGTTCTTACTTTAACAGTTGCATTATTTTAGTTTCAAACCATTGATAACGAGCAGGTAATTGACGATAACGCTTTTGAGTTAAATACAGAGGTTCGTGCGTTGCATTAGCTAATGGTACTATTTTTAATTGTTGATGTTGGTTAAATTGTTGTATCGCACGCTTTTGCAAAATAGTGTAACCAACCCCTTGTGCAACGGGCAATAGTATTTGTTGTATTTGATTCACATAACCTTTGATATAGAGGCTACTAGGGCCCTTATAATCCGCCGCAAAGTTACTTGAGAAAACCTCATCAAGAAAGTCTAAACCATCCGGGTGATTGATAAACCCCAATTTATTCAGTGTTGCAAACCCAACATCTTCATCGAAATCAATATTCGCCGGCAATACTAATTGTAGCTCCTCGTAACCCACTAATGTTTGCTTTAGTTGTTCATGTACTGTTTGCCGAGTCACAATACCAAGGTCTATTTTATTATTGAGTAAATCACTAATAATGTTTTGATTTGGCGCTGCTTCTACAAATACACTTAATTGCGGATGCGCACTTTGTTGTTTTACAAAATAGGGATATAGGAAGTTTGCGAGTGCACCTGAGCAAGTGATTGAACAGACTCCTTGTGTTGCATCATCATGATTAATACTCTCACTTAGTTGTGCTTCAAGAGTTCGCATACTTAACCCCATTTGATAGAGTTTTTCACCGGCTAATGTTAATTCGAACTGTTTGCCATAACGTGTTAACAATAAGGTATCAAAGTATTTTTCAAGCTTTTTAATATGTTGAGAAACGCCAGGTTGGGTCATAAACAACTGTTCTGCGGTATGCGTAAAGTGCTTTGTCTCAACCAATTTCAAAAAGGTGTTTAAATGCTTTTGATTAATCATGAGTATCTTCTCTTAATACGTTTATCGTTGGAACATGCGTTCCAATTAATCAAGACTATCGCAGAGGAAATTGCTCACATTCACCACAACATGTTTAACGACGCCAAAAGTGTCCTGTAAACATAACCGCTACAGTTAATATCTCTAAGCGTCCCATTAACATACAAATAGATAATATCCACTTAGAAACATTCGGAAGTTCAGCAAAATTACCCGAAGGTCCTATTGATTCAACTAACCCAGGCCCGACATTTGATACCGCAGTAATTGATGCAGTTAATGCCAGCATGGCCTGTGATCCAAATAAAGTAAGCAATAATGTAGAGACTGCAATGGTAGCCATATAGGCAATGACAAAGGCCACTAATGAACGTAAAATTTCATCGCTCACTTTACGATTATTGTACTTTTGCGTCAGTAACGCGTGCGGGTGCATTAATAACATTAGATGGCGTTTTAATAAGCTAAAGGCTATTTGAAAACGAAAAATTTTCATGCCACCAGAAGTGGAGCCAGAACAAGCACCGGTAAATAACAAACCCGCAAAGATCAGCAAGCTGAAATCCCCCCAGGTCAGAAAATCATCTAAACCAAAACCAGTAGTGGTGACCACTGAAACCACATTAAAGACACTCAGCCTAATGGCATCAAGCCATGAAAACTGGCCACTCATGACTAAATAAATGCTTAGACTTAATGAACAAGCAATCACTAACCATGCAAAACCTTGAATCTGGGCATCTTTCCATAACGGTTGTAATGACTTTTGCTTCATACCTCGAATCAATAATAAAAAAGGTAACCCACCTAAAAACATAAAGATAATCGCATTCCAATGTGCAATATGGGAAAAGTGTCCCATCGAACTATCGGAGGTGGAATATCCTCCAGTGGAAATGGTTGTCATGGCATGATTGACGGCATCAAAATTATTCATGCCTGAAATTCGATAGCCAACAAAACAACAGATAGATAAGAACACATAAACAAATAATATATCTAAGGCAACACGACGTGTTTTGGCCGTGGATTTATCGGACCAGTCAGAAGACTCGGTTTGGAACAAGCGCATGCCACCAACATTTAAAAATGGTAAAATTGCAACTCCCATTACAATGAAACCGACACCACCTAACCATTGCAAAATAGATCGCCAAAGCAAGATACTCGGGTGCATAGTATCTAAACCATGCAGTACCGTACTGCCGGTCGTAGTAATACCAGACATAGTTTCAAAAAAGGCATCGCTATAACTAATATGCTCAATAAAAACAAAAGGTAAGGCTGCAAATAAACTAGAAAGTAACCACACACCTGTGGTTAATAAAAACATCTCTCTTACGCCTAAATGCGAATGTTGTTGTTCGCCACCTAGGTATAAGAAAATAGCTGAAGCAAGATGTGTAATAATAATAGAAATGAAAAACTCGACGCCACCCAAAGTGTTATTATAAAAAGCCAATAACATGGGAAAATACATAAATACCGCCATTTTAGACAGTACTAAACCTGTAATAAAAAACAGCGGACGATAGGTCATATTACACAGCTTATAAGAAGAATGGACTTGGTTGGAATAGTTTTTCGATGTCGTTAATGTACTTCTTATTCACCAAGAACAGGATCACATGGTCGTCACTTTCAATTACCGTATCATCATGTGCAATTAATACTTGTTCATCACGAACAATTGCCCCTACACTTGTTCCTTTTGGTAATTTCAACTGCGATATCTCTTTACCCACCACTTTCGAGGTCATGTTGTCGCCTCGCGCGACAATCTCAATCGCCTCAGCTAGGCCTTCTCGTAACGAATAAACGTGTTTTAAGTCAGCTTTACGCACATGTGTTAGTAGTGCGGATAACGTCGCCTGTTGTGGTGAAATGGCGATATCCAGAATATTACCTTGGATCAGATCCACATAAGCATTACGTTGAATTAACACCATCGCTTTTCTCGCACCTAATCGCTTTGCCAACATTGCCGACATAATATTCGCTTCATCATCGTTAGTCACAGTGATAAATAGATCGGTCTGGTCGATATGTTCCTCTAACAGTAAATCTTGGTCAGAAGGGTCACCACAGAAAACAATAGTATTGGATAAAGTTTCAGATAAATACTCTGCTCGACGAAAATTCTTTTCGATCAATTTAACTGAATTTTCTTTTTCTAAACGCTTCGCTAAGCTTTCACCAATATAACCACCACCAACAATCATAATGCGTTTATAAGGGTGCTCAAGCTTTTGCATTTCGCCCATAATGGCACGAATATTGGGGCTTGCAGTAATAAAGAAAACTTCATCATCGGCTTCGATTATGGTCGTGCCCTGCGGACGAATGGCTTTACCACGCCTAAATATTGCCGCCACGCGTGCTTCGATATTGGGCATATGTTCTTTTAATGCAGAAATGGCATTACCGACTAGAGACCCTCCATAATAAGCACGGATCGCCACTAACCCAACCTTGCCATTAGCAAAGTTTGCCACTTGCAAAGCCCCCGGATATTCAATTAGCTGGGTTATATAATCACTCACTAATTTTTCAGGGGCAATAATATGGTCAATCGGAAAGGCATCTTTATTGAATAATTCTTTCTCATGCATAACCACACTTTGAGAACGAATACGGGCGATTTTTTTAGGTACGTTAAACAGGGTAAATGCGATTTGGCAGGCAACCATATTGACTTCGTCACTATTGGTTACCGCAATCAACATATCAGCATCAATAGCACCGGCATCACCGAGAGTATGTGGGCTTGAGGCACTACCTTGAACAACACGTAAATCAAAACGATCTTGTAACTCTTGCAAAGCTTCGTGGTTTTCATCCACCACCGTGATATCGTTATTTTCGCCAACCAAGTTTTCCGCTAAAGAAGCACCCACTTGCCCTGCACCTAAAATAATAATTTTCATGTCATCTCACTGCTTATCGATTTACTAATTATCGCTGACTACTTATAACGCTTTTTGCAACTTAGCGTAATAAAACCCATCCATTTTTTCTTCGTTTGGCAAAATTTGGCGAGTTACTGCTTGACCATCATAGTGTGCAGCTAATGGTATCAGTGATGCGTCACTTGTTGCTGCCAAAAAAGCTTTAATTTGTTGATCATTTTCATCGGGTAAAATAGAGCACGTTGCATATAACAATACGCCGCCCGGTTTTAGTTTTTGCCATAACGCATGAAGAATATTTTTCTGTAAAGCAACCAACTCACTAATGTCACTATCGCGTCGTAACCAACGAATGTCTGGGTGGCGACGTATCACTCCCGTTGCACTACAAGGGGCATCACACAAAATACGGTCAAACTGCTCTCCAGACCACCAATCATCTGGTTTAGCTGCATCACCATGAATAACCGTCGCTTGCAGATTAAGTCTTTGTAGATTTTCATTAACACGTACTAAACGTTTTTCATCAAAATCCACAGCAACCATCTGCTTCAACTCTGGTTGTAGCTCTAAAGTATGCACGGTTTTGCCGCCAGGCGCAGAACAAGCATCCAAAACTAAATCTCCCGGTTGTGCATCTAAATAATGTGCCGCTAATTGCGCTGCGCCATCTTGTACTGATACCCAACCTTCTTCAAATCCAGGTAGTTGGTAAACGTCACAGGCATTTTCTAAACATAATGCATTGTCATTAAACGCTGTTATTTCTGCTTGTTTATCTTGCTCGGTTAATAAAGCAAGATATTGTTCACGATCATGAAAACGTGAATTTACACGTAACCACATTGGTGCTTGCTGGTTATTTTCAGTCATAATTTGAGCTGCTTTTTCTTCGCCATAAGCAGACTGCAAACGTTTTACTAACCAACTAGGATGGCAATACAGTAAAGCAGGTTGTTGATCGGCCTTAGCAATTAAGCTTTCTTGCTCACGTAAAAAACTACGTAATACACCATTAACCATGCCCTTTAACGCAGGCTTTTTAAGGGCTTTGGCACCATTAACGGTTTCCCCCACCGCAGCATGGCTAGGAATACGCGTGTATAGCAGTTGATAAATACCTACTAAGATTAAAAAATGCAGATCTCTTTGTTTACCCGTTAAAGGTTTTTTCATCAATGAACGACAGAAAAAATCTAAACGAGGCAATGTACGCAGTACGCCATAACAAAGCATTTGTACTAAGGCTTTATCTTTAGGGGAAAGCTCTTGCTGAATAGCAGGCAATGCTTGTGATAGTGATTGCCCCTTTTCTACAACTTGATTTAACACTTTAGCGGCAATCGCACGTACATTCATTATCATTAACCTTGTTCGAGTAAGTTGCTAGAAACAGTAAACAGTTCCCGTCGAGAATTTAAAACGTCTTGGACTGGCATTGCTTTTTTTCCTGCCAGTTGAATCACTTCAAGGTTGATCACTCCTTGGCCTGTAGCAACTTGAATACCCTTTTTATCAACCTCTAGAATAGTGCCCGCTGTCGCAGTGCTAACCTTATCAACTAGCGTCGCTTTATGTACTTTAATGACTTGTCCCGCCCATTTAAAATAGCTAATAGGCCACGGATTAAAAGCACGAATGCATCGGTCAATAAACTCAGCTTGATCATTCCAGTCTATTAAGGCTTCAGCTTTACTCAGCTTTTTAGCATAAGTTGCCGCATTTTCATCTTGTTTTTGTGCAGTTAATTGCCCTGCTTGTAATTGCTTGATTGTTTCAATTAATACAGCTGGAGCTTGTTTGGCAACTTTTGCGTATAGAGAAGCACTAGTTTCACCTGCATCAATCGGACAGCTTACTTTTTTAAGCATATCCCCTGTATCTAACCCTTCATCCATTTGCATGATAGTGACACCGGTTTCTTTGTCTCCGGCCCAAATAGCACGTTGAAAAGGCGCTGCGCCACGCCATCTAGGTAATAAAGACCCGTGTACATTCAAGCATCCTAAACGCGGCGTAGTTAGTACGCTATTTGGTAAAATCAAACCATAAGCGACCACAATCATTAAATCTGCATCTAATGCAGCCAGTTGTTCGATACTCTCGCTTTGTTTAAAATTCTCAGGTTGATACACAGCGATATCATTTGCTAACGCCACTTCTTTTACTGCACTTGCGGTCAGTTTTTTTCCTCGCCCTGCTGGACGATCCGGCTGACTATAAACAGCGACAACATTGAAGTCAGCGGCAATTAATGCTTGTAAATGGTTGGCAGCAAAATCAGGCGTACCTGCAAAAATGATATTAAGTTTTTCCACGAAACAACCTTATAGATATGAGAATAAATTATGAAAACTTTTTATTTTGACGCTGTAATTTTTCCAGCTTGGCTTTAATTCGCTTTTGTTTAAATGGAGAAAGATAATCAATAAATAATTTACCTTTTAAATGATCCAATTCATGTTGAATACAAACAGCAAATAGACCATCAGCCTTCACCACTTGTGTTTCCCCCTCTAAATCTTGATACTGCAAAGTAACGAACTCTGCGCGTTCAACATCTGCATTTGTATCAGGAACGGATAAACAACCCTCTTCCGATACTTCTACGCCAGAACTCTCTAGAATAGTAGGATTAATCAGAGCAATTGGTTGATTGCGTTCGTCAGAAACATCAATAACAACGATGCGTTGGTGAATGTTGACTTGTGTTGCAGCTAAACCAACACCATTTTCGTCATACATAGTTTCGATCATATCCGCTGCAATTTTTTTAATTTCAGGAGTGATCTTGTCGACAGGTTGGGCTACAGTTCTTAGACGTTCATCTGGAAAATGTAATACTTCAAGTAAAGGCATGGTATTATCGCACTCATAGTTAATGTTAAAAATGTTAATTCTAGTCATTTCCCTTTGCAAAAAACAGTTTTATTAATCACAGGACAAGGATTGTTATGAAATTAAAACTCATTGCTTCACTTATATTAGGTGTCGCTCTGTCAATGACCGCTTTTGCAGACAAGATTAAACTCAAAGGAGATCACCCAGAAACCTACATCGTGCAAAAAGGCGATACACTATGGGGCATCTCATCTCATTTTTTAAACAGCCCATGGTTATGGCCGCGTTTATGGGAAACAAACACACAAATAAACAACCCACATTTAATTTATCCTGGTGATGTTTTAAATCTGATTTGGGTAGATGGTGAACCGAGATTAACACGTAAGCAATTAAAAAAATTATCGCCAACCCCCCGCTTACAAGAAAAAGCACAAGCAATTCCAACGATTCCATTACAAGCGATTTCAGCCTTTTTATCAAAAGACCATATTATTGATCCCGATTTATTACACAATGCACCGCGTTTATTGGGAGATGCACTCGGCTCTCCACGTTTTTTTGAAGGTGATATTTTTTACGCTCAAGGACACTACGATAAAGATAAACTGTACGGTATCTATCGTTTAGGTGAAACCTATAAAGATGAAGCGGGCAATAGTTTAGGTACAAAATTAATTTTTATTGGTAATTCACAGGTATCAAAAAGTCCCAATGTTGATACAACTGATCAGGTTACACCACATGACTTCATTAAAAGCTCTCGCGAAGCACGACAGGGCGATTTAATTTTATCTATTCCTGAATTTGACTCTTTACCTGCTTACTTTATTCCTCAGCCAGTACCTAAAAGTAAAAAAGGACATATTTTATCTGCTTTAAATAATGCAACGGCCATTGGAAAGTGGGATGTAGTGGTGATTAATAAAGGTAAAATAGACAGCATCAAGATCGGCTCTATGTTTTCTATCTTGCGCTCTGGGCCTGCATTATTAATTAGGGATGCGAATATCATTTATAAAGAAGATGGTGATGCATTCGACAAGATAAGTGAAGCAAATTTAATACTTCCCCCTGAACGAGTTGGCGAACTAATGGTGTTCAAAGTCTACGATCAAGTGAGTATTGCTATTATTATGCGCGGCAAAGATGTTATGGGCGCTAAGTATGACATTGAAGGTTTACCATTTTAATCGAGCATCGATAACTTATAAACACTAAATAATATTTAAGCACCGACCGGAATCTCAACGTTTTAGGCTTACTCGAGTAACGAGTAAAAAGTAATGTTTTACACTAATTAATTGGGAAAATATAAAATGCACTATCAAAGTAGGCACACAGAAAGATCCAATAAGTTTGCATTTTTAAATTATTCTAAAACGCCTAAGCACTTTCGCATTTGGACGTCAAGCTGCCCTAAATTTTTGTTTGTGCTAACGATGTTCATTGTAAACTTATTTAACGGTTCGATTATTTCTAGCGCCAATGCTTCTGAGATAGAAAATTCAATACAAATCAAAGCAAGCAATGAGATTGCAATTAAACGTGAGTACCTAAAACACATTATCAGCCAGCAGGAGAGATTACTTACTTCGCTGGTTGATACGCCTTTCATGAATGCCTACATCGCTAAAAACCAAGAATCAGACCGAGATAGTTTGAGTGAGTTATTCCTCACTGCAGCGACTATTAATAAGTATTATATGCAAGTTCGCTTTATAGATGCTCAAGGCCAAGAAAAAATTCGAATTGAACAATCCAGTAATGATTCAGCACCCATGATCATTAAAGAAGCAGCACTGCAAGATAAAAGTAGTCGTGAATATTTTACCGCCACTCAAAAAACGCCTGCAGGAGAGCTTTGGCACTCACCCTTTGATTTAAATAGAGAACAAGGGGCTATAGAACAATTAATTAATCCTACCTACCGGATCGCTCACCCTGTCTATTTTGATGGCGCTTTTTCTGGCATGGTCATCATCAATTTAGATATGACATATGTGCTCAAATATTTAACTGAATCTAATGATTTTTTGATCTACCTTGTTGATTCAGATAACGAATTATTAACACACCCAAATCCTAAAAAATCCTGGAGCAAATACTTGCCAGGCCGAGGTAAACACTTACAAACAACTGCATTAACATCAGAAAAGATGACTCATTCTCTAGAAGATATATTTAAAAATGGTGAAGGTATACGCATTATATTGCGAGAAAAAATAAGTAATGAGCCAAGTACTAAAGATTAAGTTTAAGGGTTAGCATTTTACAGGGCAGACTCTTTAATTAAGAGAGGTTGTTATTCAAAAAAATCTATTTGAACAAGATAGCGAACTTGATCCACTATATTGCTGGATAGCACTTGATGCTATTCCAGGTTTGCAAAAGCGCAAAATTTTTACACTGCTATCACATTACTCTATTCAACAGTTATTCCTACTTAATGCAAAACAATTAAGTCAACATAACCTTGACCCCAAACAAATAAGTGCTTTTTTATCCCCTAATCAATTACATATACAAACTTGTCTCGATTGGCAAGATAGTGCACCAGATCAAGCTATTATCAGCTATGCAGACCCTCGCTACCCGCGCTTATTAAAACAGATCAGCAGCCCACCTCTCTTATTATTCACGCAGGGAAACTTAGCATTACTCAACTCGCCACAAATTGCTATTGTCGGTAGTCGCAGTTGTACTCCCTATGGGCAAGAAAAAGCGATGTTATTAGCGCAACAACTTACTCAAGCAGGTTTAACCATCACCAGCGGTTTAGCAATAGGCATTGATGGTGTCGCCCATCAAGGTGCGTTAAAAGAAACGGGAGCGACCATTGCGGTATTAGGTACCGGCCTTAATAATATTTATCCGAAACGCCATTTGTCATTAGCCCATAAAATTCGTGAAAAAGGGTTATTAATCTCTGAATTTTGGCCTGATACTCCTGCCTACCCAAGTAACTTCCCTCGTCGTAACCGAATTATTTCAGGCTTAAGCTTAGGCACGTTAGTGATTGAAGCTTCAGTAAAAAGTGGTTCATTAATCACTGCGCGTTATGCCGCAGAGCACAACAGAGAAATTTTTGCGCTACCAGGTTCAATAGATAATCCACAGGCTTGCGGTTGTTTAAAACTGATCCAGCAAGGTGCTAAATTAGTCTTAAACAGTGTTGATATATTAGAAGAATTCCCGCTATTAAACATTTCCCCCCCCTCCTTGGGAAAAGAAAATAAAACACCTAAAAACCAACATGTTTTACTCGATATGATCGACTATCACCTGACCAGCTTTGAGACTATTTTAGCCCGCAGCGGTTGGGATGTAGTGACCTTACAAAATGAGTTAATAGAATTAGAGATAAATGGTATAATTAACGTCCAACCGCAAGGTTACATTAAGTTATAAGGTCCGTTATGTTCGAAATTATCATGTATCTCTTTGAAAGTTATATCCAAGTTGATCAAACAATGGAACTTGATACACAAGAGGTGACCGATGAATTGATGCAAGAAGGCTTTCAGAAGTCAGAAATTCACAAAGCGTTAGCTTGGTTAGACAACCTTGCTAATATGCATAACCAAGAACCACAAAGCAGAACCATTGCTGAAAAAACAACCTCTCATCGAATCTATAACAAAATAGAGCAGCGCCAAATTTCATTAGAGTCGCGTAATTACATTAGCTATTTAGAAGAAGCTAAAATACTAACAACACATACGCGAGAAATGGTCATTGATTGCATTATGTCATTAGACAGTGACGGTGAACTTATTTTAGAAGATGTAAAATGGTTGATTCTAATGGTTTTATTCAACGACCCCGTCAGTGATGATGCATTCTTACAATTAGAGTCGATGTTAATGGATTTCGAAGAAGGACTGATCCACTAACATGGCCAATTTAGATACACACCACAAGAAAATGTCAGAAGCTTGCCCCAGGTGTGCGTCACCATTACATATTAGAAACGGTAAGCAAGGACCATTTTTGGGTTGTAGTGCTTATCCTGCCTGTGATTATTTACGGCCATTGCATGAAAAAAGCGACATCAAAAAGGTATTAACAGGTAGCTGCTGTCCTCTTTGCCAGCATGAATTGGTGTTAAAACAAGGCCGTTTTGGATTATTTATAGGTTGTAGTGACTACCCTAATTGTGAGCATACTGCGCAATTATCTGAGCAAAATAAGGCAACAGAAAGCACTGTAAAAGAAAACTTAGTCCCCTGCCCAAGCTGTAAAAACGGCCATTTAGTTGCTCGTCAATCTCGTTTTGGTAAAACGTTTTATGCCTGTGACAATTACCCTGATTGTAAATATGCAGTGAATGATAAACCCGTGAATGAGTTCTGCCCTGAATGTAAGTGGCCTATATTAGTTGAACGGAAAACGGCTACCGCTACACGTATAATCTGTCCTAAAAAAGGATGTGGTTATCGAAGTAAGCCTATATAATTATCGGCTGTTTAGTATTAAAACAGCTTAAACTTTATAATTAGTGGGACTCTTAATGACGATCAACGAAGATTCGCTTTCTCAAGCACTTTTAGCGTTAACAACACAGGGTGTTATTGCTTACCCTACTGAATCTGTTTTTGGCTTAGGTTGTGATCCTGATAGCGAAGTAGCGATTCAAAAAATTCTCGATTTAAAACAACGCCCCGCCCATAAAGGGTTAATTCTAATTGCCGCAAATATCGAGCAATTACAAAGTTATGCCGACTTTTCATCATTAAGTCCTGAACAGCTGGATAATATTAAAGCCACTTGGCCCGGCCCTTTTACCTGGGTTGTACCTGTGCAAAGCTCATTATCAAAATTGGTCAGCGGCGACTTTGATAGTATTGCCGTCCGAGTAACCAAACACCCTGTAGTCCAAGCATTATGCACCGCATTTGGTAAGCCAATCATTTCCACCAGCGCAAACTTATCGGGTGAACAAGCCTGCACTACCACGTTACAAGTCGAGCAAATGTTTGTTAATCACCCACTTCTTGATTATGTGATTGATCAGCCTGTCACGGGGTTAGAAAACCCTTCACAAATCCATGATGCATTAACCGGTAAACGCTTACGTTGATTGCTTAATATGCTATTAATCATTGCTTAAATTAACACCTTCATGGTTAAAATGAAGGTGTCTAAAATTCCTACATTTTTAGCCTCATCTCAATTCCCTAATTGACAGGCCGAACTTTGCATCTTGTAGGGTAACGGGTATATAATCGCGCGTATCATTGAACGATATTTAAATAATCCCCTATACAGGAGTATGCATGAAAGTTGGTATTATTATGGGCTCAAAATCTGACTGGCCGACCATGAAACACGCAGCAAATATGCTAGATTCTTTTGGTATTGAGTATGAAACACGTGTTGTTTCTGCACACCGTACTCCACAACTATTAGCCGATTACGCTTCTAGCGCTGCTGAACGTGGCATTAAAGTGATTATTGCAGGTGCAGGTGGTGCTGCGCACTTACCAGGCATGGCAGCCGCTTTTACCAGCTTACCTGTATTAGGTGTTCCAGTTCAATCTAAGGCACTTAAAGGTATCGATTCTTTATTATCAATTTGCCAAATGCCTAAAGGCGTTGCAGTAGGTACGCTTGCTATCGGCGAAGCGGGTGCTGCCAATGCGGGACTATTAGCAACGCAAATTCTAGCTTGTCAGCAACCAGATCTACTCGCTAAAGTTGATGCATTCCGTCAAAAACAAACAGACACTGTCTTAGCTAACCCAGATCCTGCGATTTAATATGAACATTTTAGTATTAGGTGCAGGACAGCTTGCACGTATGATGAGCTTAGAAGCTGCCCCATTAAATTTGAATGTGCGCGCTTATGATGTGGGCTCAAAACAAGTTATTCATCCGCTAACGTTGCAATCATTTGAGCAAACACTTGAACAGGCTATCGCATTTGTTGATGTGATCACCTGTGAATTTGAGCATATTCCAGATGATGTACTCACACTTTGCTGCGCAAGTAGTAAGTTCTTTCCAGGTAAAGCCGCAATCAAAGCTGGTGGCGACCGCAGTATTGAAAAAGCCCTACTTGATAATACTGGCGTTCCTTCTGCCCCTTATAAACTGATCACTGAAAAGCAACACTTGGCTGATTCAGTTTCATTACTTGGTTTACCGTTAGTCATTAAAACCTGCCAAGCGGGTTATGACGGAAAAGGCCAGTGGCGCTTAAAATCAGTCGACCAACTGGAGCTGATTTGGGCTGAAATGGCTGAGTTTATTGCTACGGGTACAGAAAGTTTTCCACATAGTATTATTGCAGAAAAGATGATCCCTTTTAATCGTGAAGTATCAGTAATTGGTGCGCGTGATAAAGCGGGAAACATTGCAATTTACCCTGTTACTGAAAATCAACATACGGATGGTGTATTAACCTTATCCTTGGCTATTGAGATGGATCTTAGCATCCAACAACAAGCGATTGATGCATTTAATAAATTATCAACAGAAATGGATTATATTGGTGTATTAGCAATTGAGTTCTTTGATGTAGATGGACAATTGATGGTCAATGAGATTGCTCCGCGTGTACATAACTCAGGTCATTGGACACAACAAGGTACGGCTTGTAGTCAGTTTGAAAACCACATGCGTGCGGTTGCCGGTTTACCATTAGGCGATACTCAGTTGCAAAAAGTCAGTGCGATGATCAATGTGTTAGGTCAGGCGAGTATCAGTGAGCAAGTACTTAGCATCAGTGATGTTAAAAGTCATTGGTATGGAAAAGCACAACGTGATGGTCGTAAGATGGGTCATATTAACGTCTCAGCAGAAAGCAATACAGCATTAGCTGGTAAATTGTTACAACTGGCTGATATTTTACCTGAACAAAATTATCCAGGTATAAAAAGTGCCGCACAACGTTTGTTAGAAAGTTAATACACTCTAATATTTGAAGAGAAAGCCGAGTTTACTCGGCTTTTTTGTGTCTACTGATATGCATAATAAGTATAATTATTATAAGGTTAAGGCCACTATTTTTAATGGATGATTATCATCAAACGATGGAAAATCTTGATGGCAATCTAACCATTCAACATGACTTACTTCTCTGCCCTGTTTTTCAACACAACGGACTAAACTTTTAAACCATGCTTCTTTATCAACTTTCGCTACATTGTTACAACACACAATGGTGCCGCCCTGTTTAGTCGTTAGCACTGCCGGTTTAAATAGACTTTGGTAATCATTGACCAAATCCACGGTACCAAATACACTTTTAGCAAAACGAGGTGGATCTAAAAAGACCAAATCAAACTGAGAAGCAGACATTTTAGGATAACTAGGCAGTTTTTTATTATTTCGGCTCGCGACTTTAAGCCCAGCTAACTGGCGTAATGCCGGAAAAGCATCACTTTGAATAAACTGGCAAACTAATTCAACTCCGTTCAACTGCGCATTTTTTTCTCCTGCCGCTAATGCAAAAGAGGAAAAATCAACATTAACCACCCGTTTTGCGCCACCTACCGCAGCAGCAGTGCCAATACCACAGGTATATGAAAACAGATTTAGTACCGTTTTTTTATGACTGTTTGCTTTAACAAACTCACGCCCAACACGCATATCTAAAAATAATAGCGGGTCCTGTCCTTCATGGCGTAGCTTGCTATTAAACAATATGCCATTTTCAGCGATCACTTGATCGGAATGTGCATAAGCATCAATGTCTACATCAAGTTCATTGATAACACGAGAGTTTTTATTAGACCGATCGTTATATACAACAGGTAAATCAGCTGCACTTAACAATACGTTATGGATTGATTGTAGTTCTTCCTCATTAAGTGTTTGATGGAAAGTCTGAATTAACCAAGCGTCACCATAACGATCAATATTAAGCCCGTTAACACCTTCAACCGTGCCATGAAAAACACGAAAACAATCTGTTTTTGGTAAATTAGCGTTTGATAAATTATTAATAAGGGTCTCGCGTTTTGCTAACGCAGTGGTTAATAAAGTAGTTATTGGCATAATCAAAAAACTCAGTAAAGGAAAGTAGCTATTTAGCAGAAAGATATGCCAGATAATGAACCACTATATTAACAAACTGCAAAGCTTAACAACACTAACTTGCTCGAAAATAAGTATGCTTGAGTTAGCAACCTTCAATTATTAAGAAACGCCTAATTTATTTATAATAAAGCGCTGAAAAGTACCTCATAAAATACCCTGAATAACACATACATGATAAATTAACCCTTACTAAATTTATTGAAATCGGAGCTCACATGGATCAGTACGCTGTATTTGGCAATCCAATCAAACATAGTAAATCGCCTTTTATCCACACTTTATTTGCTAATCAAACACAGCAACAGATGTCTTACGGTATTGTTGAAGCACCGGTTGAGGGGTTCACTGCAGCAGTTCAAGCCTTTTTTAATAGTAATGCAAAAGGCTGCAATATTACTGCCCCTTTTAAAGAAGAAGCTTTTCAGTTTGCACAGTCATTAACGGATCGTGCACGTTTAGCCGGTGCAGTAAATACACTAAAGAAAACTGATGACGGGTTAATTATTGGTGATAACACTGACGGTGCAGGGTTAGTTTTAGACTTAAAAAATAACCATGTAAACCTAACCGGCGCACGCATTTTATTATTAGGCGCTGGTGGCGCTGCACGTGGTGTATGTAGTTCGCTTTTAGCTGAAAATCCTGCACAGTTAACGATTGCAAACCGTACTTTTGAAAAGGCTGAAACCTTGGTCTCTATTTTCAAAGCATTAGGAAATATTAATGCCTCTGAATTTAGTGATTTATCAGGTCCATTTGATCTCATTATCAACTCTACCTCAGCAGGTTTACACGGTAGTTTACCAAATATATCCACGGCATTGATCACCCCAGAAACAGCCATATATGACATGACTTATAATGCTCAAGTAACGGCATTTAATGCATGGGCAAAAGAGAATGGTGCTCGCTTAACCATTGATGGTTTAGGTATGTTAGTTGGCCAAGCGGCAGAAAGCTTTGCTATTTGGCGCGGTGTCAAACCTGGCGCGAAACAAGTGTTAAATGAATTACGTCATAATTTAGCCGGTTAATTTAATATGAATCAAAGTATTATTTTTGCAGATAACGAATACTATAACGCTCAGTTACAACAAGTAGAGTTTCAAGCTCAATGCCAAGGGCACTTAATTAGATGTATTATCTCTTGGGAAACATTAAAAAAATTAAGTGAGCAATTTAGTATGCCAATAAAAGCTAATGAAAAATTAGCATTAATGTTATTTGATGGCGCTCGTTTTGATATTGAAGATCTCGCAGAAGAGTTAATTAATCAACAAGCTTTTAGTGAGTATGGAGAAATCCTGATCACGGCTTAATTAAGTTATGTATCCATTACAAGGAGTCTAATATATGCAAACTCATCGTATCAATGAAATTTTAGCGCTAATAAAGCCTTATTGGTTAAAAAATCAAGAATTGAGTTTATTAGAAGTATTACAGTTAATAGCAACTGAATCAGGGTTTGATAAATCGGTTGCAGAGTTAACAGATGAAGTGATTATTTATCATTTAAAAATGGATCAAACTGCAAAAGGTGACATGATTCCTGGCATAGCAAAAGATTGTGAAGATGACTTTCAAACTGCATTATTAAAAGCACGCGGTTTATTATAAAACGGACATAGACTTAATCAATAAAAAGGATGAAGGCAATGTTAGAAAATTATAAAAAAATGGATGTTAATATGCTGCTTAGCATCGTTAATATGAAATTAAGAAATGAAAGTGAAACACTTGAAGATCTCTGTGTTACCTATGAAATTGAAAAGTCACTACTAGTAGAAAGACTGGCAAAGCATGACTTTTTTTATGATCAGGAGCACCATCAGTTTAAACAACATTCCCCGCAATAAAGGTCATCAACAAAGCAATCCTAGTAAGTCGGTAATAGGATATTATATCAATAACATCCTATTACCTTATTGATTGTTTTCATTTTAAAAAATACACTTCTATTTCTTTAAACTATAAGTGAACTAAAAAATGAAAAAAATTGCTTTAATTTTATTAGGTGGCGCCCTACTAGCTGGTTGTCAAACTACTAGCTCAGACCTTACTTCAACAGCTAACTCAGCAGCGACCTCTGCCACTGACGGCGCTACTAGCTCTGTTAGCAGCTTAACAAGCAACTTACTTAATACAAACTTCCCTAGTCTAAGTTGCTCTGCAATCAAGCAAACTTTTGTTACTTACGAAGCACAAGCAGCCAACCTTGAGTCAGGTTCAAGCATGCTTACAGCAGCAGGTATCAGCACTGAAAGTACAAAAGTAAAACTAGACAGTGCTTACAACACAGCAAAAGCGACTGCAATACCAGTAATGAGTGCGAAAGGCTGTAGTGAAACACTATAAGCATTAGTATTAAATAAAGCTTTGTTTATTGCGAAGCTTTAATTACTTCAGCTCAAAATAAAGTAAACCATGCAATACCACGATTTTCTTCGTTAAATGATCTATCCCAAAGATTTAAATTTAATAATGATTTGTTTACTGCTAAACAAACTGCGAACTAATCTTCCAAATCAAGCTCATTCAGAGCAAAAATAAGTTAAACAATAATCATTACTATTTATAGCTAAGTATTTATTATAAAGCAGTAATTTGAGCATAGTTTTTGTTTTATCTGTTGCATTTATTCACTCATAATTCCTTTATAATCGCGGTATTATTTACAGCAGGTGTTTACAAATGACGCAGAAAATTAAAATTAAAGAGATCAAGACAACTCATAAAGAAAGTGCCGATCGTTTTAATCCAAGCAATCGTATTTATGTGCGTGCAGCTTACGGCCTTTTTCAGAAAATTCGTAAATTAACAGGTTGGGGTTTAATTCTATTATTCCTCACCATTCCTATGATCCGTTGGGATGGACATCAAGCTGTTTTATTTGATGTTGATAAGCAACAATTTCATCTTTTTAACATGCTTCTATTTCCTCAAGATCTAACCTTGCTGGCATGGGTATTTATAATAGCCGCCTTTGCCCTGTTCTTCTTCACCACTTATTTAGGGCGAGTTTGGTGTGGTTACACTTGCCCACAAACAGTTTGGACCTTTATTTTTATATGGTTCGAAGAACGCTTTGAAGGCACGGCTAATAAACGTAAACGACTTGATCAAATGCCGTGGAGTTTTAATAAAATATGGCGAAAAACAGCGAAGCACACCGGTTGGTTAATAGTTTCATTATTTACTGCCCTTGCTTTTTGCTCTTATTTTGTTCCTGTTGAAACGCTTTATCGTGATTTTTTCACCGGTCAAAGTAGCATGCTTGTTTTATTAATGGTGTTTATATTTACTTTCTCAACCTATGCAAATGCGGGTTGGATGCGTTCTATTTTCTGTATTCATATGTGTCCATATTCACGCTTTCAATCTGCCATGTTTGATAAGAACACTTATAGTGTTGGCTATGATGCGACACGTGGTGAAAAGCGCGGCCCTCGTTCACGTAAAATAGACCGTTCAGAAACTGAGTTGGGTGACTGTGTTGATTGTGATTTATGCGTGCAAGTATGTCCTTCAGGCATAGATATTCGTGACGGCTTACAATATGAATGCATTAACTGTGGTGCCTGTGTTGATGCCTGTGATGAAACCATGGATAAAATGGGTTATCCAAGGGGTTTGATTTCATACACATCAGAACAAATATTGGAAGGTAAAAAAACCAAGCTAATGCGCCCTAAAATCATTGGGTATGGGTTGATGTTGGTTGTCATGCTTGTCTTGTTTTTTGTTAATATAGCCACATTAACCAAAGTAGAGATGGAAATTTTACGTGATAGAACTTCTTTATATCGTGAAAACGTTGATGGTTTAATAGAAAATACTTATACCTTAAAAGTACTCAATAAAACGATTCAAGCACAGACCTACAATATTACTTTTTCAGGGTTAAAAGATGCGACCATGATAGGGCCGAAGCAAGTAACTATAAGCTCTGGAGAAATTTTTACTCAACCAATTTCCATTGCTGTTGACCCTTATGATATTAAAGAGAAAAAAAGAACTATTACTATCAAACTAACTAACGTAGATGATAGCGACGAAGTAATCCAACAAGATGCTTCATTCTTTCTTGGCTTGTAAGTAAATACTGTTAAATTAACCTTATTAAGGCGCGCTAATTGTTAGTTGCGCCTTTTTTTGTTGGAGAAAAGAATGCAAAACGAACCTTTAAGCTATCGAAAGTTGACACCCGAGTGTCAGTTGGACGCCTTAGCAAGCATTGGAATTTATCCTGAAACAGGTTTATTAGCGTTAAATTCTTATGAGAACCGCGTTTACTCATTTAGTGATGAGAATAAACAGCGTTATGTGGTTAAATTCTATCGTCCAAGACGTTGGAACGAGCAACAATTATTAGAAGACCATGCATTTAGTCAACGCTTATTAGCATCGGGTTTAAATCTATCTGTACCACTTATGTTTGATGACAAAACCTTACACTCGTTTGCAGGCTATCATTTTGCCTTATTTAATAACCTCTCTGCTCGCACTCTAGCAGTTGATAATATTGATAGTTTATATGATGTAGGTATAGCTTTAGGAAAATTACATAAAATCGGCTCTCAGCATCAATTTACCACTCGACCAAATTTCGATATGGTCACCACCATTGAACAAGCCTTAAATGACTTAAAAAGCTGTGAATATATACCGAATACTGTTAAATCCCCTCTTTTCACTGTCATTGAGCAAATTCAACAAAAAATAAAAGCGACTAATCCTACTAAATTAAAATTGATTGCCGTTCATGGTGATGCACATGCGAGTAATATATTGCTAAAAGAAGATCTGCCTTATTGGGTCGACTTTGATGATTGTAAAATGGGCCCTGCAATACAAGATATTTGGATGTTACTAAATGGAGACCGTAGTGAACAACAACTACAGTTATCAATGATTTTAGAAGGATACCAAGAAGAATTTGACTTCGATACCAAACAATTGCCGTATATTGAGGCGTTACGCACAATGCGCATCATCAATTATGTGAGCTGGATCAACAATAGGTGGGCAGATCCGGCATTTTCTCGAAACTTTCCATGGTTTATAACTGACCAATACTGGAAAGACTTGCTACAATCCTTGCAACAACAGTTATTATTATTGGATGAAGCACCTTTAACACTTCAACCACAGTACTAATTAAAAATAATAAATACTAATTACGACTCTAAATACAATAAAGGAACAAATATGAAAAAGGTTTTTGCTCTATTAATCGGCTTATTCTTATTACCGTTAAGTGTAAACGCGGCTGATTTCAAAGAAGGCACGCATTATGATGTTATTAAACAAACAGCCACAGAAAAGCCTGAAGTTTTAGAGTTTTTCTCTTTTTATTGCCCACATTGTTTTAAATTTGAACCCCTAATGAAAACATTACAAAGCGAATTACCAGCTGATGTAGCGGTTAAGAAAAATCACGTTAACTTCTTAGGTGGTAACATGGGTCCAGAAGTAACTAAAGCCTTCGCTGCAGCTGATCTATTAGATGTTAAAGAAGAAGTGACTAGTATTATCTTTGATCAAATACATACACAACGTAAACCTATTAATGGTGAAAAAGATATCCTAGCTATTTTTGATAAAGCCGGTGTGTCTGAAGAGGAAGCAAAAGGCGCTTTAGCTAGCTTCCCTGTTAATGGCCTTGCTTCACAAATGAAGCGTAATACTGAAAACTTTAAAGTTCGCGGTGTACCAACACTGATTGTTAATGGTAAATATAAAGTAAATACAGGATCAGTGAGAAGCACTGCTGAGTTCGTTGAATTAGTGACATTTTTAACTAAAAAAACTGATTAAATCAGGCACTAAAGTATCCTTATCTAAAATTAAAAGCCACTTTAGTGGCTTTTTTCATTTTTGTGGCATAATAGCGCCGTCTAGATAGGGAGATGATCGTTGAAAACCATGTTTAATAATGCGGCACAAATGAAAAGTGCTATTAAAGAACTACACAACCATAAAGAATCCACCAAAGCACAAGTTGTTGCTATTAGTGGTATCGAAGGCAGTGGCAAACGTGCATTAACCGAAAAAATAGCCGCAGCCCTAAGATTAGATGGTTTAAATGTAGCGGTTATTCATACTGATGATTGGGAAGCGAGTAAAAGCATTCGCTTTAACGTCATGAACAGCCCCGAAGAATATTATTTAAATGCTTATCGCTTTGACGAGATGTTTGAAGAGTTAGTACTACCTTTGAAATTATTTGGTAGCATTAAAACATCAGTCAACTTAGACGATGCAGAATGCCCGCGTAAAGTAGATTATAACTTTAATAATATAGATATCATCTTGATCGAAGGTGTTTATCTATTACAAGAGGCGTATTTAGATCTCTATGATTATAGTTGTTGGGTAAAAAGTAATTTTGATACAGCTCTTAAACGCCTACATGAACAAGCTAATATTGAAGAGTCTCAAGAGGCACTGGTTAATCTATTTGAGTTACTAATTAAGCCTGCAGGGCAATACCACCTTTATGCCGATGACCCAATTGGTAACAGCAAATCAATTTATTTCGAAGAAACAAGCGCAGTACCTAATGAGTAATCATGCGGCATTCAACCAACAAAGCTTGCTTAGCGCTTATATGCACTTTGAGCGTAATGAATGGGCGCATTTACGAGACAATGTTAAATTAACGCTGTCAGAAGAGGATATCACCCAATTACAAGGTATCAATGAGTCCTTATCAATGCAGGAAGTGATAGATATCTATTTACCACTTTCTCGTTTATTAAACTTATATGTGGGTGCACGCCAATATCGACATACTGTACGTGATAAATTCCTTGATGCGCATAATGAAAAAGTACCTTATATTATCGGTATTGCTGGGAGTGTTGCCGTTGGAAAAAGTACTTCGGCACGTATTTTACAGGCCTTATTATCACGTTGGCCAGAGCATCCTAAAGTTGCCCTCGTAACAACTGATGGTTTTTTACGCCCTAATAAAGATTTAGTGGCTCGTAATTTAATGCATCGTAAAGGATTTCCTGAAAGCTTTGATATTAAAGCGTTAATCGAATTTGTCTCAGCGATTAAATCGGGTAAAAAGAAAATAACTGCACCGATTTATTCACACTTAACCTACGATATTATTCCGGATCAGTCATTGCAATTTGAACAGCCTGATATTGTTATTTTAGAGGGTTTGAATGTATTACAAACTGCGGCATTAAACGATCCAGAACAATCTCATCGAGTATTTGTCTCTGATTTTGTTGATTTTTCTATCTTCGTTGATGCTGATACAGAGCTCTTAAAAACTTGGTATATTCAACGTTTTCTGAAATTTAGAGAAGGTGCATTTACTGATCCCAATGCTTATTTTCATAGTTATTCAAAAATGACTGAGCGAGAAGCGATCGCAATAGCAGCTAAAATTTGGGATGAAATTAACGGGATTAATTTAGAAGAAAATATTCGCCCCACCCGTGACCGAGCTAATTTAATTCTAAAAAAATCGATTAATCATCAAGTGAGCCAGGTTAAGTTACGAAAATGATATTTATTATAAATATTATAGATACAAAAAAAGCGCACTAGGCGCCTTTTTTATTAAGCAACAAACCGTTAAAGGATAATATCTTTTAAGTTTGGATCTTTACGGTCTAAATAATGTGTTGAATGAATACGGCGCACTGTACGTGATTTACCACGTACCAATAATGTTTCAGTCGTCGCTAAACGTCCGTTAACAGAAACACCTTCTACTAAATCGCCTTTAGTAATACCCGTTGCCGAGAAAATAACGTTATCATTTTTCACTAAGTCTTCAAGTTTTAATACTTTATTAACTTCAATGCCTACAGCTTCACAACGAGCAACTTCTTCTTTACCAATGCGAATATTCTCTTCTGTCGGCTCTTTGACCATTGGACGAGGAATAAGGCGTGCTTGCATATTACCATCCAGAGCACGTACTACAGCCGCTGAAATAACACCTTCAGGGGCTCCGCCAATACAATACAACACATCAACTTGATTATCTGGCATACAAGCCAATACAGAGATAGCTACATCACCATCAGGAATCGCGAATACACGTACACCCATACCCTGCATATCTTTAATGATACGATCATGGCGTGGTTTTGCTAACGTAGCGACGGTCAATTCAGATAATGATTTACCTAGGGCAAATGCAATCGCTTTTAAGTTTTGCTCTAGTGAGCGCTCTAAATCAATCGCATCTTTAGCATTAGGACCAACAATAAGCTTTTCCATATACATATCTGGTGCACGTAAGAAGCTACCCTTTTCACCAACGGCAAGTACTGCCAATGCGTTTGATTGTCCCATTGCAGTCATTCGAGTGCCTTCAATCGGATCTACAGCAATATCAACCGCATCACCTACACCAGTCCCCACATGTTCACCAATATATAACATTGGCGCTTCATCGATTTCGCCTTCACCAATAACAATTTCACCGTCAATATCTATTTGGTTAAATATAAGGCGCATCGCCTCTACAGCAGCACCATCAGCGGTGTTTTTATCACCTCGGCCTAACCATTTGTATCCTGCTAATGCTGCCGCTTCCGTTACTCGAGAAAATTCTATTGCTAATTCGCGTCTCATCTTATGAGCTCCCAGTTTTTAAATCTAATTGAAGCAAAACGTCATTCATTTACAGAATGACAACTTTGCTCTTAAGTATCTTTATTGACGATATTTTTTACTGCTTGTTTTAATTTCAGCATTGCTTGCTCGATTAAGTCATCTGAAATATTTAAAGCTGGTACAAAACGCAGTACATTTGCCCCCGCCACTAAAATAAGTAGACCTTGCTTAGCAGCCTCTAAAAAGAAAACTTTAGCTTGATCTTGATATTGTTCATTTAATACGGCACCTAACAATAAACCTGCACCACGAACTTCTTTAAAGATAGAAAACTCATCGTTAATGGCTTGTAGGTGTTGACGTATTAGTTTTTCTTTGTGTTTTACACCCGTTAACATTGTTTCTGTGTTAATAAGGTCAAAGGCCTTGCCGGCAACGGCACAAGCAAGTGGATTACCACCAAATGTTGTACCATGAGTACCAGCGGTTAAGTGTTCTGCATAACAGGTTTTAGTTAGCATTGCTGCTATAGGAAAGCCTGAGCCCAGTGCTTTAGCTGACGTCAATACATCAGGAGTGACACCTAACCCCATATAAGCAAACAAGTTACCAGTTCTACCCATACCTGTTTGCACTTCATCAAAAATCATTAACGCATTATGTTTATCACACAATGCTCTTACCCCTTGTGCAAATTCAGGCGTGATCGGTAAAACACCACCTTCACCTTGTAATGGCTCTAAAATAACCGCACAAGTTTTATCTGAAATGACTTTTTCAAGTGCATTTATATCATTGTATTCAAGGTGCGTAATAGCGGCAGGTTTAGGACCAAAACCATCGGAATAAGAGGCTTGTCCACCAGCAGTAACGGTAAAGAATGTACGACCATGAAAACCTTGGTAAAAAGCGATGATTTCAGTTTTATCTATGCCATATTTATCAAATGCAACTCGACGAGCCAATTTTAATGCAGCTTCATTCGCTTCAGCACCGGAGTTTGCAAAAAACACCTTTTCGGCAAACGTATTATCCACTAATTTTTGTGCCAAGCTTAGCGCTGGCTCATTTGTATATATATTACTGACATGCCATAACTTTTTCGCTTGCTCAGTCAAAGCTTGTATCAATTCAGGGTGGGCATGACCTAAAGCATTAACAGCGATACCACCAGTTAAATCAATATATTCATTATCTTGTTGATCCCACACTCGCGAACCTTCACCGCGCACAGGGATCATTTCTAACGGAGCATAGTTTGGCACCATAACTTGATCAAATAGCGAACGTGTAATGTGAGTGTTTGACATAAAGAGTTCCTTTAACTGGCTAAAACATGAATAAAATGACCTAATAAATGGTTAATATACGCACTTATTTTGACAATCCAAGATCTTGATTAATAAAATTATTAAGCAGCATTAAACCTTGCTCAGATCGAATACTTTCAGGATGGAATTGTACCCCCTCTAAGGCAAACTCTTTATGACGAATCGCCATAATTTCCTGACTCTGGATAACTCTTGCAGAAACATCAAAACAAGCGGGCAAACTCCCTTCCTGCACAATTAAGCTATGGTAGCGAGTGACATTTAATGGATTATTCAAACCTGTAAAAACACCTTTATTATCATGATTTATCAATGAATTCTTACCATGCATTACTTTATTGGCTCGAATCACATTAGCGCCAAAAACCTGCGCAATACTTTGATGCCCTAAACACACCCCTAGGATTGGAATTTGCCCTGCAAAACGCTCAATGGTTGCTAACGACACTCCCGCTTCATGAGGTGTACAAGGCCCTGGGGAAATAACGATATGCTCAGGGTTTAGGTCAGCAATTTCCTGTAAACTAATTTGGTCATTGCGTTTAATGATCACTTTCTGCTGTAGCTCACCAAAATACTGAACTAAGTTATAAGTAAAGGAGTCATAATTATCGATCATTAACAGCATAATTCTGGTTCATCTAAAAAATAAAGATCCATTTTATCATTACTAACGTATGTAGTCCTAATAAGATTAAGGAGTGACTATGAGTAAAGTAACTGAAAATAAAAAAAATGTACTGATCACTGGCTCATCAGGTTTAATCGGTAGTTCATTAGTATCGCTTTTAAACTCTCATGGTTACAATGTTTATACCTTAACTCGTACTCCTAATACCTCTTCACCTTATTGGAATATTCAAGCCCAAGAAATACAGCTAAACGGACACCCTAATCCAGACATCATTATTCATTTAGCTGGAGAGAATATAGCGAAGTCACGTTGGACCGATAAAGTTAAAGAAAAAATAAGCAAAAGCCGCTTACAATCAACTCAGTTAATGGTCGATTACATCAATAATTCTGCCACACCTCCCACCTTATTTATTTGTGCTTCTGCGATTGGATTTTACGGTAATAGTGGTCAACAACCCGTCGATGAGGAATCAGTTAAAGGTACCGACTTTGTCAGCCAATTAGCATCACAATGGGAATGTGTTAGTCAACAAGTCGATCAAACTAAGACTCGTGTTGTTAATATACGTACTGGTATCGTTTTGAGTAAAAAAGACGGAGCATTAGCTAAAATGCTAACACCTTTTAAAATGGGAGTGGGAGGGAGAATAGGTAGTGGTAAACAAATGATGAGCTGGATAGACTTACAAGACGAGTTGAATGCCATTTTATTTATTATGCAACATCATTCTTTGTCAGGGCCTGTTAATCTAGTTGCTCCAAACCCCGTTGATAACCAAACTTTTTCAGTCATATTGGCCAACACTTTAAAACGACCTTGTATATTTCCATTACCAGCATTGATGGTAAAGATTTTATTTGCACAAATGGGAGAAGAATTATTATTATCGAGCACTAATGTTCGACCAACAAAATTGATAAAAGCAGGGTTTAAATTTAAGTATGAGTTATTAGAAGATAGCTTGAAAAGCCAGTTAGCGTGAATTAAAAAGCAGAAAAAGGAAAGGGCAGCCGAAGCTGCCCTTAATTTAGTCTCTCTATCGAATCCGTGATAGTTGATGCTCCATGCGTTACATCCTTTTGACCATGCCATACTAGGCGTCCACTTCCCAACTCCTTTGGGCTCGTCCTTGTAACATCCGTATTAGATAACATCCTGTTTATCCATCATCTCCCTTTCCTTAGGAGGTGTCCTTCTTTGTCATCTTGACTTAATATCCACAATCCTAGTAGATACTAAAAACTCTATCCTAGAGTGTCCTTTTCTTCCATGACTATAAAACATCCTGTTTTATAAACTCTCATCCTGAGAGGTCCAATTGTCATCCTGACAATGCGATGGTTTGATGTCTACATCCTGTAAATCAACTTCCCGTTTGCGAGATGAATATTACGTCTTTGTTAATTAATAATTGCAGTTTTATTTGCATTAATTATTGGCTTACACGAACAGAAAATAATCAAACACTTAAAAATCAACATCTTAACGTTATATTTATTTGTATGACTAGCTAAATAAACCTAATAAATAGTGCTATTTCCCCTACTTGCAATGGTCAATGTCTCACAAAAAAATAATAGAAGAAAAACAGTAAAGCTAAGTAATGTGGAGTATTTGATTGTCCCGTTATATATTCGACCGAATTAAATGAACAATCACGAAGAGAGAAAAAGTAGCACCAAGGGGATGTTTGAATAATCGCTAGCTATTAATACTGAATGAAAAACAGAAATACTCTTTTTAATACTTATCTGGATAAATAAATGGTCTATTTAGGCGTTAGGGAAAATGAATGATAGCAAGGCACTGATTGCAGCAACTAGTTATTCTCATTACAAAATCAACAACGAATCTAGGATTCATTTTAACAAGCATAAATGACTAGATAATTTCTTAGATTGGTATAATTAGTAAAAAAATAGTATTGCTACACAGATTGCAATCCTCCTTAAAATAAAACAATCTCGGCAGTGCCGAGATTGTTTATGAATGCTGTTGTAGTTGTCATTAAAAATTATAACGAACACCTGCAATTAATGAATCGTCACTGTCATCGAGGTTGTTGAGTGCGTAGGAAACATAAGTTCGGATGGATTTATTAAATCGGTATTGTGCTTCTATTGCGTAAAAGTCTTCTGTATCTACATCCGCTTCTTCTGCCTGCCCAATAATACCTATCATGCGAAACTCTTTGGTAAATTTATATTGAACGGCTGCTTCTATCGATCTGAAATCATTATCAGCATCAATATCCCCCATCGCGTAGGTAACAGCAACATATAGATTATCTAGTGTATATGCAGCACCTAATGTTGCTTGGTTTTGGTCTGCTTCTGTATCAGTGTAAGAAGCAGCAAGCGCTAAACCAAAATCGAACTCATACAGACCAGAGATAGCATATGAATCACTATCATCAACATCACTCGCCGTATAGTTAGCTTGTAGCGTTAATTGATCCGTTAACTTGTTCGAGTAAAGAAAAGTATTATCTTCTTTATCCGATGAAGCATCAAATACTTGCTGAATACCGGAATGATAAGAAGCAATATCAGTCATGTCAGATACTTGTACATTCGCTGTATCTTGACGACCGTAAGAAAATTTACCAAATTCAGTTGCGAAACCAGCGAATAAATAACGGTTTTTAGCTTCTTCACCTGGTTTAATCTCATATTCCATGAAACCAAAACCTGTTAATGATTCTGAAATTTTAGTTTCACCACCAAAGTTAATGCGAGCGCGACTTTCATCAGTAATCGAGCCTTCATCATTATCAATAAACTCAGCACGTACTTCAGCACGACCACCTACTTTTAGCGTTGTACCGTCTTTATCATATACTGTTGCAGAGTTTGCCGTTGCTGACACTACGGTTGCTAGAATTGCTGTTGCTAATAATGTTTTTTTCATGATTCATCCGTGTTTTATTTAAAATAATATCTAAGGAATATAATTTTTGTTCAACAGCTAAGTGCTGTTCACGGAGAAGCAGTCTAGGGATTTTGTATGACAAAAATATTACTAATATTAATGATTTTTAAAAAAGTTCAATTTATTTTAAATAATATTTAGGCTTGTTAGAATCATGTCGCGAGTATTTGTCTTACTTCAAGGCGTTAAAATTTTAAGATAAAAAAACCGCCAGATAGGCGGTTTAATAAAATAGATTTTAAACCTTTATTTACCGATACAGAAACTAGAAAAAATACGTCCTAATAAATCATCAGAAGTAAATTCCCCTGTGATTTCGCTTAAATGTTGCTGTGTTAAACGTAACTCTTCTGCTAATAATTCACCGGCTTGGTATTCTTCAAGCTGCACTTTACCTTCTAATAAATGTTGTTCAGCTCGGTCAATGGCTTCTAAATGGCGTCTTCTTGCCATAAACCCACCTTCAGTATTACCTTGATACCCCATAATATCTTTAAGGTGTTGTTTTAAATCATCGACACCCAAACCAGTTTTAGCCGAAATACGGTAAACAGGATGATTATCATGCTCTGTTGTGACCAATGTTTCACCTGTTAGATCGGCTTTATTGCGCACCACGGTTAAGCCTACATTATTCGGTAAACGATCAATAAAGTCAGGCCAGATTTCGCGTGGATCCTCTGCGTCTGTAGTGGTGGCATCCAGCATAAACAAAATACGATCGGCATTATTAATTTCAGTCCACGCTCGTTCAATACCGATACGTTCCACTTCATCAGCACCTTCACGCAAGCCAGCAGTGTCAATTATATGCAATGGCATACCATCGATATGAATATGCTCTCGCATCACGTCTCGTGTTGTACCGGCAATATCTGTCACAATTGCACTTTCTTTGCCCACTAAGGTATTTAATAGGCTTGATTTACCAGCATTAGGTCGCCCAGCAATCACCACCTTCATTCCATCACGTAAAATAGCACCTTGCTTAGCTTGTTCTTTAACGGCGCTTAGGTTGTCTATAATTTTGTATAAATCGCTAGCAATTTTTCCATCACTTAAAAAATCAACTTCCTCTTCGGGAAAATCAATGGAAGCTTCCACATAAATGCGCAAATAGATAAGGCTTTCAACCAGTTCATTTACTTTATTGGAAAATTCACCCTGCAGTGAATGCAGCGCACTTTTAGCGGCTTGCTCTGAGCTAGCTTCAATTAAGTCGGAAATAGCCTCTGCTTGGGCTAAATCTAGCTTATCATTCATAAATGCACGTTCAGAGAACTCTCCTGGGTTAGCGCTACGAAGGTTTTTAATGGTTAAAATAGCTTTGATCAGCATATCCATCACAATAGGGCCGCCATGTCCTTGTAGCTCCAGCACATCTTCGCCTGTGAATGAATTTGGCCCTTTAAATAATAATGCAATGCCTTGATCTAGAACTTCATTATTTTGATCGTGAAAAGGTAGATATTCCGCGTAACGCACTTTAGGTAATTTACCTAAAATAATCTGTGCAACCGCTTCTGCATCAGGCCCAGAAACACGCACAATGCCAACGCCGCCACGGCCAGGTGCAGTTGCTTGTGCAACAATAGTATCAGTCGCTTTTATCATGTTCTGTTCCTAAAAATAAAGGCAATAAAAAAGGCGACTATTATAGTCGCCTTTTCTCAATGATTAAATAATATAATTATTTATGATGCTTTATGCAAAAGCTAAATAGTTAAACTATTTTTTATGTCCTAAACCTTGCTTTTCAAACTGACGGTAAATAATAGTTTGCTGTACTAATGTCACGATGTTACTCATTAGCCAGTAAAGTACTAGACCTGCAGGGAACCACAAGAAGAAGAAAGTAAAGACAACAGGCATAAACTTCATTATTTTCTGCTGCATTGGGTCTTGAACCGTAGCAGGAGACATTTTTTGAATGAAGAACATACTTACACCCATTAGAATTGGCAGTATGTAGAACGGGTCTTGTACTGACAAATCTTGGATCCAGAACATAAATGGTGCATGGCGTAATTCAACCGCTTCCATTAATGACCAGTATAAAGCGATGAATATTGGCATTTGTAATAAGATAGGGAAACAACCGCCTAATGGGTTCACTTTCTCTTCTTTATACATTTCCATCATTGCTTTTGATACTTTTTGACGGTCTTCACCGTAACGATCACGTAATGCTTGGATTTTAGGTTGTAGTAAACGCATTTTAGCCATTGACGTATATTGCGCTTTAGTCAGTGGGTATAACACACCTTTAACTGTAAAGGTGATCAAAATAATTGCCACACCCCAGTTACCAACAATACCTTGGAAGAATAACAACAATTTAAATAACGGTTGTGCAAGCCACCATAACCAACCGTAATCTACAGTTAAGTCTAAGTTCTCACCAACTTGTGCCATTTCTTCTTGTAATTTAGGACCTATCCAAAGGTTAGTAGCAAATTTTTCAGTGCTGTTAGGTGCGATAGTTTTAATTGGAGATTTAAAACCAATGGCCGCATCTTTATTCTGGATAACATTACTGTACAACAAATTATTGTCTGTTGGAGACGGGATCCAAGCAGAAACAAAATAGTGCTGTAACATTGCAACCCAACCACCTTCAGTTGATTTGTTCAGGTTACGTTCAACCATTTCGTCATATTTGTATTTACTGTATTTAGTATCAGTTGTGGAGTAAGCACCACCACGATAAACCGGCATCATTAGATTTGTAGAATGCTCTTCTAATGATTCTTTTAACTGCCCGTATAACTGAACATTGATTTCACTATCTGATTTATTTTCAATAGTATAATCTACATGTACATTGAATTCGCCACGGTTTAATGTGAACGTTTTAATAAATACGTTACCAGCTTGATCTACATAGCGTAATGCAGTAGAAACCGAGTCTTGGCCTTCAGAGATAACATTTTCAGTCTTATCAACGCTATAGAAAGGGCGTCCTTTAGGATTTGCATCCGGGCCTTGCTTTCCAATTAGACCGCTTTGCGCGATGTAGGTAAAGCCATTATCATTTTCTAATAAACGGAATGGTACACCTGAATCTAATGAATCATCATGACCGATTAAATCAGCAACAATGACATCACCACCTACTAAAGTAATTTCTAAACGTAATTGATCGTTAGCTAAAACAGCAATCGCGTTAGTTGATGCTTGTGTTGGTACTTGTACAGAAGCAGTATCATCTGATGAAGTTGGTATATCAGCACTATGATTACTAGTCGATGGAACTGATGATTGTGTTGTAGTGCTTTGTTCAGTCGTTTGCGCAGCAGCAATTGGCTGAGGGTTTTGCTCAACAACCCAGGCTTGATATAGCAAGAAGCTAACAAACAAGAGTGCGAGGAAAAGTAAATTGCGTTGTGATTCCATAACGTATTTTATCTCTAAGGTTTAGGTTTATTTTTAGTAGCGCAACAAGGAGGTACAGGATCATATCCTCCTTCATGAAAAGGATGGCATTTTACAAGACGACAAGCCGCTAGCCAACATCCTTTTATCATACCATGACTCTTAATTGCTTCTATCGCATAATGTGAACAAGTTGGCGTAAATCGGCAACGAGGTCCAATCATAGGACTAATAACTAACTGATAACCACGAATACATTTAATTGCTATCCATTGCAACGCTGCACTAATTTTCGCCATAACTTATCCAATACTTTATGAAGTTCTTGATTTGATAAATCAGCAATACCAGCTTTGGCAACGACGACGATATCGATGTTTGGAAGCTCATGTTGTTGAAGGCGGAAATGATCTCTTACAATGCGACGGATACGATTACGTCCTACAGCATGTTTAATGTGCTTTTTAGGAATAGCCATACCAATACGAGGGTGTTCTAGGGTATTTTTTCTAGCAAGAAGAGTTAAGTGTGGAGATACTGCCGGAATAGCATTTTTAAATACAGGTTGAAAATCTTCGGGAGTTAACAAACGTAACTCCCGAGAAAACGAATAATTCACCACGTCTGGTAAATTATGCGCTTAAGCTAGCGCGGCCTTTAGCACGACGACGAGCTAATACGGCACGACCGTTCTTAGTCGCCATACGAGTTCTAAAACCGTGTGAACGCTTACGCTTGATGTTGCTTGGTTGAAAAGTACGTTTCATGCTCTTTTCCACTTATTGTTAAGTACTGTACAGTAGCTAGTTTTTTTAAAAAATAAGCTTAATTACTTCGAAAAGTAACCAGGCAAGAATAATTAAAAGCATTAGCCGATTAAAAAGAGAGCGAATTCTATTGATTGATCGACTAAAAGTCAATCAGAGATGCTTCTTTCTGGCAGATTAAATTCATACTCCTTAGAAATTGATACTAAGAAGATAAATTATCTCTACGAGCCAAACTCAAAAGTTAGGGTGGCAAGATTATATATAAGCAGCGCTAATTAGCAAGGATCTTCCGCGATCTTGTCAAGCTTTATTTCTGAATGGCTAAACTATCTTGTTGTGGATAAAGTACGAGATGCCAGATGCCACCTAGTTACATGCTTGTGGATGCTTTAAACATTGAATGCAACAAAATACAAGGATCTTTTTTTTCTTTTTGTTAACAGATCTTATGGCGTAATGCCGCTCTTGTCGGTAGAATTATCCGCCCTAATGTATCTACTGGAGTTCGACGATGTCCCTCGCTATTTGGCAAGAATGTTTAGCACAATTAAAAGATGAGCTATCAGCAGGAGACTTTAGCACTTGGTTACGTCCTCTACAGGCAGAATATGATAATAATGTACTGTCATTATACTCACCAAATAAATATACCAGTGAGTGGGTACGTGAAAAGTATATGGATATCATTGAGACTAAATTACAAACATTAATCCACGCAATAGATGCCAATCAAACTATAAAGATACGTTTATTAGTCGGTACTGCAAATGCTGCAGCTAATAAACCAGCGGCACAAAAAGCAGCGCCTGTTTTAAATACTAACCAACCGTGGGAAGGTGAGTCAAAGTCACCAACTGTTGCGCATAAAAGCAATTTAATTAAAAAATATACATTTGATAACTTTGTTGAAGGTAAATCTAATAATTTTGCAATTGCAACAACACAACAAATTGCAGAAAATCCTGGTGATGTTTATAACCCATTATTTTTATATGCACATCCAGGTTTAGGTAAAACACATTTATTACATGCCGTGGGTAATGCCATTGTGGCAGAAAATCCTGACAGCAAAGTTGTGTATATTCGTTCAGAACGTTTTGTTCAAGATATGATCAATTCAATCCGTAATAATACCATTGAGCAATTTAAAGAATATTACGCGTCGTTAGATGCACTATTAATCGATGATATTCATTTCTTCGCAGGTAAAGACCGATCTCAAGAAGTATTATTCCAAACATTTAACTCAATGTTAGATGCGCATCAACAAGTAATTTTAACCAGTGACCGTTTCCCTAAAGAAATTGAAGGGATTGATGAACGACTGCGTACACGTTTTGGTTGGGGATTATCAATTCCAATTGATCCGCCAGAATTAGAAACGCGTGTTGCAATCTTAATTACTAAAGCGGAAGAGCGTGGTTTACATTTACCCGATGATGTGGCCTTCTTTATCGCAAAACGATTAACTATTACCGATGTACGTGTTTTAGAAGGAGCGATTGCGAATATTTCAGCAAAAGCACAATTTACAGGGCAGGATATTACTATTCCGCTAGTACAAGATGCACTGCGTGATATGTTAGCAGTTCATACCAAACAAACTACGGTTGATAACATTCAAAAAGTCGTCGCTGAGCACTATCGTATAAAAATTTCTGATATGTCCTCAAAACGTCGTACTCGTACGGTCGCTCGTCCACGTCAAATAGCCATGGCATTAGCAAAAGAGTTAACCCAACATAGCTTACCTGAAATTGGTGAAGCATTTGGCGGTCGAGACCATACCACGGTATTGCATGCTTGCCGCAAAGTAGAAGAATTGCGTCGTGAAAATAATGATATTCAAGAAGACTACAAAATACTTATCCGCACATTATCCATGTAAGAAAAGGTTATCTGATGAAATTTACTATCTCTCGTGAAGTTTTATTACGCCCACTACAATTAGTAGTCGGCTCAGTTGCGGGCGGGCGCCCAGCTTTACCTATTATGGGTAACATACTGATTGAAGTAAAAGATAACTTTTTAAACCTAACGGGTACAGATTTAGAAGTAGAATTAATGGCACAAATTCCATTAGATCTAGCATCTGAAGATGGAGCAATTACTGTACCAGCGCGTAAATTATTAGATATTTGTCGCGGATTAGCCGATCCCTGTGAAGTCACTTTTGAAGTAAAAAATGAACGGGTAACCGTTCGATCTGGTCGAAGCCGTTATTTACTTTCAACCTTACCTTCGATTGACTTTCCAAATATTGAAACATGGCAAAGTTTGATCGAATTAACCGTACCGCAAAATGAATTTAAAAAGCTCATTGAATTCACGCAGTTTGCAATGGCTAGCCAAGATGTCCGTTATTACTTGAATGGTATGTTCTTTGAAGTGTCAGGTAATACTTTACGTAGTGTTTCTACTGATGGGCATCGCTTAGCATCCTGTTCTATTAATATTGACCAAGCGATTGAAGAGCAATCCGTTATTGTGCCTCGAAAAGGGGTCTTAGAACTGGTTAAGCTATTAGATAAAGAGCAAGCTAACGTTACCATTCAATTAGGTAAAAACAACTTACGTGCTGTGATTGATGGATTTGTATTCACCACTAAATTAGTCGATGGACGTTTTCCTGATTACCGACGTGTTATTCCGCGAAATGGTGATAAAGAATTAATATCTAGTCGTGAAACGCTAAAACAAGCTTTCACTCGCGCAGCCATTTTATCCAATGAAAAATTCCGCGGCGTGCGCTTAACACTATCTGAAAACTTATTAAAAATTACCGCCAATAATCCAGAACGAGAAGAAGCAGAAGAGTATATCGATGTAGATTATCATTCTGCAGAGTTAGAAATAGGTTTTAATGTAAGTTATGTATTGGATGTATTAAACACCTTGAAAAGCGAACAAGTAAAAATCACCTTCAGTACATCTGATCACAGTGCTTTGATAGAATCTCTTGATAGTGATGACTCACTATACGTATTAATGCCAATGCGCCTTTAACGATTAACAATTGCACCTATCACGTTTTATTTAAGGAATTGATTAATGTCATTACAGAAATTAATCATTAACCAATTCCGTAATATCGACTCCGCTACACTCATCTTTGACTGCAAAATTAATTTAATTGTTGGTGAAAATGGTAGTGGCAAATCGTCATTACTGGAAGCTATCTACCTACTTGGATTAGGCCGTTCTTTTCGAACTCATTTAACCAATAGAGTTATTCAACACGACCAAGCTCATTTTACACTTTATAGCGAAATCAATTTCCAGCAGCGCGTTTTTCCAATCGGTTTACAAAAGTCGAGAGGCGGTGAAACTACCCTTAAAATCGATGGTCAGATAGTTAAGAAGTTAGCGTCATTAACACAATACATTCCGATGCAATTAATCACGCCTGAAAGCTATTCTTTATTATCAGGAAGTCCTAAAAATCGCCGTGCTTATTTAGATTGGGGCGTTTTTTATCATGATCCTTTGTTTTATAGTAACTGGTCTCGCATAAAGCGACTTTTAAAACAAAGGAATGCCGCTTTAAAGCAATGTAACGCTTACAAAGAGCTTCAAGTATGGGATAATGAACTTTGTGTCTTGAGTGAGCAAATAAGCGCACAGAGAGCCGATTACTTTGCGAAATTAGAGCCTTTAATAGTACAAACTATTGCAGATTTTCTGCCCGAGTTTACTATCAAAAGTCAATTTTTTTGTGGTTGGGACAAAAACAATAAGCCGTTAGCACAATATTTATCCGACAATTTTCATCGAGATAAGCAATTAGGTTATACAAGTATTGGTCCCCAAAAGGCGGATTTAAAATTAAAAATCAATAACTTACCTGTTTCTGATGTTCTATCGAGAGGGCAGTTAAAGCTACTTGTTTATGCATTACGTTTAGCACAAGGGTTGTTTTTAAATTCCATCGACAATAAGCAGTGTGTTTTTTTAATTGATGACTTCAGTTCTGAACTCGATAGCAACAAGCAAACACTATTAGCAAAACATATTATAGAGTCCGATGCTCAGGTGTTTATTAGCGCTATTTCAGCGCAGAGCATCGGAGATTTATTTACGCAAGAACGCACTCTGTTTCACGTGAAACAGGGTAAAATTACAGTAGAAAGGTGAAAGTTTTATGGCTGAGAATAGTTATGATTCGTCAAGTATTAAAGTACTAAAAGGGTTAGATGCGGTTCGCAAACGCCCTGGCATGTATATCGGTGATACCGATGACGGTACGGGTCTACACCACATGGTTTTTGAGGTATTAGATAACTCAATCGATGAAGCTCTAGCAGGCCACTGTAGCGATATTATTTGTACTATCCATACTGACGGCAGCGTATCAGTACGTGATGATGGCCGTGGTATTCCAGTTGATATGCACGAAGAAGAAGGTGTTTCTGCAGCTGAAGTAATAATGACCGTGTTACACGCCGGTGGTAAATTCGATGATAACTCTTATAAAGTATCGGGTGGATTACACGGTGTAGGTGTATCAGTAGTAAATGCATTATCTGACAAACTACGTTTGACGGTTAAGCGTAGCGGTAATATTCACCAACAAACTTACGCAAAAGGTGAGCCAGAAGCGCCAATCGCAGTTATCGGTGATACAGATCAAACCGGTACAGAGATTCGTTTTTGGCCTAGCCCATCGACCTTCTCAAATGTGACATTTCAATATGACATTTTAGCTAAACGCTTACGTGAATTATCATTTTTGAATTCTGGTGTATCTATTAAATTAATAGATAAACGTGAAGAAGATAAAGCAGATCATTTCCATTATGAAGGTGGTATACACGCTTTTGTTGAATATTTAAATAAGAACAAAACACCAGTACATAATAAAATATTCCACTTTAATACAGAACATGAAGATGGCACTGCAGTTGAAGTTGCAATGCAATGGAATGATGGTTTCCAAGAAAATATTTACTGTTTCACCAACAATATTCCTCAACGTGATGGTGGTTCTCACTTAACGGGTTTCCGCGGTGCATTAACGCGTACCTTAAACTCGTACATTGAGAAAGAACTAGCAAAAGTTAAAAACAATAAGAACAAAACCTCGACTGAAGGTGGTGATTCACGTGAAGGTTTAACAGCGGTTATTTCTGTTAAAGTGCCCGATCCAAAATTCTCTTCACAAACAAAAGACCGTTTAGTGTCATCTGAAGTAAGACCAATTGTTGAAGGTGCAATGAATGAACGCTTGCAAGAGTTCTTACTAGAGAACCCAACGGAAGCAAAAATCATTGTTGGTAAAATTGTTGATGCCGCACGCGCACGTGAAGCAGCTCGTAAAGCACGTGATATGACTCGTCGTAAAGGCGCATTAGATCTAGCAGGTTTACCGGGTAAATTGGCAGATTGTCAAGAAAAAGACCCTGCACTTTCTGAACTATATATAGTGGAAGGGGACTCGGCTGGCGGAAGTGCGAAACAAGGCCGATCTCGTAAGAACCAAGCTATTTTACCGCTTAAGGGTAAAATTCTTAACGTTGAAAAAGCACGCTTTGATAAGATGTTATCTTCACAAGAAGTAGCAACGCTAATTACAGCATTAGGTTGTGGTATTGGCCGCGACGAATATAACCCAGAGAAAACCCGTTATCATCGCATCATCATCATGACCGATGCCGACGTCGATGGTTCTCACATTCGTACGCTATTATTAACGTTCTTCTATCGTCAAATGCCTGAGTTAATTGAAAATGGTTACATTTACATTGCTCAACCACCGCTTTATAAAGTGAAAAAAGGCAAGCAAGAGCAATACCTAAAAGATGATCCAGCGTTACAAGCTTACTTAACTGCTCTCGCAATGGAAGGCGCATCTTTACACGTAAGTGCTGATGCACCTGGTATCACCGGCTTATTTTTACAAGGTATGATTGAACGTTATCGTACTGCACAAGAAACGATTGTTCGCTTAACACGTCGTTACCCAAATGTTGTATTGGATAAACTGATCTATCAGCCTGAATTAAAAGCTGAAGATCTAGTGAATGCAGATAAAGTAACAACATGGATGGAAACTATTATTGAGGTGTTAAACCGCCAAGATTTAGAAGGGACCATCTATAAAGCTAATGTCGTTAAGTCAGAAGATGAATTAACCAACAAAATTTTGTTTACTGTACGTAAACATGGTGTTGATACTATTTATACTTTTGATGAAGAGTTCTTTGGTTCAATTGAATACAAATCATTAGTTGCTTTAGGTGTAGAAATACAGAACCTATTAGAAGAAGGTGCTTATATTCAACGTGGTGAACGTACTAAACCAGTGGAAAACTTTATTGAAGCAGTAAACTGGTTAATGCATGAATCAAAACGTGGTTTATATATTCAACGATATAAAGGTCTGGGAGAGATGAACCCAAGTCAACTATGGGAAACAACGATGGATCCTAGTACGCGTCACATGCTTCAAGTGACGGTTGATGATGCTGTTGGTGCGGACCAATTATTTACAACCTTAATGGGTGACCATGTTGAGCCTCGTCGTGCATTTATCGAGAAAAATGCACTACGTGTCGGAAATATTGATATCTAAGCTTCATATAATTAGCAACTTTTAAAGGTTGTTAAAATTGAAGAATATAAAAATCCAGCCTAGCAGCTGGATTTTTTATGCCATTGATAAATATATCTAAATAAACTCTACACTTTCTAGTGAACTCATTTACACCTCTAAATGGTTATTTTTTGCAATATAACTGCAATATTCAAGTTGTATGCTCTGCTTTTAACTTTTTTATAAGCATCGCATAATGTCAATTAACTTACTTACAAAATTTATTTCTTGTTGTATTGCCTTATTACTTATTCTCATCAGTGCTTTTATAATATGGGCATGGCATGAGATGGATAAGCCATATCAAATCAATCAGTCTTACCATGCTATAAAATCGGAATTAGCCTCTGATGTAACACTTTCTTTACAACATTACCTTGCTTCAGGTGATGCTAATAAATTACTTGATGCAAGTAATAAACTAGAAAAACTACGTGATACACCTATAGACTGGCTTGAACAAAGGCAATCAGACTCAGTCATTATACTAATTACAAAATTACAGAAAGCGATTCAACAGGCAAGAGCAGCAGGGAAATTGGCTGCAAATCCAGAAATTTTATTAATAAATAACGAAGTAGAACGACATGATCTAATATCTGATTTAATTGCTTTAACTAAAAAATCCGACGTTAGCATGATAGTTAAAACACAATATCTGCAACAATTATTAACTTTAAGTCAACAGTTACAAAAAATTGGGTTATTAAGACAACGCTATTTACAACTAAATAATTCACAAACAAAACAACAACTGTTAACAGAAAATGAAATAGTTCAAAGTAATATTGATCAACTCGATGCTTTACCTAGTTTACTTTTATATACCACAGAAGAAGTCGACGAATTTAGTTTTGATGAGCCAGAGACTGTTGATTTAACGAGGCAAAGCATTAATGATTTAAGCAGTTTAAGTAGGCGTTATCCCAAAGAACTAACCAACACAACTAAAATATTAACGGCCATAGTGAGCAGCCAAGAACAAATAACACTCGCTTTAAATAATTTAGTTCGAAGTTTTACCTTATATTCAAATGTGGTCGATCAACAAAAACAGGAAATAACCAAAAAAGTAAAATTAATTGGCACCTTTACGTTACTAATATTTATTTTGATCCTAACAATATCTGCATGGCTACAGTTCAAAAGCTTACATTTTATTCGCCAGCTTTTGCCATTTTTTGATGCATTAACAACGGGAAATTTTAGTAAAAAATTCACTATCAAAAGCCAACTATCAGAATTCACTTCAGTGACTCTCCGTTGCGAGCAATTACAAAGATATTTGATGGACCTTACAAGTGCCTTAAAGGCACAATCAGAACAATCCTTAATAGAGAGTAACTTATTACAAGAACGTACTCTACAAGCCGCAGAGAGCGGTCAACAGCAACAAAAGCAAACAGAGTTAGTAACGTACTCCATTTTAGCTCTATCAAATTCATTTACTGATGTTACCGAGAGTGCAGCAGAAACTTGTCAGCAGACAAATAAAGCCGTTAAACTAGTTGATATGGCAAGTACAACATTAGCGTTACAAGTAAATAGAACTCAAAAACTATCTGATAATATTTTATCGTTAAGTAAAGTAGTAACAAAATTAACTGCCGACACTGCCTCTATTAATAATGTATTAGAAGTGATTAATAACGTATCTAAACAAACTAACTTATTAGCTTTAAATGCAGCTATCGAAGCGGCTAGGGCAGGAGAGCAAGGCCGAGGCTTTGCTGTAGTAGCTGATGAAGTACGTGCTTTAGCAATTAGAACATCACATTCCACAAAAGAAATACAAACCATCATTGATCATTTACTATCAACAACGACTGAAGCAAACGAGATGGTGTTATTACAAAGTAATGCAGCAATTGATTGTGCAAACCATAGTTTATCAGTACAAGAAGAACTAAATTCAGTTTCCCATATTATTGATAGTATATATGAACATAACAATACTATAGCAACCGCAACAGAGCAGCAGTCAATCACTATTAATGAGGTTGCAATAAACACGAAAACGATTGAAAAGCACACTCATCAAGTCAGTACACATCTACAAAAAATTAATCAATCAAGTGCCAGCATTAAAACAATCAGCGAAGTATTAAACTCATTGATAGTAAAATTAAAACACTAAGAATATTAATAAGAAATAGAGGGAAAAAGGAAGAGAGTATTTATAAAGAAAAGGTTAGTGAATTGGTCTTCACCTTGATTTGAGTTTATTGATTTGAGTTTATATTTTAATTCTTTCCTTTAAAAATACTCTTTGCTTTAAAAGTCGCTATAGGTTGTTTCACGTGAAACAACCTATCCAAAGTTTATTATCATTTCTGTTGATATAACTCATTCACAACCGATGCTAAAATATCAACACCACGTTCAACAACATCACTTTCTTGTGCATAATTGAGTCGAATACATTCATGTGTATGTTGCCAATCCTGATCAAGTCCAGGGAAAAAATAATGCCCAGAAACAACAATCAAACCTTTCTCTTTTAATCTCTTATAAAGTTCATTCGAGCTAATAGGTAAATCTTTAAACCAAAGCCAAAGAAATAATGCACCTTCAGCTTTATGAATTCTGAAGTTTTTATTAGTTATTTTTTTCAATAATAACGACATAGCTATTTGAGATTTTTGTTGATAAAAAGGTTTAATTACATTGTCGCTCAACGTAATAATTTCTTTCGTTTTTACGAGAGGCAATACAATTTCAGGTCCAATTCCGCCAGGGGATAGTGCCATAATGCCCGATAGATTAGACATGGCTTTAATAATACTTGGATTGGCAATCACAATACCGCAACGTGCACCAGGTAAACCAAATTTAGACAAGCTCATACATAAAATAGTATTGTTATTAAAATGAGGCTTAACATTCTCGAAAATAATATTAGGGAAAGGAGTACCGTAAGCATTATCAATAATAAGCGGAATATTATGCTGTTTAGCTAGCTTATCTAACTTCTCTATTTCACTATCAGTTAAAACATTACCCGTTGGATTAGTAGGACGAGATACGCAAATAGCACCAATATCATCAGTTATTTCTAACGCATCAAAATCAACATGGTATTTGAATTGTTGATTTTCTAATTCCGTAATTTTAGGTCGAACAGCAACAAATGATGCTTCTGAAACGCTGGCATCAGCATAACCAATATATTCAGGTGCTAATGGAAATAATATTTTACGTTTTTTTCCATTGCTAAAATCACCCGCTAATAAATTAAATAGGTAGAAAAATGCATTTTGACTACCATTAGTTAACATTATATTTTCAGAAGATAAATTCCAATCATATAAGTCATTAAATAGTTCTGCCAGTGCAGTAATAAAACTATCTTTCCCTTGAGGCCCATCATAATTAGCGAGCGTATCAACTAACTTCCCTTCATTTAATAAGTCCTGCATTAGGTCAGTGAATCGTTTTTGAATAGCCGGAATAGAGGCGGGATTGCCACCACCTAGCATTAAAATATCATCACCGCCTTTTACGCCTTTATTTAGATCATCCATTAACTCTGTTATGCCTGAGTGCTGTGTAAATTTATTTCCAAATGTTGAATAGGGCATGCAAAAATCCTGAATATAAAATGAGAATTAAAATAAAATATTAATTTGAAAAAACAATTGTTTCATGTGAAACAATTACAGACAACAACAATTAAATTTAAAATGTAATAAAGATGCATTATAAATTTAATAATTATTCAACCAAACAGTTTATTAAATTTGAGTAATATTTTAAGCAATCTGTCTAATTTACGATCTAACATATTAAATGATAGGACCAATAATGATAGGTAATATGCTTTAGCCATAAATTGAATCTAGCTATTTCAAACTTAAATAGCCTCTTAGATAATTAAGATTTCAAGTATTGTTTCACGTGAAACAAAAAAGCTCAGTATAAACTGAGCTTTCTATAATAACTATTCACCGTTTTCGGATTAATCGATAATAATATTTATAGCACCGATACATCAGCAACTTGTAAAAATAAGTTACGTAAACGATTTAGTAAGGCTAAACGGTTATTTTTTACAGCTAAATCATCCGCCATTACCATCACATTATCGAAAAAAGCGTCTACAGGCGCCTGTAAGCTAGCTAACTCAAACAAGGCTGACTCGTAGTCTCCGACTAAAAATAAAGGGCTTAGCTTGCTTTCTAGAGCGCCTAATATTTCAACAAGTGCGATTTCGGCATCTTCTTGAAGCAAATCTTGACTAACTTCGTTGTTAATTTCTTCAGTCACTTTAGCAAGAATGTTGCTAATACGTTTATTAGCAGCAGCGATTGGTGCCGCTTCAGGTAACGTTTGGAACTTAGCAACCGCTTTAATACGCTTTTCAAAATCAACCGGTTTTGTTGGACGACGCTCTAAAACAGATTGAATTAACTCAACTGAATAACCATTTGCTTGATAAGTTGCACGGAAACGAGCAAATAAGAAATCAACCACATCGTTAACAACATTATCATTTGTTAATTTATCTGCGTACCCTGTTTTAGCTATTTCAACTAGATCAACAATATCTAAGTCTAAGTTTTTATCTGTAATGATACGCAATAGACCGATAGCAGCTCGACGCAATGCAAATGGGTCTTTGTCACCTTTAGGTGCTTGTCCAATACCAAATATACCCACCAGCGTATCTAATTTATCTGCCAATGAAACGGCACAAGCAACTAAAGAAGTAGGTAGTTTATCACCAGCAAAACGTGGTAAATATTGCTCATTCAAAGCCACTGCAACATCTTCATGTTCGCCATCAAAGCGAGCATAATACATCCCCATTACACCTTGAACATCAGGGAACTCCATTACCATCTCAGACATTAAGTCTGCTTTTGATAATAAACCAGCGCGCTTTGCGTGCTCTGGATTGGCTTGAATACTAGTCGCTATTTTTTCAGCAACGGCGCTGATACGTTCAGATTTCTCTTTTAACGTGCCTAATTGCTTTTGGAATAATACAGTTGATAGCGATGCTAAACGGCTTTCTAATGTTTTCTTTTTATCCGTTTCAAAGAAAAATTCTGCATCCGCTAAACGAGGGCGCACTACTTTTTCATTACCAGAAACAACTTGCTTAGGATCTCGACTTACAATATTTGAAACAAAGATAAAGCGTGGTAATAAATTGCCTTCTTTATCTAATACTGGGAAGTATTTTTGATTATCTTTCATCGTGTAAATAAGCGCTTCAGAAGGAACTGCTAAGAACTTTTCTTCAAACGATCCCACTAATGTTACTGGCCATTCAACTAAAGAAGTAACTTCTTCTAATAGTTCATCATCAATTGCAGCAACACCATTTTCATGGGCAGCAAGGGCTTCTACTTGTTCACGAATGATCGCTTTACGACGTTCATAATCAACAATAACTTTACCCGAATCATCTAATAACGATTCATATTGATCCGCATGTGATAGCGTTAATTCAGCTTCACCCATGAAACGATGTCCACGAATAGTGCGATCTGAAGCAACACCTAATAATTCACCTTGAATTAATTCACTACCAAATAACATAGTTACGGTATGTACAGGGCGAATAAATTGTGTACTTGCACTTCCCCAACGCATTGGTTTTGCAATCGGTAATTTAGCTAATGCCGACTCCGCAATCGCTGGGATAAGACTGTTAATATGTTGGCCTTTCACCGCAGACTTAAATAATAGCCATTCACCTTTATCAGTGACTAAACGTTCGGCCTCTTCAACGGTAATGCCGTTAGAACGTGCCCAACCTTGTGCCGCTTTAGTCGCAACACCATTATCATCAAATGCTACATTTACTGCTGGACCACGCTTTTCAACTATTTTATCTGCTTGAGTCGCGACTAGATTAGTGACGACTACAGCTAAACGTCTTGGAGATGCTAACCAATTAACTTTTTCAAATGTTAATTCAGCTTTATTTAGTTCAGCTTCGATATTGCTAGCAAATGACTCAGCAAGTTTGCGAAGTGATTTTGGTGGTAACTCTTCGGTTCCCAACTCAATCAATAAATTTTCTTGTGACATTAAACTTGCCTCTATTAATTTAAATTTTTACAAAGTGGGAAACCAAGTGCTTCACGCTTAGCGTAATAAGCCTCTGCAACAGCTTTTGATAACGAACGCACACGTAATATATAACGTTGGCGCTCAGTAACAGAGATTGCATGACGAGCATCTAACAAGTTAAAAACATGTGATGCTTTCATTACTTGCTCATAAGCAGGTAACGGCAAGCTAGCTTCAATTAATTTTTGGCTATCTTTTTCACATTGATCAAACTGTGTAAATAATGCATCAACATCGGCATGCTCAAAATTGTAGGTCGATTGTTCTACTTCATTTTGATGGAAAATATCACCGTAAGTCACTTTACCCATTGGTCCATCTGTCCATACGAGATCGTAGATACTATCTACACCTTGGACATACATAGCAAGACGCTCTAAACCATAGGTAATTTCACCGGTAACAGGAGAGCACTCAAGTCCACCCACTTGCTGGAAGTAAGTAAACTGTGTCACTTCCATCCCGTTTAACCAGATTTCCCAGCCTAGTCCCCAAGCACCTAACGTTGGTGATTCCCAGTTATCTTCTACAAAACGGATATCATGGATAGAGGTATCGATACCAATTTCTTCAAGCGATTGTAAATACAACTCTTGAATATTTTTAGGAGATGGTTTTAATACGACTTGGAATTGGTAGTAGTGTTGTAAGCGATTTGGGTTTTCACCATAACGACCATCAGTAGGACGGCGACAAGGTTGTACATAAGCGCTGCTCATTGGCTCAGGACCAATCGAACGTAAAAAGGTTTGTGGGTGGAATGTTCCAGCTCCAACTTCCATATCAAGCGGTTGAACTATTGCACAACCTTGGCGAGCCCAGAAGTCTTGCAATGCAAGAATCAGCCCTTGGAATGTTTTTGTATCGAATTTTTGCATGATTTAGGCTTCGAGTTGATTGAAAAAAATGAAATCTATTATACCTATTGGAGCCAATTATACCAATGGCAATAGCGGTATAGACTAACTTTACAAGCGAATAGCAGAGAAGTAGATCAAACAAAATCGAATAATTTTAATACTATATAGATCTACTATCAGACTGAGTGTAAAAATAATATTAATTATAGTTAAGTGACTAGCTATTTAAGTCATACCTAACTACCAATAACATAGAACATAATCAACCAATTCAATATGAAAAATACTTAAAAAAACAATAAGAAGTAAGCACTCACTTTCAACTGTCAGCTTTAATAAATAATAAATCAATTTTAATCTTACTTGCTGTATCAACTTACTAGTCACAACAATAACGATGGCAGCGATCAAAACATGGGTCACTAAGAAACTCTAATTTTGCGCAGATAACATAATTAATATTGTGGCACCCCACTGGCTAAAGTGTCGTTTTAGTTAACGCATCGCGCTCACACTTAAACCTGTCGCGATGTCTAATTATAATGGGGCGGTCACTCCTGCTTATCTCTGCAACGATAAAAGCATAAAGTTAATAATGATTACCGCCTAGATCACCGGGACATAGTTAATCTGGTGTAATTAGCGGTAAATGATCAAAACAATAATCACAGTAAGAACGGCTATTTGACACATAGATACGGAAAATAACGGCACACCATCGATTTGCTTATCAGGGATTGAGGTAACATACTAATCAAACTAAATAATTTAAGCGAAATACTATTAAGAATGCCTAATAAAATAAAAGAAAGTGATTTATATCTCCCGATTAAGAACTATCTACAATGTTTAGACTATGAAGTTAAGGGTGAGATAAAAAATTGCGATATCGTCGCTAAAAAGAATGATCAGATTATTATTGTAGAATTAAAATTAAATTTAAATATCACCTTGTTATTACAAGCGGTAGATAGATTTAGTTTGTCTGATATCGTTTATATTGCAGTACCCAAACAATGCACTGTTTATAAAAAACAAAATAAACAGGTTAAAAAGCTAATTAAACGACTAGCAATCGGTTTAATTGTCGTAGATATCCAACAAGAGCAACAATATGTGGAGGTGGTATTTGATCCTCAAGACTACATGCCACGCAAAAATAAACGTAAACAGTCCGGATTATTAAAAGAGTTTAACCAACGAATAGGTGACACGCAAAAAGGCGGCTCTACAAGATCTAAAGCAGGGTTAACTGCATACAGACAACGTTGCATTCGCGTTGCAGAGTTTTTTCTAGCACAACCAATAGCTAAAGGCGCGGATATTAATAAAGCCATTACTGAACCACAGGCAACACGATTTTTAAGTGACGATTATTATGGTTGGTTTGAAAAAATAGAAAGAGGAACTTACCAATTATCAGAACAAGGTAAAAAAGAACTACCAGAGTGGCTACTAAAAGCGAAAGAGTTCACTACAACTGAGTCGCTATAAAACTTAAAAATAATGATATAACGTTAATTTAACCATCGACTCTTCAGCACGCCACTTTTGATGACGCAACTTACTGCGTAGCGCCCAATTGCGTTCAAAAGCCCAATTCCAGTCGAAATCAACCTGATAATGATAATCTACATCGGAGTCAGGTAAATACATTATATTAGCCATTAAAGCGGCCTTATTGGATTTATTCACTTGCCAAATAGCACCTAATTCAGAGCCTACTCCAGCCTTTAAATCATTGTCCGTGATGTCACCGCCGTTTAGTTCAAAAGAACCTAATAAATAAGCTTGTAATTGGTTTGGATCACCAATTGATTTGCCGTAACCACCTTGTGTGAACCAATGCCCACTTTGCGTTTTTTTATCAGCTTGTCGATCAAATCCCATGCGTATATTCCAAGACCAGCTATCAAAAATTCTATTATCAACAGGCAATGCCATTGCATCAATAAAATACAGTTTTTCCAAGCGGCTATTATTTGCATTATTAATGCTCGCTTCAATATCAAAAAAACTAATCTGGGCGCCAGGGATAAAACCAGCAGATTGATCTAATAAGTCATGGTAAGCCAGCCTATAAGATATACTATAACGAGCTTGATCACTGTCAGTATCGGCAATAGACACACCAAAACGTGATGAACCATGCCCTTGCTCTGGCGATATACTAGGTTTCAGTGGTTGAGTGAAAGGTGATGGTAACTTTATTTTACTTCGCGCCATTAATAAACGATTAGTACGTGGTGCAACGATGTCACGGTCTAACCCTAGATCATAAAATTCAAAATTTAACCATTCATAAGCCATTTCTAAAATGGCTGCTTTCTGTTGAATAGTATATGCGCTTTCATCTAGCTCGCCGCCTTCCATCAAAGAACGCGCGGCTTTTAATTCAGTATCAGAAAGTTGTTGTGAATAATGGAATAACTTAGTGCCAAAAGCTGGTCTATAATTAGGCTCTTGTAATAATTGATTATCTCTCAATACTGCAACAGTATCAGAGGGAATAGCTTGCATCGTGAACGAAGAAGTTAAATCAATATTTTCACGTGCAAGTTGTAACAAAGAAAGTAACTGATAAGAGCAGTTTTCATCAATAAAGTAATAATCGAAGTGAGTTGATTGTAATTCCCATAAATGCAACAACACACGCTCAACTTCAATAGGTGTTAAATTCAGTTTATATTCCCAAATATCTCGAGATTCTAAATCGTTGTATTCTCGTACTTTACGATAATAGGGCATTAAAGAAAAACGCCCAGGATAAGACCCAACTAACCCTTTATAAGCGTAGGTAGCCGCATTATCATGTAAATCTGGATCTGCGGCAAAATTAACAGCAAATGCTACTAATTCTTTATTTCGGGTTTGATCTTTGGCATCGATTCTTAATAAAGTATGGCCAAACATTGAAGAAGGATTATTCATAAAAGCAGTTGGGAAGACTAAGGTAATACCAGCAGGGTCAATAACCGTTTTCCATCGCTGCAATTCAGGGCAATCTAACTCACCCCAATCATTATCAACTTTAGTTTTTAACCAGTTAAAACGAGCGGGAAAGCGACAGATCATTACGTTAGTTTCTTCACTATTTAAGTTTTTACCATTAAACGCATCAATGGTTGCGAGTAATTCAGCTTTAGGGTTTGTTTTTCCCTGTGTCGCAATAAAAAAAGAAGACTCATCGACTTCACTCTTCCAATCACTTGTAACAGCGGTTCTATAATGTCCAAGCTGTAACCAATAACTATCTTGTGATAATTTTGCTAAAGAAGAATCTGCCAGTAATGGGATAGAGAAGAAAGCCAAGATGCAGAAGAGTATTTTACTTTTTTTATTCATAGCCACTAAACAAAAAGCCCCAATAGGGGCTTTTATTATAAGTATATAAAGAAATGCTTAAGAGAGAGTGTATGCAGAAAGATCTGCATTATTAGACATCAATGCATTCAAATTCTCTAATACTGCTTGAGAAGTTACATTTTCAGAAGTGAAAACATCAGAGAAGTTTGCTTGTGCAAGTTGATTAAATGTCACTTGATCTTCAGCTGATAAACCCCAAACTTCTGCAAGTGTTGATAATGTTTCACCTTCACCTTTAGACATGTCACGTGCTAAGTTATCCATATTTCCATCAATAAATAGAGATACTTTAGCTGTTGAAGTCACTGTATCAGTACCATCACAACCTAATGTACCAAAAGTAATACCGAAAGTTTGGTTACCAGAAGTACCATTTGTCGTTGCACCCAACACTTTAAATACTTTACCTTCTTGGCCTGCCATAACCATTGAACCCAGACCACAACCAATATCTTGGTCAGCCATCGCACTTGTAAATGGTAATAAAGATAGCGCTGCAACTGCAATTAACTTTTTCATATATAAATCCTTTAATAATATATCGAAGAGTGATTAATACTTTATTTTGACACCTGTTCACATTAAGTTGTCATGTAAACAATATGTTAACAATAGCATAATAAATATATTACAACTACCAACTAATTAAACACTGAAAAAATATTCTAGAAGAATATTTATTAAAAGAAAACAAAGAATTATAGACAATAATAGTATTTAATACGATTGTGATCTGAATCTAAAAGCACATATAAAAATATCAAAATTTGTTGCATATTAGTATTTTTATTCAAGCACTTTAATCAACAATCAATAGGTGAATTTTAGACGAGAGAAGAAAATCGTTGAGAACAAGCCTGCAAGGTATGTTATAGACTTGACCTATAAAAATGGCTTTTTGAAAATATAAATTTCACTTTTATTACTATTAGCCTCGTTAGTTACCCAAAATTAACAGCAATAAAAAAGGCGACCATAAGGTCGCCTTTTTTTAACGAAAGTTTAAATATCTACTTACGTGTTAACTTAATAGCACGTAACTGCGCAACTGCTTGCGCAAGTTGTGCAGTAACCAGTGCAAAATCAATATCCTTAGAAGGATTTGACATTTGTGCTTCTGCTGCACGTTTAGCTTCTTCTGCTTTCGCTTTGTCAAGATCTTGACCACGAATTGCAGTATCGGCTAATACCGTAACACCACCTGGCTGTACTTCAAGAAAACCGCCTGAGATATAAATGACTTCTTCGCCACCATTTTGCTTAACTAATTGAACCATTCCTGGTTTAATTGGTGTCAGAAGTGGTGTGTGACCATGCATAATGCCTAGTTCACCTTCTTGACCAGATACTGATAAATGTGAAACTAATCCTTTAAATAAAGATTTTTCAGCACTTACAACATCTAAATGTGTGGTCATTGCTTTAGCCATAGTAACCTCCAGCTGTTACATTTTTTTAGCGTTTTCGACAGCTTCTTCAATTGCACCTACGTATAGGAACGCTTGCTCAGGAATGTCGTCGTATTCACCAGCAATTAAACCTTTAAAGCCAGCTAATGTGTCTTTAAGTGGTACGTAAATACCTGGGTCACCTGTAAATACTTCAGCTACGTGGTAAGGCTGAGTAAGGAATTTCTCAACTTTACGTGCACGAGATACGATTTGCTTATCTTCTTCAGAAAGCTCATCCATACCTAGGATAGCAATGATATCTTTCAGCTCTTTATAACGCTGTAAAATACCTTGTACACCACGTGCAATATCGTAATGCTCTTGGCCAACAACTAATGGATCAAGTTGACGTGAAGTTGAATCTAACGGGTCAATCGCAGGGTATAGACCCATTGATGCGATATTACGGTTAAGTACAACTGTTGCGTCTAAGTGAGCAAAGGTTGTTGCAGGAGATGGATCCGTTAAATCATCCGCAGGTACGTATACCGCTTGGATAGAAGTGATAGAACCCGTTTTAGTAGAGGTAATACGCTCTTGTAAAACACCCATCTCTTCAGCAAGTGTTGGTTGGTAACCAACGGCTGATGGCATACGACCTAGTAGAGCTGATACTTCAGTTCCTGCTAGTGTATAGCGGTAGATGTTATCAATGAATAGAAGTACGTCTTTACCTTCATCACGGAAGCGCTCAGCCATTGTAAGGCCAGTCAGGGCAACACGTAAACGGTTTCCTGGTGGCTCATTCATTTGACCGTAAACCATTGCCACTTTTGATAATTCAGGTTTTTCAACGTTTACAACGCCAGCTTCCTGCATTTCAAAGTAGAAATCGTTACCTTCTCGAGTACGCTCACCAACACCAGCAAAAACAGACAAACCTGAATGTTTCAGTGCGATGTTATTGATAAGCTCCATCATGTTAACTGTTTTACCAACACCAGCACCACCGAACAGGCCGATTTTACCACCTCTTGCGAATGGGCAGATTAGGTCGATAACTTTAATACCTACTTCCAGTGTTTCATTTGATGCTGACTGCTCTTCATAAGAAGGAGCTGCACGGTGAATCTCGTATTGTTCATCAGAAACAACAGGACCACATTCATCAATCGGCTCACCCAATACATTCATAATACGGCCTAATGTAGCCGTACCAACAGGTACTGTGATTGCATGTTTAGTATCAGTAACTTCTAAACCACGACTCAAACCTTCAGAAGCACCCATAGCGATACAACGTACAACGCCGCCGCCAATTTGTTGCTGCACTTCCATTGTTAGGTTTTTCTCAGTCACGATCAGTGCACTGTATATATTCGGAACGCTTTCTTGTGGGAATTCAACATCCACAACAGCACCGATAATCTGTACGATTTTACCTGAACTCATTTCTGATCCTCTAAAATCTTTATTTTAAAATTATACCGCAGCCGCACCACCACAAATCTCAGATAGTTCCTGAGTAATTGCAGCTTGACGTGCTTTGTTGGCAACAAGTTGTAAATCTTCAATTAAGTCACTTGCGTTATCGGTTGCTGCTTTCATTGCAACCATACGTGAAACTTGCTCACACGCTAAGTTTTCCACTACTGCTTGATACACTTGAGATTCAACATAACGAACTAATAATGAATCTAAAATATCTTTAGCATCACCTTCGTAGATGTAATCCCAGTGATGGGCAGCAACTTCGTTATCACTTTCTGCTTTTGGCAGAGGTAATAACTGACTGATTGTAGGTACTTGTACCATGGTACTAACGAATTTATTGTTCACTATATACAAACGATCAAGGTCACCTGCATCATAAGCATCTAACATTACTTTTACCGAACCGATCAAGTCATCAATCGACGGTGCATCACCCAAAGCCGTAGCTTGAGCAACAATGTTAGCGCCTAAATTACCAAAGAAACTTTTTGCTTTAGAACCGACAATGGCTAAATCAACTTCAACACCAGCTTCGCTGTGTTTTTTCATTTCTTGGATAACCGGTTTAAACAAATTAATGTTTAAACCGCCACATAAACCACGATCACTTGAAATGACAATATAACCAACACGCTTAATATCTCTTTCTTCAAGATAAGGGTGGTGGTATTCCAAGTTACCTAGTGCGATATGACCAATCACTTTGCGCATAGTAGTTGCATAAGAAAGACTGCTTTGCATGCGTTGTTGCGCACGACGCATCTTTGATGCTGCAACCATTTCCATGGCACCAGTGATTTTTTGAGTGTTTTTCACACTCGCGATCTTATTTCTAATTTCTTTATCGCCGGCCATTTCTTACTCCTAATTAATGCTAACTAACGACTTTCGCCGTTAATTAATTACCAGGTTTGCGTCGCAACAAAAGATTCTAAAAGAGACTTAAATTGCCCTTCGATTTCTTTGTTGTAATCACCAGATGCATTAATTTGAGCATAAAACTCAGCATGCTCATTTTTAGCGTAAGAGATTAAAGATGCTTCAAAGTCTAATACTTTTTCAACATCGACATCATTTAAGAAGCCTTTCTCTGCAGCAAATAGTGATAACGCTTGTTCAACAACTGACATAGGAGCATATTGTTTCTGCTTCATTAATTCAGTTACTTTTTTACCATGCTCAAGCTGTTTACGCGTAGCTTCATCTAAATCAGATGCAAACTGTGCAAACGCTGCTAATTCACGGTATTGCGCTAAAGCAGTACGAATACCACCAGAAAGCTTTTTAATCACCTTACACTGAGCAGCACCACCAACACGTGATACAGAGATACCTGGATCAACCGCTGGACGTACACCACTATTAAAGAGTTCAGTTGTTAAGAAGATCTGACCATCGGTAATAGATATTACGTTAGTCGGTACGAATGCAGATACATCGCCCGCTTGTGTTTCAATGATTGGTAATGCTGTTAATGAACCAGTTTTACCTTTCACTGCACCTTTAGTAAAGGTTTCAACGTAATGCTCGCTTACACGAGATGCACGCTCTAGAAGACGAGAGTGAAGGTAGAAAACATCACCAGGATATGCTTCACGGCCCGGTGGACGTTTAAGCAATAGTGAAATTTGACGGTAAGCAACAGCTTGCTTAGAAAGATCATCATATACAATCAGTGCATCTTCACCGCGGTCACGGAAGTATTCACCCATTGAACAACCTGCATATGGAGCAAGGTATTGTAATGCAGCAGCTTCAGAAGCAGATGCTACAACAACGATAGTATTTTCTAACGCGCCATGCTGTTCAAGTTTACGTACTACGTTTGCAATTGTTGACGCTTTTTGGCCAATCGCAACATAGATAGAGTATAAACCTGTAGATTTTTGGTTAATGATTGCATCGATTGCAATAGCAGTTTTACCTACTTGACGGTCACCGATGATAAGTTCACGTTGACCACGACCGATTGGAATCATTGAATCGATTGATTTCCAACCAGTTTGTACTGGTTGATCAACTGATTTACGATCGATTACACCAGGTGCGATCACTTCAATTGGAGAGAAACCATCGTTTTCGATAGGTCCTTTTCCATCAATCGGCTCACCCATTGTGTTAACAACTCGACCAAGAAGACCTTTACCTACTGGTACTTCAAGAATACGACCAGTTGATTTTACCTTTTCACCTTCTTTAAGGTCACGGTAAGGTCCCATTACAACAGCACCTACCGAGTCACGCTCAAGGTTAAGTGCCATAGCAAAGCTACCATTTGGTAGTTCGATCATCTCACCTTGCATACATTCAGCAAGGCCGTTGATGCGAATAATACCATCGCTTACAGAAACGATTGTACCTTCATTTCGCGCTTCGCTTACCGCTTCGAATTTTCCAATTCGTTGCTTGATAAGATCGCTAATTTCAGTGGAATTCAGTTGCATGCTAACTTCCCATTAAGATTGTAAAGTATGTGATAAACGAGATAGTTGACCGCTAGCGGTGCTATCAATCACTAAATCACCGGCGGTAATAACCATCCCAGCAATTAACGATTTATCAATACTACAATTTAGGTTTACTTTTCGTGCGAGGCGTTTTTCCAACGATATACTCAACTCTTTCAACTGAACTTTAGACAGTGCATAAGCAGAGACAACATCAGCGTCGATCTCTTTTTTATACTCAGTTTCTAAATCAGAAAAAAGTTGTTTAATGCGTGGCAAAACACTCAAACGTCCATTTTCAGCTAATACTTTAATAAAGTTTTGACCATTCTCATCGAGTTGGTCTCCACAAACATTAATAAACAGATCAGCTAACTCTTTTGGTGCTTTATCGCGTGTTAGTATCTTTGCCATGGTTGCATCTTGTGCAACTTCAGCGGCAAAAAACAGCATCGTAGACCAAGCTTCGATTTTGTTATTACTAACTGCAAATTCAAAAGCGGCTCTTGCATAAGGACGAGCTACAGTAGTCAATTCAGACATAACTTCGCTCCTTATAGTTCAGCAACTAATTTATCAATAATGTCGCTATTCGCTTCTTTATCAATAGTACGCTTAATGATTTTTTCAGCACCCGCAATAGCTAGAACAGCAACTTGTTGACGTAACTCTTCACGAGCACGGTTACGTTCAGCTTCAACTTCCGCTTCACCTTGAGCAATAATTTTACTGCGCTCAGTTTCAGCTTCATTTTTAGCTTCTTCAACAATTTGTGTACGACGCTTATTAGCTTGATCGATAATTTCTGCCGCTTGTGCTTTAGCTTGTTTCAACTTATCAGTTGCTTTAGCTTGCGCAAGTTCAAGATCTTTTCCTGCACGTTCAGCTTGCGTTAAACCATCCGCAATTTTCTTTTGACGCGCTTCAATTGCGTCTAAAAGTGGTGGCCACACATACTTCATGCAGAACCAAACAAATATCGCAAATGCGATAGCTTGGCCAATTAGGGTTGCATTAATATTCATAACAGCTCCTTAGTAATTAAGTAAATTAGGATCCGTTATTAGCCCGCTAGTTGAGCTACAAATGGGTTTGCAAATGTGAAGAATAATGCAATACCAACACCGATCATTGCGATTGCATCGATAAGACCAGCAACGATGAACATTTTAACTTGTAACATAGGTGCCATTTCTGGTTGACGTGCAGCACCTTCTAGGAATTTACCACCTAAGATACCAAAACCGATAGCTGTGCCAGCAGCGCCTAAACCAATTAGAAGTGCTACAGCGATTGCAGTAAAACCTAATACTGTTTCCATGAAAAATTCTCCAAATAAAATTAAATTGTTTTATGTTTAAAAGTAATTACTTAAAAAGTAAAAATTAATGTCATACCTAAAAATTAATTAATGATCTTCGTGTGCCATGCTGAGATATACAATGGTCAGCATCATAAAGATAAAGGCTTGTAGAACAATAATTAAAATATGGAATACGGCCCACGGGAAGTAAAGTGGTAATTGCCAGTAACCCAGTAGTGCTATCAAAATAAATATCAACTCACCAGCATATAAGTTTCCAAATAAACGTAGTCCTAATGAAACAGGCTTCGCTAATAGCGTTACAGATTCAAGTAAGAAGTTTACCGGGATGAATGCCCAATGGTTAAATGGTTGCATAGTCAGTTCTTTAACGAACCCACCGAAACCTTTTACTTTGACAGTGTAGTAAATGATTAAAGCGAACACACTCAATGACATACCAAGTGTTACGTTTAAATCAGTTGTAGGTACAACTTTAAGATAAGGTACTCCGATAGTTTGCGCAGCATGAGGTAGCAAATCTACAGGTACTAAATCCATTAGGTTCATTAAGAATACCCAAACGAAAATAGTTAATGCTAAAGGTGCTATCAAGGCATTTTTGCCATGAAAAGTATCTTTTACATTCTCATCTACAAAATCAATCACCATTTCGATGAAACACTGTAACTTACCAGGTACACCAACTGTTGAATGTTTTGCTACACTACGAAATAACCAAAGAAATAATACACCGAGGCCTACTGCAACCAGTAGAGAATCGACGTGAAAAGTCCAAAAACCAGCATCATGCGCATTCCAACCACCATCAACACTCCATGTAAGGTTTGTTAAATGATGTTGAATATAACTTGATGATGTTAGAGCTTCACCTTGACCAGCCATGTTTTATCCCATCGTTGTTATAAAAAAAGAAAGGCGCTAACCACTGTGAGGCAACCAGCAATGAGAATGAAATATAGAAAGCTGTTAGTGATAACAACACGTATTTCAAAAACACAACAAACAGCAGCACAGTTAAAAAGAGTTTAATAGCCTCCCCTGCGTAAAACCCCCTAAGTACTTTTTTAGTTTGTCTCGCACCTGCGTGTGCAAATGCCATCAAAACAAAAATAAGGTTAGGAAGCAAAAAAGTGACTCCTCCAGCTAAGGCTGAATAACCAGACTTAATCGAAAAAAACACTGTTGAAACCAATGCAATAATTAGCATTAATAATAATTGAAAAGCCACCAATTTCAGCCCTGAAACCTGACCTTTTTTTGCTAGTTTATCAACCACTCTGATTTCCTTTTACTAGCTAATTCAAAGCATGAATAAATGATAAAAAATAATCAATTATTCGCCCAAATTAAAACTTGAGCAAATTATACCGACAAAAAATGTCAATGCAATATGGAGCGATGCGTTGAGGTAGTAGAATCGGGAAACTTTCATGATTATTTAATATAAAGCAGAGGAAACTGCATATGATCTAAAACAATAAAGTAACGAAAACCTTCGCTTTTCTTTATTTATTTTCTATTAATGTGATCAATGCATCTAAGTCTGTTATAGAACTGTAATCTATGACTAATTTACCAGATCCATTTTTACTATTTTTAGCTGTTACTTTTAGACCAAATTTATTTTCTAAAGTTGTAACAAATAACTCAGTTTTTTCACAAAAAAGAGGGGGCGTTTTAACTTTCTCTGGTGCTTGCGATTTTTTAACTAATTTTTCAGTTTCACGCACACTTAATGCTTTACTTACAACTATTTTAGCAAGATCAGATTGTAGTGTTCCTTCACACACTAATAAAGCGCGTGCGTGGCCCATCTCTAGATCGCCATGTTCTAATAATGTTTGAACATCTTCGTTAAGATTATTTAAACGTAGTAGGTTACTAACAGCAGTACGTGATTTTCCAACGGCTTGAGCAACTTCTTGGTGGGTTAATTCGAATTCATCAACAATGCGCTTTAAAGCAATCGCTTCTTCCATTGCATTAAGATTTTCACGTTGAATATTTTCAATCAAGGCGATTGCAATAGCGGCATCATCTTCCACATTTTTTATTAAACAAGGAATCGATTCAAGTCCAACTATTTTTGCTGCTCGCCAACGACGTTCGCCGGCAATAATCTCAAATTTTTGATGACCGGTCTCACGAACTACAAGGGGCTGAATAATGCCTTGTGCATGAATTGAGTTAGCTAATTCTTGTAATGCATCCGATGACATATCTCGACGAGGTTGGTATTTACCAACTTGCAACAGATTGATATCAATGTCTTGTAAGGCTCCTTGATCTTGATTAATACGCTGCTGTGTTTGTTCTGCATTCGCATCATGTGAGACTTGCTTATTACGCGTGACGGTACTGCTGCTTAATAATGAATCCAGTCCCTTACCTAAGCCTCTTTTTTTGCCTAACATATTAAATAACTTCCTGTTCTGTACTGATAGATTGTTCTTCTCGCCTTAAAATTTCACCCGCTAATGATAAATATGCTCTTGCTCCGGTAGAGTTTTTATCATAATACATCACTGGCTTACTAAAGCTTGGTGCTTCAGCTAAGCGAATATTACGAGGAATAATAGTGCGGTAAACTTTATCACCAAAATGCTTCTTTAATTGATCTGATACATCTGTAGATAATCGATTACGAGGATCGTACATAGTGCGCAAAATACCTTCGATCTTTAGATCTGCATTAACCACGGCTGCGAGTTTGCTAATCGTATCAACTAATGCAGTTAAACCTTCTAACGCATAATATTCACACTGCATAGGTACCAACACTGAATCAGCAGCTGTCATAGCATTAACTGTTAACATATTGAGCGAAGGAGGGCAGTCTATAAAGATGTAATCATAAACATCCCTAGCGCCTTCTAGAGCAGTTCTTAAACGTGTCTCGCGTGAGAAAAAGCTCATTAATTTAACTTCAGCTGCAGTAACATCACTATTAGCAGCGACTAAATCAAATCCCCCCGTCGTTTCAGACTCAATGACTTGAGCAAGGGGAAGCTCATCAATTAACAGGTCATATGCGGTATGAGCAACTTCATATTTATCAATCCCGCTACCCATGGTTGCATTACCCTGAGGATCAAGATCAATAATCAAAACTTTACGTTTAGTGGCCGCCATTGAAGCCGCTAAGTTAACACAAGTAGTCGTTTTACCAACGCCACCTTTTTGATTTGCAATCGCTATTATTTTACCCACAAAAACCTACTTAATATGTATTTGAGTGATTACGAGACACGCTTAACTTTCACTAAACAGCGTTCACCATCTAATTGTGGGACTTGTAATGTAACCGACTCAATAAATTTAAATTTAGAATCTAAATTATTAACTTCAGATTCAGGATATTGCCCTTTAAGCGCTAAGAAGTGACCACTTGTATTCGGTAAGTGATAACACCAAGATAACATATCTTCTAATGATGCAAAGGCACGGCTCAAGACACAGTCAAAACCAGTTTCAGGTTGATATTCTTCAACTCGGCTTTGTACTATCTCAACATTTTTTAACCCTAAACTGAGGATAGCTTGTCGAATAAAACGTAAACGTTTTCCTAAACTGTCTAATAAAACAAAATGTTTATCAGGATTTAAAATTGCTAACGGTAGACCTGGTAAGCCAGGTCCAGTTCCAACATCAATAAAGCTATCTCCCTGCAAATGAGGTGATACGACTATACTGTCCATAATATGTTTGACAAGCATTTGTGATGGATCGCGTACAGAAGTGAGATTATACGCTTTATTCCACTTAGCTAACAACTCAACTAACTGTACTAATTGAGATACTTGTTGATCTGTAATGACAAGATCCGTTTGCGCAATAAGCGCATCTAACTGAAGTCGTAAACTCATTAACCAGCCTTACGACGAACGCCGCTTTTCTTTAAGTGTATTAATAAAATCGAAATAGCAGCAGGGGTGATCCCTGATACACGCGATGCTTGACCAATACTTTCTGGTTTTAAATCATTTAGCTTCGCGGTCACTTCGTTAGATAAACCCTTGATTTCTGAGTAATCTAATTCTTTCGGTAAAAGCGTATCTTCATGACGTTTCAATTTTTCAATTTCATCTAACTGACGATCGATATAACCTTGGTATTTTATATTTATTTCAACTTGCTCTGCAGCGATAGGGTCAGCAATTGCAGGACCTAAACCTTCGATTTTCATCAAGCTTTCATAAGTCACTTCAGGTCGACGAATCATTGCTTCCAATGTACTTTCTCGTTGCATAGGTTTTTTCAATAATTCATTAATTTTGTCAGCATTAATAGAATTAGGGTTAACCCATTGCCCTTTTAAACGTTTTAATTCAGTTTCTACAAGCTCTTGTTTTTTACTAAAAGCTTCCCAGCGTACGTCATCAACTAAGCCTAGCTCTCTGCCTTTTTCTGTTAAACGCGTATCAGCATTATCTTCACGCAATAATAATCGATATTCAGCACGGCTAGTAAACATACGGTAAGGTTCTTTTGTACCTAGTGTCGATAAATCATCAACTAATACACCAATATAAGCTTGATCTCGTCGAGGAGCCCAACCTTCTTTGTCTTGTACTTGTAAGCCAGCATTCATACCTGCTAATAAACCTTGAGCAGCAGCTTCCTCATAACCCGTTGTGCCATTGATTTGTCCGGCAAAGAATAAACCATCAATGTATTTGCTTTCTAACGTAGATTTAAGATCTCGGGGATCAAAATAATCGTATTCAATCGCATAGCCAGGACGTGTTACAAATGCATTTTCAAAACCTTTCATCGATTGAATGAAAGCAAGTTGAACATCGAAAGGTAAACTTGTAGAAATACCATTTGGGTAAACTTCATGCGTTGTTAAACCTTCAGGCTCTACAAATATTTGGTGTGAATTCTTATCAGCAAAACGCATGATCTTATCTTCGATAGAAGGGCAGTAGCGAGGCCCTACACCTTCAATCACACCTGAATACATTGGACTTCGATCTAAATTAGCACGAATAATATCATGCGTTTTTTCATTGGTGTGAGTGATATAACAAGGGATCTGACGTGGATGTTCAGAACGATTACCTAAAAAAGAAAATACAGGTGTTGGATTATCACCGTGTTGAACCTCTAATTCAGAAAAGTCGATACTTCGTGCGTCAATACGAGCAGGTGTACCTGTTTTTAGACGACCCATGCGTAATGGCATTTCCTTTAATCGATCAGATAAAGTGATCGAAGCTGGATCGCCTGCACGACCACCACTGTAATTTTTTAAACCAATATGAATTAAACCGTTTAAGAAAGTACCTACGGTTAATACAACTGATTTAGCAGAAAACCGAACGCCCATTTTAGTAATAACACCAACAACGCGATCATTTTCAATAATCAGATCTTCAACTTCTTGTTGAAAAATTTGTAAATTTTCTTGATTCTCTAATTTTTCACGAATAGCTGCTTTGTACAAAAGACGATCTGCTTGAGCACGAGTAGCACGAACAGCTGGTCCTTTACTTGAATTAAGCGTTCTGAATTGAATACCACCTTTGTCGATAGCCGATGCCATTAAACCACCTAAGGCATCAATCTCTTTGACTAAGTGTCCTTTACCAATCCCACCAATTGCAGGATTACATGACATTTGACCTAATGTTTCAATATTGTGAGTCAATAATAGGGTTTTTAATCCCATTCTAGCAGGTGCAGCAGCAGCTTCAGTTCCTGCATGGCCACCGCCAATAACGATAACGTCAAATTGTTCATGGTAAATCATAATATTCCAAATACAGCTATATAAAATTAAAGTTAGATTTTACCCGTTTAAAAAATAAAGGAAAGCAACAAGGTTGTTTTAACAGAAAACAATAGTATTAGTATTATATATAGATCTTTAAAGATCTTTTATTACTATACTTATTAAGCAATTGAATTTCTGTGTAAAACAACTTTAATCGATTAAAGATCAGGATCTTAAAAGAGATCCGATCGTGTGCATAATAAGGGATCTTAATGCGATCAACCTGAGTATAGAAAAGTACTTTATCAACAGCCCAATTTATGCACATTTTTATAAAGTGATTACGCAAAACTAATTCAGTAGTTATAAATGAATTATGCACAGAAACTTGTGGGTAACTTATCAATTAAATAGCTAAATAATTAAGATCTTTTATAAAGAAAGGGATCCAATCTTCAACTTGGTCCTCTGGGATCGGTGATTCAACAACGTCAATATTGAATATATTACCTAACCGATGCGCTCCTTTTTCACGTAACAGAAGATCGAATTGTTTTGCAGCATAACAATAAGTGTCGTAATTCGAGTCACCAATACCGATTAAGCCAAAATGAATGTTAGACAAATCACCCTGCATTTTATTAATCTGTTCTACTATTTGTTTAAAGTTATCAGGGTAGTCACCTGCACCATGTGTAGCTAAACAAATTAACCATATGTTTTTTTCTTCTATATTCAACATGGTTAAATCAGGAGAGAAGTGAACTTGAGTGCTAAAACCTGCTTTTTCTAAAAAAGGTTGGGTAGCTTCCGCAACATACTCTGTTCCACCCAATGTACTACCTACTAATATATCTATATTAATCACAATATTTTCTCTCTCTATATAGGAACAAAACAACAAACAATGAATTTATAAAAACAGCATCTCATTATAACGCGTAAATATGTTCAATATAGTGCGTAATTAGTATGAAAATAAAGCAAGTTGTTCGCTAAATAATCATTCAATTTAATAATCACAAAAAACACTAATTAATACTTGCTAATGTGATCTGAGTCCCTATAATGCGA
>NZ_JALAAC010000014.1:0-112627 GCF_037546855.1 Vibrio sp. 1-Bac 57 | reverse complement strand
ATACTAATAACCTAGACGACCGCCTTTTTATAATAAAAACACTTCGTCCTAATTGTTCTAATCCGCTCGTGGTTAATCAAAACATCGTCGAGGGTACCACTCCGATTGGTGTAACAATGAACTGGTATTATATGGATATAAAATGTAACTAACCTAAACGTTCGTATTGAGGCAATAGAAAGGCTTTACAATATTCTAGCTGCCTCCCTTTACCAAAGATCTTGAGCTACACACCTACTCTGTACAATATTATTTTTACTGTTTTGCAATTCAGATATTCTTTTAGCTCTTAAGCATTCCCAACTGTCAACTGGGTACATTTTGTCCCAAGCACCCATTAACTGTTTCTGTTGACGGCTCATGTTGTATCTCTTGTAGGTATCATCCATATATAAATAAGTGCGAGCTATGCGCCCTCTCGCTCTTGCTGGTGGTTCAGCTTTACGATCTGCTATCTTCATTTCACAACTACCAAAGTCACTTTCTTCACTTGGTTGCATAGTAAAATTGTAATTACTTCTCAAAGCATTCACCGCACCAATAGCAGGGTATAAATTAAACATGTCAGACTGCATGTAGCGATACTCTAGGTTAATCTTCTCTGCACAACGACGCCCTTTAAACTCCTTGCCTTTACTATTAACACATTGAGTATCACCGTCGCGCCACTCTTTAAATGTCTGTCCAAAATTCTCTGCAGGGACAACATGCTCCCATTCAATTTTCTTGGAACGTTTAATGTATTTATCAGTTGCGAACCCCTCCGGCGCTGTCACGAGTTTTTTATCATCAAACTCAGCTCCGCAATACAACGTTGTACGGTGGTCTTGATAGACTTCTCGCTCGAGTATTTTCTTTGCTTTACTGAATGATTGAATAGTCTCGTTAGCCGCAAATGAGCTAACGGGTATTAATAGCAGTATGCTGAACAATGACTTTGGTAGTGGCTTCATATAAATGTCCATTCTTAATTGAAGTTTGAAACAAGTCACCCCATTAGAAAAATGGTAGTGGTGCTTAAGTTTATTCTCTAACATTTTAAACGTAAGTGGGAAATAAACCAGAGAGCCAAATTACATAATATGGTGTCACCCACCTCCTATTAAGTACTTGGCTCACAACTACTCAAATAACGAGGGTGATGAGTAAAGGTAAAGGAATGCTGAACATGTAAAAGTTAAATGCCTTAGCTAGCGGACAATCTCATTTGAGTATACTTAGCCAGAACCTTTGATACTTATCCAAATTAGTCTCATTTACCACATTGCAACAACTCAAAAGATAATGTATCATTTGGGTTATTCAATTGAGACAAAGGAGTTGTAATGACTATCAGAATCTATTTACGAGCATCGACTTCAGACCAAGATGCCGAACGAGCTAAAGAATACATCATAGCGGAAGCTAAGAAGCAAAAATTGGACCTAGATCATGCGGTGTATTACGTTGAAAATTACTCAGGCCGTAAAGTAGCAAGGCCACAATTAACAAAGCTTTTAAATGACTCAAAGCAAAACGACATTATTCTACTTGAGCAGATTGATAGGCTAACTCGTTTAACATCATCTAAGTGGAAAGAGTTAAAACAGGCTATCGATGGCAAAGGTTTAAATATTGTCGCTTGTGATGTACCTACAAGCTTTCAAGTGCTCAACCCCAATCAAGATGAAATGCAACAGCGTATTCTTGAATCTGTTAATAGTATGTTGATTGAGATATTGGCAGCAACGGCTTCAAAAGATTACGAAGATCGTCGTAGACGACAACAAGAAGGTATCGAAGCAAATAGAGATAAATTTAAAGGACGAAAAGCTGATCCGGAAACAGCAAATAAATGTGAGAAAGTATTTAAAGCTGTATCGGCCGAAATTGAAAAGCTGAACGATGCATTAAAAAGATATGGGGTAGGAAGAGCAACCTATTATCGTTGGAAGAAATCGATGGACAATTAGGCATCAAAATAATAGATAAAATTTAACCAAAAAAAAGAAGCGTTCTAGCGCCTCTTTTCACGTATCATTTTTAACAAAAATCTAATATATGACAAATTATAACACACGCAAAAACAGACGAAAAAAAAACAAAAACTTAAATTCTTCTGAAAAACGCCCTAACGTGATTAGAGCTTCAGCCCTTACGTGGTCTATTCGCAGAGCGAACTCAGCAAATAATTACTTAAGCTGTAGAGACACATATTATGAGTACCTACATAAATTCCTTAATAAGAGAGGTATTAGACACAACACAGACATAGAGTTTCTTAAGTGGGATAAAAATCAGGCGGTCCAACAAAAAGCTCAGCTTTTTCACTTAACGATGCACCTTAATATAATAAAAGAAGGAAGTGATGACTTTGTCTTTCCATTCTCTTTATGGCCTCTCAGAAGCAATAAGAGCTTCTTTCTAGCTTCAGATAACAAATTATCAGAAAAATTCAACAAAAGCTTAAATGACGCTCTTATGGGCCTTAAAATAGAACCGGAATACTATTACGTGATTACTGGAGAGTCAAACCCTAATGATAAAAAAAACTGTCGGCATATTCATGGCTGTATACGTTTGCCTGCGTCTTTCTATGACCCTCAGAACTTCACAGCAGTAAAAGCCATATATGACATTTTAAAACGAGCATGCGGCCTCACAGAGACCCGAGAGAAACAGATAAATAAGAGCGATAAAAGAACGAGTGAATATAGATTTGCTATAGCGGCAATTAATAAAAATCGACCCGATCTAAATAAGCCATACGGTCATATGTTAAATATTGGTGAACCATTGACAGATCATTGGTCTCAAGAGCATTGGTCTGAGTACATCATTTGTGATCGTAATACACCTAATAATATTCATAGAACTAAAAAACTCGCGGTTGATGCTGTATGTATCAATGATAACTTATATGCGGAATATGAGAGATTAAGATCATGCAGTGATTGGTGTGATAACTCCCCTCGTTTTGATCTCATTACAAAAGCATGGGCTGAAGTTATACGTGACTATGTTAAGCCTACTGAAAGCAAAGATGAAGTGACCGCGGATACAAACCCTAAGCCTACTGAAAGGAAAGCTAAGCCATCATATACTTACATAATTCAATAGAAGCTAAGCAAAAATTGTAACCTTCGGAGCAAGTGGAAAAACATTATCCTGAGTCTCTTGATGAGTTACTAAAGATGTAATCGCTGACTTACCGCAATAAACAATGCTACCTAAACGCTACCTTAATGCTACCTAAAAACAGGTTTTCCTTTTAAAAAAAACTATATTAGATAGCATTAGGTGCGCTATTAGATAGCATTAAGGGCAATGAATTAAGTTCGGTAAGCGTTATACATTTAAAAACTGAAAGAACGGGTGGTTTTACATTAAACCGTTTTACCTTGGTGAATGCATAATAACCAAATAGAGAATTACTTCTAAGCTCAAACCTATGTAACATGCGGAGTCCTAGAAATATCCGAAGAATGTATATGGAGTCAAGGCTGTATAAGTAGTCAATTTATGGCACCCTTATACATCCACCACCTTAGTTATGAATTAAAGGGATTAGATGAACCACGAAGATATATGGAACAGTTTCTGCTCACGGCAGAAGGTGGTTGATCAAGCTGCGCCGTTGTTTGAAACAAGCGATGAGCTGACGGTTAACACACATGAGGTTGGTAGAGTCGATAAGCGTAAGATCCTTTCACGTAGCAAAAGCATGGAATCTCTCATTATAGAACAGACGGAATTGCTCACCGCTGATATAGATAACATCACCCACCAATACGATGGTCTAATCTATATGATGTTCTTTATTGAAGGAGGTTTGGTTAAGCCACTCTACATAGGGAAAACAGAGTCGAAAGGTAGGAGTAACCGGTTATCAGTGAACATAAAAAATCTAAGAAGTGATAAAAGTAAATTTGCTCGCTGGGGTAATGGTTATAAATATCATATAGGTGATCTTAGCGCCGTTGCGGTTCCTGGCCATCACAAAATAAAACAGTCAAATAAATACGTGGATTGGGCTAATACCTTATTTGTAGACTACCCATGTAATAATCCAGAGCTGAAGCAACAAACATATTTCTGGTGTAAGGCATGGGATAGAAATATCGATGGTATATGGGAAAATTTCGGTAAGACAAGGCTTACGTTTTTAGAGTATTTAATGATTGGTGTTGCTAGTTCTGCATTTCCAACATTGCTATTGAATAGAGAAGGTCAGAGTAGAGCATAGAGCAATATAATCGCCCTGTAACAAGAGTTCTTAGTTGTGAAGCAATATGTATTAATAACAAACTTAGGGCGCTTTAAATCGCATTTAGAAGCTTTGCTGTATATGTAATACTGCTACTAGTGTAAGTGCCAATATAGTGTTCTCATTTAGTTTGTTTGGTTTAAACCGCTCTTATACAAATCATCGCAGTAATTATTAAGCTAAAGTTTGGACATTCATTGAATAAAAAATTTAATCGCTTCTTCTCATTTGACTAAGCCGTAAACTCCCTTTTTATGCTTGGGATTACTACTAACAGAAATAACAGCAATTTAATTCTAACTGAATCCAAATATTATGGACTTAGAGCGTTTTTAATTATTCATTGATTTTTTTGCTTTATCTAAATTAATCGTGGCATCGATTGTATCGGCATGATGAACTCCCAGTGTTGATTTATAAGTAGCGAGAGCCATCTCAATATAATTAACTGCTTTAGTAAATTCGTGCTTGTCTAACCATACATAGCCAAGCCTGCAACGAGAATTAGCTATCATTAAATGATGCTCATCATAAATCCGAAGGGCATTACAAATCGATTTTTCAAAGTAAGTTATTGCTTTGTTAAGTTTTCCTTTCGAGTGCATTGATAACCCCATGTTATAATAAAGGTTTATAACTTCATGGTGAGAATCACCATAGGAATTAATTAAGCAAGGTAGTGCTCGCTTAAAACAATCAATAGCTTTTTTATTATTACCTTTTAAGTACCATATTTGACCAAGACTAACGCGAGAGATAGCAACATTTAGGTGATTACTTCCTAAAGTGATAATTCCACGAGTGATCGCTTTTTCATAGTTATTGATTGCTTTATCTGTGTCACCTTTCGCAGACCAAGCAAAACCTAGATGGTGAAGGCAAGCTATAACAAGAGGATGATTTTTGCCTAAAGCAAGCAGTAAAGTATTTTGTGTATTTTCAAGTAGCCTTATTGCCTCATAATATTTCTCAGACTTTAGCAGAGCACCGGCCAAATGGATGCGTTTAGCTGCAACGCTAGGATGAGAACTATCGTACGTATTAATATCAATGTGTAATGCTTTATTAAAATATTCAATAGCTTTCGTGTAGTCACCTTCAGCTCGCCATATAAGACCTAAGCTGTTGTAGCATGACGCTACTGCAGGATGTTCTCGTCCATACGTATTCAGATCACTTTCAAAAGCTAGATTTATATATTTAATAGCCTTCTTACTATCACCTGTTTGCAACCATACGTCACCTAAACGGTGGTAGTGAACAGCTACTACGGGATGTGATTTATCAAAGCTGCTTAAGTCACAATGTAAAGCCTCTTCATAGCATGCTATGGCCTTTTTATACTCCCCTTTAGAACTCCATATTGCACCTAAATTGCTACGCTTCTGTGCCACCCTAGGATGAAGTATGCCGAACATTTCTAAGTCACAATTCAGTGCTTTTTCTATAAAGATAATAGCCTTGCTATAGTTACCTTTAGCTTCCCATGAAACTCCTAAGTTATTTAAATAAATGGCATACTGAGGGTGACGTTTTCCAGAACCTAAGTGATCGCTTGAAATCGCTTTGTCATAAAAGTATATCGCTTTATCAAACTCACCTTTCGAATTCCAAGAGTTACCAATGTTATTATAAAGAGCCGCAATAAAAGGATCTTCTAAATTCAAAATATCACGACTAAATTCCAATGCTTTTTGGTAATAATCAATTGCATCATCATATAAACCTAATCTGTCAGTAATAGCCCCTGCTGCTTGTAGATAATCATAGTTTTGAGGCATTAACTGAATAGCTCGCTCATAATGTGCTTTAGCATTTCGAAAAGATAGGTCGTCCTCTGCTAACTTACCTCTTTGGTAAGCTACCTCGGCCATTGCAACAATATGTGATTGAGCCTGTTCTTCAATACGACTAAACAGACTATCTGCGAGAACATTATCACCTTTGGCTAGTGCAACTTTAGCTTCAACGGCTAGTTGTTCAGGTATATTTAAAACTAAGGGATCAATCCGTGCAATACGTTTCTCTAAATCTTGAACATGAGATTCATAACTAGTTTTCTCGTCAGCCCGATGTTTTTGAACTACTAAGATCATCTGCTCTAAATCAACTTTTTCCTTGTGAGTTAATACTTTTTCAATAAGCAACTTTTCAATTTTTTGTTCCTTTTCTCGCAAGTCGTGTCGGTACATCTCAAATGGCACGCCAGTATATAATACTTCGGTATTATACTGAGTATCTACAATTTGATTTTTTTGGTCGAAATCAGCCATTAGAAAAGGTTACCGACTCTACTGATTGCGTTAGTAAGAGAGGTAACTAGGCCTTCTACATTACTAGCCAACACTTTGGCTGTTTGAAGGTAATTTACTAATTTATTTTTGTCTGGTATGGATTCTTTTGATTGTAATATTGCTTTTTTAACGCTCATTTCAGCATCAATTGCTGACTCACCTACTATTATTTTTTCTTCAATAGCTCGATTTAACTCGGTTTGAAGCTTTTGTAATGCCGAGGTAAAGTCCTCTATATCTTTCACATTACTAAAATTAATTATTTCTGCATTGTATTGATTTTGAATATGCTGATTTTGTTGATAGAAATTAGCCATAACCACTCTATTTATATTTTAATGATGGTATTTATACTATTTTGTTTTCTGATAAATAGATATGGTTTTATCACAATTTACAGTATAGCGTTTGGTTTACGTTGGCTGAGTTAATTTGAACCTAAATTTTTATGTGTTGCTGCCAAGTGTTTTTATTATTTTTTGAGGCTCTTTGTGATCTTACCGCCGGAGAAAGTTAAGGCATTAATCTAGCCTATGAATTGAAAATAATGATTAGAAGCAACAGTGTTCGGTGTATCAATAGATACAATTCAAAAAGTTATTCACTTATTTAACTCACTATCACTATTTATAAAATTTCGTCAGCATACTAGATTACTTTTCTGAAACACCCTTTCAATCGGCCACTGAAGCTTTAACCTTTTACGAACTGTTCCTTCTGGTATGTTATGAAATAAGGCTGCCTCACGGATTGAGTTAAAATACCTCTCATTTACAGTTATAGGCTTTGCATTAGCTCTTCGATAACATCGAGGCTCTTTTTCAAGAGCTTCATTTTCAGTCCACCCTGCGTTCAGCCGTTCAAGGAATTTTTTGTATGGGATACCGGCATTCTGAGCTTTTATTTTTAATGGGATTTTATGGCCATTTTGATATGTTTTTAAGACCATACCTTTCGGTACTTCGATAGCCTCTTCTAAAGTCCAGTTTTGTCGTAACCTACTTTCAAGTCGTTTGGGGTTTAAATTAAGCCTTTCAGCTAATGATGGCAGGTTCTGATATGTTACACCTCGGTAAACCCTTGGGTTATAAAATCCATTTACACCTTTGCCACCGGGGTCTAAATTGTAACCATATGGTGAAAGAGTATTCTCTTCGCTTATTCGTTGTATTTCCGCCTTTTCTAACTCATCAATCGAGTTAAATTTACCAACTTCACTAAATATGAAACTATCTGTACCCAATTGGATAATAGCCTCTTGAAATGAACCAGAAGAATAGCTTTTACGAATAGCTTGTCTGAAGTGCCCACGTTTACGTTCATCTAATGTCTGTATAGTAATGCCAACATACTTTTTGTCGTTAACTGAGTTTGTTACTTCATAGAGGGTACCGATAACGACAGCGCAATCTATATTAAAATGCATCTCAGCAAGCTTTATGGCGGTAGACTCATTTATGGACTCTGTTAATTTAATATAACGACTAATCCTTGTTTTCCATGATTTAAACGAGCACTTAAATTGGATGGTTGTAAGAGACTCAAAGAATTTCTTTCTGCTGAGCCCAAAGTTTGGGCTACCTTTATCAAGCCATTGAGTATCATGCCTAACACAATAGTCTTCCACGTTTTGTTCGGTAGGCTCACTATCAAAGACGTTTCGGTGAGTTGTTATCTGTTGACTAACCCTAGGCCATTTTACTTTGGGCTCTTCTTTATCTTGCCAAATTTTACGATACTTTGAAATCCGAGTTCCTTCGTTACTAACGACCCTTGTTCCTTTTAAACATGCAGTAATAAAATCGTCATCTATATCAGTTAGATTACTTCTTAGATTAAAGTGAAATGCTTTAAAGCTAATATTGGCAATATCTTTATTAGCCTCGTACAGAGCTCTTGGGCCGTTGTATCGAATATCTTTGTAAGAAATAGAATTAGCAGCTACACGAGGTATTAACCAAGCAGATATAAGTTCATCTGTAGGTTCAAGATCAGGGTTGCCTATTTGCCACTTTCTCCATTTAGCATCGAATTGTGCGCAGCTTATTTGCTTATAGCCTTGCTTACGTCGATTAGAATGGGCAACTAACTCTTTATAATCAGCCCATTCTTTGTCCTCATACTTAATGCTTTTTAACTTCATACCTATTTCCCCCTACCATTAATGAAGTTAGCATTAAGAAACAAAACCAAACAAAACAAAAGTAAAATTAGCCTTTATTATCAACTAGTTAAGTAAGTGCTTAGTGATATTGATATTGGTGTTATAGTTCTATTTTTAAGTAGCTAAAATTTTACTATTAACAATAAGCGTGTAATGATTTTGATATTGATACTATCTAAAAAATGCTTTGAGATTATCGAGGAAGGGCTTTTAGCAGACTTTGAGAAACCGGCACAAATATTTACCGGTTTCATCACTTCTAAAGGGACTTATTGAATAAATTGAGGGTTTAGTTTGACGAGTTAATCTTCCATGGAAGCCCGTCAACATATACCTTAAGCTCTTTTAATGGGAAGAGTGCTCTCTTTGTATAACCATCATGTATTGTAGTACCGCTCTCATGACCAACAATTGCTGTTGATATGGCTTCATTAGCCCCTTGTGAACGAATTAAGGTCACTACACTATGTCTAGTAGAATACATTGATAACGTATGACCGGAGCTATCATGGTCAGGTAACTTACATTCATGTTTAAGCGTGTTTCCATAGTACCTTGTTAACCATTTATCAGGCACAGAGAAAATTCGCTCATTAGGCTGTGAAAATGAATTAATGTATTCCATAAGGCCCAAATCTATCAAGGGTTGCGCTAAAGGAACACGTCTAATACCTGCCTCAGTTTTTGCTTTACCAACTTCTGAAGTGGTGATCCCTACTTGGATATGAAATAGGCCACTATCTTCACAAACCTTAAACTGACTCCGTTCCAGCCCTTCGATCTCGGAGTTACGCATCCCGGTATAAGCCATGATCAGTGGAATCCACTTTTTATTTGCATCTGTTTGTTGGGAACTAAAATCAACTATTCGCTGTAATTGTGATTCCGTAAATGCCCCTCTTTTATTCTTTTTTGAACTCTTAATTCGTCGTTCATTAAATGGTTTATCATTTACAATATATTTTGAAGCCATCCAATTATAAAAGCCTTGGCAGGATTTTAAAACAGGTGAAAAATTGGCTACTCGATCTGATTCCGGAACCTCATTATTACACGCCATTTTAATTCTTTGGATGTATCCTTCATATTTAAGCTCTCTGCTGAAATAGGGCTTAACCATACTATTATATGGCTTCATATTACTTCTTGGCATACGCTTAGCAATTGATAAAACTTCATCCGCTTGTTTTGGAGTTATTGAATCCGGTTCTTTGTCACCATATAAGTACAACAAGATTGCCATATTTCGTCTATGGTTCTCTTGCTCTTTAGCGATTAAGCCCTGTTCGTCCCATGAAGCCTCCCACTTTTGATACATATCTTTAATGGTTGGTTTAAAGTTTTTTTTCTGTTTAATTTTTTGATTGAAAGAAGCATCATTTTCATTCGTGACTAGTTTAGCCTTAATCTCAGCCACTTGTCTTGCGCTATCGGGATCGGTAAGGTGAGGATTATCTTTAAGAATCTCTTTCGCAGCAACTTTTTCAGCTTCAATATCTCCATTTCCCTGATCAATTATTAGATCACCCAAAAAAGTAGGGATAGATATAAATTCCTGTTTAATATTTTTTTTTATTTTCTTGGTCACGCAATGCACCTTGATCTCATTAAATGCAGAAACGAAAGAATTCACCATAGAAGAAGCAATACTAGCTGAGCGAGTGTGGAGGCTCTGTCGAATCATAGAAGGGAATGCATAAAATGTTCTGATAACTTTAGGTACGCGATAGCAGAAGTAATACATACCATTTCGCTGATAAGTATGGGGAATTTTTTGTAACACAGATTGTTGCACAGTTTGTTTCACAGGGCCTCGCATAGCTGCGAAACCCTGTAATACAAAGGATTAGAGTTGGCCGATAAGCCGGGTTCTGTCGTTGAATCGTCATTCGTCTAGGCCTGCAATCACTCACAGGCTCAAGCAACCTACCCGCTTCCAGCATGGGCCATGCCTCAGGAAGCCTATTTGGTTTTGCTTCGGGTGGAGTTTACCTTGCACTAATGATTACCCACTAGCCGGTGCGCTCTTACCGCCCCCTTTCACCCTTACCTACTAATAAATTAGCAGGCGGTCTCCTCTCTGCTGCACTTGTCGTTAGCTCGCGCTACCCAGGCGTTACCTGGCACCCTGCCCTTTGAAGCCCGGACTTTCCTCCCCTTTTCAATACTCTAGAAATACATCTAAAGCAATCAAAGCGGCGACGATCTGGCCAACTCCGCGGCGTATTATACGGTAAAGCGATCACACTACAAGTAGTTAAAGCAATTATAATTGTTGTAATAATTCTTAGGTTCAAATAATAAGCAAACATGTAAGTTATTTCATTTTTCAAACGACTTGCATTAACAAATTAAATCATTTTATAGACTAAAGGTATTTATAGATTAAAAGCAGTTATAGATTAAGGGCTATCAAATATTTAAAGTAATACACGAACTAAACGAAGAACTATAAACCTGGCTTTACTTACTAAAGGCAGATTTATAGTTTGAAAGGTGATGTAGAAAAACTGGTACGGGCTTTATTCGACCTATAAATTTTCTAGGCCCCATTTATAAAGGTCATTTTTCTTAAGATGATGAATTTCAGCAGTGATAGCGGCAGCTTTTTTAAGTGGTAACTCTTTTTTCAATAAAGTCAGTGTTTTGATCGCCTCTACCGAGAGTGCATCTTTATCTTTGCTCGCACCTGCTACCATCAATACAAATTCACCACGGCAATGGTTGGTATCTTGTCCTAACCAATCCAACATTTCATCAGCTGGTAACACGTAATACGACTCAAACATTTTAGTTAATTCACGTGCAATCACTAATTTACGATCCGCACCCATGATATTAATGATATGTTTCACTGTATCTTGAATACGACGTGGTGATTCATAAAAGATCATGGTTTGTGTTTCTTCTGCTAATGCGGTCAGTTTCTCTGTTTTTGCTTTTTCTTTAACCGGTAAAAAACCTTCAAATGAAAATCTATCCGAGGGTAAACCAGCTGCTGAAAGCGCAGTAATAGCAGCGCATGCACCGGGGACAGGCACAACATCAACACCCGCTTCACGACATTCATTAACCAAATGGTAACCAGGATCACTAATTAACGGAGTACCTGCATCTGAGATCAAAGCAACAGACTGCCCTGCTTTTATCTTTTCAATCAACACACTGCCGCGTTGACGTTCATTATGATCATGTAATGGAAAAGTAGGCTTACTTATTTGGTAGTAACTTAATAGTTTACCGCTGTGGCGAGTATCTTCTGCTGCAATTAAATCAACGTTTTTTAATATTTCAATGGCGCGGTAAGTAATATCTCCAATATTGCCCAAAGGAGTGGCAACAATATACAGTTTTGCGCTTACTTCGTTATTTAATTGATTATTTTCAGACATATTCGACTCTATTAAAGTGTTAAGGATTGTTTAACTAAGTCGGCAATATTACACTATAGGCATCTTGATACCTATCTGAAAACTGATCTGAGATTGGTTTGATTAAAAAGGACAAAAAATTTGAACACTGCAATCTTATCTAAACGCGCTTTATACTTTCCTCTCATGGTTTTGAGCATGTTGTTTGTGTCTGCTTGTTCTGTCATTGAGCCAGATAAAAGTACTGCACCAACATTGTTTACTGAGTTTAATGAATCAGCACAATATTTATTAAAACAAGCCGATAAGCTCGATGAAGCTAACAATACGCAATGGCAATTAGCGGCTGTACAAGCATTAACACAGGAAAATAAATTTGTTTTAGCAGATTCTGTGATTGAGCATTTACAAAAGAAAACACTGACAACACAACAAAAAAATCATTTATTGTTATTGATTGCTGAAAATGACTACGCGCTTAATCAATTTGATAACACCTATACAACACTTAAAAAGATTGATCAGAATGTATTAAGTGCACCTGCAAATTTCCATTACTTAAAGATAAAAGTTGATTTGCAAGTTAGTAATAAAGAACATCAAGCAGCGTCCGACACATTGCTGGAATTAACACCTCTATTAACTACAGGTCAAGAGAAACAAACTTACAATGATTTGTTATTAAATGAGTTATCGCTATTAGACCCAAGCATTTTAAACAAATTTAAAAAAGTTACCTCAAGCGCAGAAATATTCTCAAATGAGGCACCAATCAGCGATGCAACTGGTGATAATGCAAATGCACAAACAGCACTTGCTACACAGCAAAAAGAGATGTTTGTACATGGTTGGTATGCATTAGCTAGCGTTTATCAACGCTATCAATTACGCAATAACCAATTACTGCAAGCGGTGGATGCTTGGAAGTTAGCTTATTCAACTCACCCTGTTATTGATTATATGCCAACGCAATTAACTAATATTGAAGAGGCAATTCCTTACGAAGCACATAAAATTGCGGTGTTATTACCGTTATCAGGTCGATTTAAGAAACCAGCAGAAGCAATACAATATGGCATCAGCCATGCTTTTTATAATAAATTAGCATTAGAAAAGCAGTTAGATAGCGAACAGGCACAGTTTAAAGAGTCTGATCCGTCAATGGCTTATACACCTGAAATCATTATTCCGAGTGAGTTAAAAGCGCCTCCGGCCGATTTGCTGTTTATTGACACAACAAAACAAACTGCACAATCGATTGCGGACCAACTACATGCTCAAGGTATTGATTTTGTAATCGGCCCTTTAGTAAAATCTAATATTGATCAGTTATTACCTTTAATTACAGATATTCCCGTATTAGCTTTAAATCGCTTCCAAGAAGATGATGAATCAGCGGCGGCAAGCTCATCAATTCATTACGCATTTCCACTTTCTCCGGAGAATGAAGCAGAGCAAGCGGCAGAAACTATTTTTGAACATAATCATAAAAAACCTTTATTGTTAGCACCAAAATCTAAATTTGGTGAGCGTGTTGCCGCTGCATTTGAAGCGCGTTGGAAAGCGTTAAATGAAGAGCAACAAGCAGAATCTGATAATGGCATAGAGGGTTATCCAGCTGAAACGCATTATTTTGCAGCTAAATCAGAGTATCCAAAGTTAATATCAGCTGCATTACAAACAGATAAAAGCCAACAACGTATTAACCAGATGAGATCGGTCATTGGCTATGGTATTGACTCGGAGCTTAGAAGCCGTCGTGATGTGGATGCTATCTATATTATTAGTAGCCGTAGTGAATTAATTTTATTGAAACCTTTTATTGCAGTGACAGTGAGCCCTTTTGCAGAGAGTATTCCTCTTTATGCAAGTTCACGTAGCCATGCTTCTGATTTGGCCAATATTCAAAATAAAGAGCTTTCTGAACTGACTTTTTCAGATATTGCCTTTTTAATGGATGACGACAGTCAAATGAATAAAAATATTCAAGCAATCTGGCCACACCAAAGCTTTAGAACATTACGTTTATTTGCACTTGGGTATGACAGCTACAACTTGATTGAGCAGTTAAAACAAATGCAAGTTATTGAAGGATATAAATATCAAGGTTTGGTGGGCGAGTTAACATTAGATCAGCGCAATACCTTACGTAGTAAGTTACACTGGGCAAAATATCAACAAGGCGAACTCGTTGAAGTTACCTCGTCTGTTTCAGAACAGTAATAGCAGTGGCGTAAAATACGAACAACAAGCCTTGGCTTTTTTACAGAAGCAAGGCTTATTGCTCGTATGTCAGAATTTCTATTGCCGATTCGGTGAAATAGATTTGATTATGTCAGACCAAGATACATTAGTTTTTATTGAAGTACGGTATAGAAAAAATCAAGATTATGGTGGCGCAACGGCATCCGTAACCTATCAAAAACAACAGAAGTTAATTAAAACAGCAAAGCATTATTTATCGCAACTTAATAGTGAACCCTATTGCCGTTTTGATGTGGTCGCGATCAGTGAAAAAACATCAACACCGCAGTGGATACAAGATGCATTTCAAGAGTAACATGTCACATGATTAATGAAAAAATTCAAGCTCATTTTGCAGAGAGCATTCAAACTAAGATCGTTGCAGCAGAAGCGCTGCCAGAGCAGATAGAAGCAGCAGCACTATTGCTTAAAGATTGTTTAATCAATGGCCATAAACTACTGGTTTGTGGCAATGGTGGCGCAGCAGGTTTAGCGCAGATTTTTGCATCACACTTGCTTAATCGCTATGAAACGGATCGCCCTGCTTTACCTGCCATCGCGATCACTTCAGATTCATCGTTAGTGTCAGCGATTGCCAGCGATAGCCATTTTGACCAAATTTATGCTCGCCAAATATCTGCATTAGCTCAGCCAGGTGATGTATTAATTACTATCAGCCATGGCGGTAATAGCCGTAACATGGTGAAAGCCGTTGAAACAGCGTTAAGTAAAAACATACAAATTGTTGCCATGACGGGAGTTGATGGTGGCGAAATTGCAGGCTTATTAGGAGCAGATGATATTGAAATACGTGCACCAAGTGATAAAGGTGCGCGCATTGAAGAGATTCATTTACTCGTGGTTAACTGTTTAAGTGACTTAATCGATCAACAATTATTCCCTCAGTATTAAGCCTGCTGATCGTTTTTGTTTTGTGCACCATGAGATGTTTTGATCGAAGCAGACAAAGAATGTCTGCTTATTCAAGTAGTGTTCGCCAATAAAGCTCAATACCTCTGTGGTGATGCGAAGTTTGTGGTTAAGTGACTATTTATACTGCATTTTTACTTATTTATGTGCACTAACTACCGGTCATCAGCCTAGGCTTATATAAAAAGCCAGAAACTCGTTGTAAAATATACTTGCAAGATTCACCGCCTCTAGGAAAAATTATGAAATTTATGACCCGTTTTTTACCCGCTTTATTGTGTTTTGCACTGTTACAAGGTTGTGCAAGTGGTTTGATTGTTGCTGCTGGCACCGCTGTCGCGGTAAATAGTGATGAACGCACTCTTTCTCAACAAATTGAAGATGATCGTTTATCCATGGTAGCCATTGATAAAGTCGTTAATTCAGATGTATATAACAAAAATATGCGTATTAATATCGTCACTAATAACAGTTTTATTTTATTAATTGGGCAAGCAGATAGTCAAGCGAATAGTAATAAAATAGAAGATATCTTGATTAATATTGATGGTATTAAAGGGGTTTATAACCAACTACGTATCGGTCAAACCATCGGCTTAATCAGACAAACACAAGATACTTGGCTGACCACTAAAGTCAAAAGTAAGCTTACCGGACACGATAAAGTAGATCCTTTAAAAATTAAAGTGGTTACCGAAAATGCAGAAGTATTTTTGATTGGTCAAGTAACCAAAGAGATGTCTGACTTTGCGACCAACATTACCAGTAATGTTGAGGGTGTTAAACAAGTAGTCAGAGTGTTTGAAACGATACCAGATAAAAAATAAACAAGGATTGAAGACTCAGGTTACTAATCTTAGATACTGGGCTAAAATATTGAGCTTAAAGATTGAGTTTAGTAACGTCTGTCCTTATATAGTTCTTAATATTGAAAGTATAAAAAAGGGAGTGACTACATTAATGTAGAGACTCCCTTTTTTTATCGCTATTTTTAGTTTAGCTTTTAGCTTATTTTAAAATATAGCAAGCGCTATGCTTGTTTTACTAAGTTGTAAATGGCTGTCGATTTACTCTTGAGCTCATTACAATGATCACACCAAAAACTCACCGCACCACAGGCTTTTAGACGCTGCAATGGTTGCCCGCATTCACGACAACAAACGTTAACTACAAAGTCACTATTGCAACTTGGGCAGTGGCGTTTTAATTCGCCACTATTTGCTAACTCTGATTCACAATCTGGACAAGATAACTGCATATTACTTCTTATTTTTACTGTTAGCGTAGTTACGCATTAAACGTTGACGTTTATACATTTGATGCGGCGTTAATTTGTTACGACGACCTTCAAATGGGTTACTTCCTTCTCTAAACTCGATACGAATCGGTGTTCCCATGATCCCTAACGTGCGACGAAAATAGTTCATTAAGTAACGCTTATAAGAGTCCGCTAATTTTTTAACTTGGTTACCGTGAATAACGATCAATGGTGGGTTATAACCACCCGCATGCGCATAACGCAATTTAACACGACGTGCGCCAACCATTGGTGGCTCGTGGTCATCGGTCGCCATACCCATAATACGCGTTAGCATCGCCGTTGAGATTCGTTTCGTTGAAGATATGTAAGCTTCTTCTACTGATTCAAATAAATGCCCAACACCGGTACCGTGTAATGCAGAGATGAAGTGAATTTTAGCAAAATCGATAAAGCCTAAACGGCGATCCAATTCTGTTTTAACTCGCTCTTTATCATACTCTGTCATGCCATCCCATTTGTTCACTGCAATCACTAATGAACGGCCTGAATTTAAGGTATAACCTAATAGGCTTAAATCTTGATCAGAAATGCCATCACGCGCATCAATGATCAACATAACAACATTTGAATCTTCAATCGCTTTTAAAGTTTTAATAACAGAGAATTTTTCAACGGTTTCATTAACTTTTTTACGCTTACGTACACCAGCGGTATCGATCAGGATATATTCACGGCCATCACGTTCCATAGGGATATAAACACTGTCACGCGTTGTACCAGGCATATCAAATACTAATACTCGCTCTTCACCTAAAATACGGTTAGTCAGTGTTGATTTACCAACATTAGGACGACCAATCAGTGCAAGTTTAATCGGTAAAGCAGCTAAACGTTCTTGCTCTTTAGCGATTTCATCTTCGTCTTCATCATCGTAATCTAGTGCAAATTCATACTCATCGACTTCATCTGACACTGGGTTTTCTTGATGAAACTCTTCTAGAGCAGCATCAATCATTTGACGTACACCTTTACCATGCGCTGCTGCGATTTGATAAACTTCGCCTAATGCTAGGGCATAAAATTCACCACACATTGAATCAGCATCAATACCATCAATCTTATTAGCAACGATCATGACTTTTTTATTTTGTTTACGTAAATGTGCTGCAATCGCTTCATCGGCAACGGTTAAACCTACTCGTGCATCTACTAAAAATAATACGGCATCGGCTTCTTCTATCGCAATTAATGATTGCTCGGCCATTAACGCATCAATGCCCTCTTCATCGCCTTGAATACCACCGGTATCAATCACGATAAATTCAAGTTCTTCAACTTTGGCTTGACCATATTTACGGTCACGCGTTAAACCGGGGAAATCGGCAACTAGCGCATCTCTGGTGCGAGTTAAACGATTGAAAAGCGTAGATTTACCTACATTAGGGCGACCTACTAAAGCGATGACTGGTAACATATTTTTTGAAATCCTATAAACTAAAAAAGCCCCATGCACAGCAAGGGGCTACAGTATAGCGTAAAAACGTATTAAATTATTCTACATTTAATATCGGTTTTTCAATGACGATTAAATCACCACTGCGTGTTTGTAAATAAAGATGCGTAGACGTTGCGATCGGTTCGATATACAAACCATCAGAGTCTAGATCTTGTTGTGCAACAAATTGTCCGCTTTCACGGTCAATCCAATGTAAATAACCTTCTGCATCACCGACTACAATATATTCATTAGCGACGGTTACCCCTGTAACATTACGGTAAGCTAATTCTTTATTCATCCAACGTTGCTCACCGTCATTACGATTGACAGCAAACACATAACCACGGTAATCGGTTAAGAAAATATCACGACCAGATACCGTTAAATTCTTAAAGCCTGAATATTTTTTAGACCATAACAACTCACCTTTTAACAGGTCAATTGCAACTAAGTTACCATTGTAACCCAAGGCATAAACCGTACCATTAACAATAACAGGCTTCATATCAACGTCGGATAAACGATCTAACTCAGTTGCGCCATAAGGCCTTGAAACCGGAACTTGCCACAATGGTTGGCCATTTTTTAATAGTGCAGCAGCCAAATAACCATCAGCACGACCATAGATGATCCCGCCTTGCGAGATACTTGGTGTTGCGCTGCCACGCAAGGTAAGTTTAGGTTGAGCATTCGTTAAGCTCCACATTTCCTTGCCGGTTAAGCTATCAAGCGCAATTAATTCACCACGGGAAGTATGCACTACCACTAGGCTATTATCATAAATAGGTTGTGCGACCACTTCACCAGAGACTTTGCTCATCCATTTAATGTCACCGTTAGTGGCATCAAGTGCAAATACTTGTGCATTTTCAGTACCGATATAAAGTGTATCGCCACCTAAACTAACACCACCAGATAAACGCGCAGAACGATTAGAATCATTAGACTCATGGTCACTTAGGTCAATTGACCATAGTTTTTTACCATTTTTAACCGTCAGTGCTTTTACTTCACCATCACGGGCAGCAATGTAAACGGCATTACTGTCCACGGCAGGCTGTAATTGTGAGTAGTATTTATCTACGCCATCACTAATACTGCTTGTCCAAGCAATAGATGGTTCATAAGTCGCTTCAAACTCTGGCAATTCAGCCATTTTAACAACATCATCTTCACTACTGAAAATAGAGCAGCCACTTAACACGAGTGTTGTTGTGGTGATGACAGTCAGCTTTTTAACCCATTTAATCATTGTATTATCTCAATTTATTGCGCAGCATCTAACTTAGGTGCAGGAGCAACATCTGCTTTAGCAACGGCTAAATCATCTAATTGTAATTGTAATAAAGGATCAACACGGCCTTCACTTGCATCAACTGCTGTTTGAAATGCACTACGAGCAGCTTCAAGATCGCCTTGCTTTAAATAAACTAAGCCTTTACTTTGATTCGCTTTAACAATAAAGCCTTTTGCTGTGATTTTGTCTAACGTTGTTAATGCCGCTTGATAATCACCTAACTCACTATTTACTCGTGCAAGACGTAATTGAATAACTGGTGTTAACGGTTCATAGCTATTGCTGGCTAACAAATTAGTCAACTGTGTTTTTGCTAATGCAAAATCTTTAGCTTGAACGGCTTCTTTAACTAATAATAATGCACCTAATGTCGCGTAGTTATTGTCTTTGTTTTCGGCAATGAAGGTACGCATTTCAGTACTGCTTTGATCTTCACCGTCGGCTTCAAACTTGCTTAATACTTGCTGAAACTCAGTCGATGCTTTTTCTTGATTTGTCGTCACGGTTTCACCGTAATAACGCCATCCCCAAAGACCCGCTAAACCAACAACAGCGCCCACAACCAACATGGTTCCATTTTCGCTCCACCACTTTTTAATGGCATCAACTTGTTGTTCTTCTGTTTCGTAACCTTCAATAATATCAACCACGTGTGTTCCTTACTTATTCTGTTTTTATCAATACACTATGCAAAGTAGGTAGGTAATACCTTAACTAAGCTGTCAATTGCAACGGTTTGTTGCTCTGAGTTTCCTTGCAAGTCTTTAATTGTGACGCAACCACTCTCTAATTCACTTTCACCAATAATCAACGCAACTTTTGCACCGCTTTTATCGGCACGCTTCATCTGCTTTTTAAAGTTACCTGCGCCACAGTGATGCATCATTTTTAATTGTGGTAATTGATCTCGTACGATTTCAGCAGCTTTAAAGCCAGCTATATCAGTACCTTCACCAACAAGAATGCTATAGATATCAACATCACCTTTAACATCTTCATTTAATTCTAGGGTTTCTAGCATTAAAATAATGCGTTCTAACCCCATTGCAAAGCCCACTGCAGGTGTTGCTTTACCGCCAAGTTGTTCAACTAAACCATCATAACGACCACCAGCACAAATTGTTCCCTGAGAGCCTAGGCTAGTTGTTACCCATTCAAATACAGTACGGTTGTAATAATCTAAACCACGTACTATACGTTCATTGATCACGTATTTAACGCCCGCTGCATCTAAGTATGATTGTACTTTGGCAAAATGTGCTGCTGTTTCGTCACCAAAATAATCAGATAGTTTCGGAGCATCTTCTAAGATTGCTTGAACCGCTTCATTTTTGCTATCTAACACACGTAATGGATTGGTTAACATACGACGTTTACTGTCTTCGTCGAGTTTATCTTCGTGTAACTGCAAGAACTCAACTAATTTCGCTTTATAAACATTACGTTCTTCATTGCTACCTAAAGAATTTAATTGCAGTTCAACATGTTGCTCAATGCCAAGTGCTTTCCATAAACGTGCAGATAATAAAATAACTTCTGCATCGATATCTGCACTTGCAATACCAAAGGTTTCTATTCCAACTTGGTGAAACTGACGGTAGCGACCTTTCTGTGGGCGTTCATGGCGGAACATCGGTCCGATGTACCACATTCTACGCTCTTGGTTATAAAGTAAACCATGCTCATTACCGGCACGCACACAAGAGGCAGTCCCTTCTGGTCGTAAGGTTAAGCTGTCGCCATTACGGTCTTCAAAGGTGTACATCTCCTTTTCAACGATATCGGTCACTTCACCAATCGAACGTTTAAATAGATGGGTACTTTCTACAATCGGCATACGAATTTCAGAATAGCCGTAACTACTGACGGTTTGTCTAATTAATGACTCTAATTTCTGCCAAACAGGGGTTTGTTCAGGAAGGGTATCGTTCATACCACGAATAGCTTGTATCTTCTTTGCCACAATGATTTCCGAATTCTGTCGATGAATAAAAATACATACAGTATGTATTGTTAATAAAATTATCAGTCATTATAAGGAAGTTTGTGTCTAGATGGAACAATACTGCAGAGGTTTGCCGCGTTTAAGGTAAATAAAAAGCCCAAATATTAAAAACAGTTGGGCTTATTACGAAGTTTTCACTAAAAGTGTTGATTAACACAGACTTAATTTATTAAGCTCCGGTTATTTTTAACCTTTAACGATAATGTTACTTTGGTCAGTACGGCTGATACGAGCACGAATTTTTGCTTCAAGCTGGTCAATCACGTTGTCATTATCAAAGCGATCACGCTGGCGTGTTCCATCTTCATAAAAACCACTTTTGTTTTTGCCGCCAGTAATACCAATGTCAGATATTAATGCTTCACCAGGTCCATTTACAACACAACCAATGATCGATACATCCATCGGCATGACTACGTCTTCTAAACGTTCTTCTAAGGCATTAACCGTTGCAATCACATCAAACTCTTGACGAGAACAGGTTGGGCAAGCAATAAAATTAATGCCACGGCTACGAATGCGTAAGGATTTTAAAATATCGAAACCTACTTTGATCTCTTCTACCGGATCAGCAGCTAATGACACTCGCAATGTATCACCAATGCCTTGCGACAATAACATACCAAGACCTACCGCTGATTTAACGCTACCGCTACGTAAACCGCCGGCTTCAGTGATACCAAGGTGTAGAGGTTGAATAATTTGCTTTGCTAATAGTTGATATGATTCAACGGCTAATAGTGCATCAGATGCTTTTACGCTGACTTTAAATTGATCAAAGTTAAGGCGATCTAGAATGTCCACATGACGTAACGCAGAGTCCACTAATGCCTGCGCAGTCGGTTCACCATATTTCTCTTGAATATCCACCTCTAAAGAACCACCGTTAACGCCAATTCGAATAGGGATATTTTTATCACGTGCACAATCCACAACACTGCGGATTCGTTGCTCATTACCAATATTGCCAGGATTAATGCGTAGGCAATCTACACCGTACTCAGCCACTTTCAACGCAATACGATAATCAAAGTGAATATCGGCTATCAAAGGAATGTTGCACTGCTTTTTAATTTCACGAAACGCTTCAGCCGCATTCATAGTAGGAATAGAAACTCGCACCATATCGGCACCAACCGCTTCTAAGCGTCTGATTTGTGCAACGGTTGCATCCACATCTGTTGTTAACGTGTTAGTCATTGATTGCACGGTAATTGGTGCACCACCACCCACAGGGACATTGCCCACCATGATCTGTTTAGATACGCGGCGTATTATCGAAGAGGTATGACTCATTGTAATTACTCTTTAAAGTTAAAGGTTCAAGGTGATACGTTAGTATATCGCTTTTATTGTCGAATTATTATGACTGAATTATGACTGTACGAAGTGACAATTAGTTGCTTACTCGCACCAATTTAACATCATTTAATAGAAACTTCGCCGCAATATAGATTGCGCTAATTTTAGTTGAAATAGAGCCGCTCCTGCAAGTATTAACTAACGACTTTTCATTCACATATTAGTGCGTCTAATATTATTTATTAGTTAGATTGGTAGTCGCTATTGCTCTATCTTGCTGATCATTACTGTGCGCTTTCTGTTTCAACACTTTGTTCATCAGCTGTCACAGGTTGCGCTATCGACTCAGCCGGCAAAGTATCTTGGTCATTAAACAAAGGCTCATTTTCATCAGATTGTTCAGGCAAGCGCATCTCTCTATTTTCAGTTATAACACCTGGTTTTACCATAGAAAACAAAACAGAATAATTCCAAAACACAGCCAATCCTGTGGCGGTGAGTAACATCAGTAGGAAGATTGTCCAGAGCACTTTTTTTGCTGAGCTTTTTTTTGCCCTGAGAATATGCGGACTTTTTAAGGTTGTTACACGTTTTTCAGGGTGTATTAATTGTTGGTATTCAGGATAAGATTTTAGATCAGTCACCCCCACCATTTTACTGTAATTGGCAATATAACCACGTAAATAAATGATCGGGTATCGATTTTCAGCAATCACTTGCTCTAAATTATTTTCAATATCTAAAATAACGGTTTCTTTCAAATTGAGTTTAAGAGCAAGCTCATCAATAGATAAATTAGCCGCTAATCGACTTTCTTTAAGAACTTTATCGAGTGTCATTGTCGTTTCCATCTGTAGAGTTTGATCAGTCATAGTGCTCATTATTTAAATAGCTCAAAGCTTGTTGAGAGGTAGGAAATTTATCTAAAAGTTGTGCCGAATATCTTGCTAAACTTGCTTTTTTGCCGGAAGCATAACTCAAACGAACCCATTGCCATAAGCTTTCTGCCGTTGCAGGTGAGCTACGTTGAAAGGTAAATAAGTTGATTGCAGCCGCTTTATAATTTTTTTCAGTAATATTTAACTTAGCTAAAGATAAATTAATACCAATACTATTAGGGCTATGTGATAAAGCATAACCATAATAGAAAATGGCTTTCTTATTATCTTTTGCCTCTTCTGCACATACGGCCGCATTGGAGTAAGTACGGGCAACGCGCGTGTAATGTGGTAATGAAATTGCTTTTAAGAAAGCCTCTTCTGCTTTTTCATACTTACCTTGTGCGCATAAGAAAGTACCATAGTTATGATAAGTATCGCCATTATCATCATCTAAGGCTAAGGATTTTTTATAAAATTGCTCTGCTTTATCGTTTTCGTTTACTTTTTGATAATAATAAGCGTAGATACGAAAGACTTTGGCACTATTAGGTTGGTATTTTAAGGCGGTATCAAGATTTTCTTTGGCTTGCTGCATCTGCTTGTTTTCTAGATATAACAAAGCTAATTTTAAACGTGTATCCGCAGCGCGTTCAGGATTAAAAGCCATTTTTTGACCGTTGGGGCTATTAATGGTTTTAGTTGTTTCGCTTGAGACACAAGCTGAAATAAAAAATAAAGAGACTAAGCTAATCAATATAAAACGCATAAATTCCTCAAGAACGAAAAGTCGTGCAGGAAATGTCTTTCAAGCATCTCTATTGTGAAGTAACTTGTTGTTTGATGCATGCTTTTTTTAACTGTTCTTGAACTGGATCGTCTTGTTCAAGAACAGAATTTAGGCTTTCTGTTATTAACTCTGTTGAATATTGATGTTTTCGCCATGTTGGCGTTTGTTCATGGTGCGCTTAGTACGGTCAATAACATCACCCACTAATTGCCCACAAGCAGCGTCGATATCATCACCGCGTGTTTTACGCACGATCACCGTATAACCATACTCCATCAACACTTTATTGAATCGGTCAACACGACTATTACTTGGTTTAGTATAGTCATTACCAGGGAATGGATTAAATGGGATCAAATTAATTTTACACGGCGTATCTTTTAATAAATGCGCTAACTCGTGAGCTTGATCCGTAGAGTCATTAACGTGATCTAATAATAAATATTCCACGGTCACTTTACCCCGGTTTGCATTCGACTTACTAATATAACGTTTTACACCCGCTAAGAAGTCGGCAATATCATATTTGTCATTAATAGGCATCATTTTAGAACGTAGCGCATCATTTGGCGCATGCAATGAAATCGCTAATGCCACATCAATACGGTCGCCTAAAATATCTAACGCAGGTACAACACCCGATGTAGATAATGTTACGCGACGTTTCGATAACGCATAACCTAAATCATCTAACATTAATTCCATTGCAGGAATAACGTTGTTTAAATTTAATAACGGTTCACCCATTCCCATCATTACCACGTTGGTAATAGGTCGAGTTCCACTTTCACCCATCACACCGATAATTTTAGCTGCTCGCCATACTTGGCCGATAATTTCAGACACGGTCAAGTTACGGTTGAATCCTTGCTGAGCTGTAGAGCAGAAATCACAGGCTAGAGCACAACCTACCTGTGATGAAACACATAACGTAGCACGATCTTTTTCAGGAATGTAAACAGTTTCAACCTCTTGGTTACCTACTGTCATTGCCCACTTAATAGTGCCATCTTCACTGCGTTGTTCAACTTTAACTTCAGGCGCAATTATCTCTGCACGTTGCTTTAATTTTTCACGCAATGCTTTATTAATATTGGTCATTTGATCAAAATCTTCACAACCAAAATGGTAAATCCATTTCATTACTTGTTCGGTACGAAACGGTTTTTCACCCATTTCGGTGAAAAAATCACGTAAACCTTGACGGTTCAAATCTAACAGGTTTACTTTTTTCTGACTCATGGAATGCCTCAACTAGACTAATTCTGGTATAAATTCGGAGGTGGATTGTACATATTTTGAATAACTGATGCTAGTCACAAATTTTAACTAAAAAAATACCTGAGCAAGTTACTGCATCAGGTAATTGTTGTGTAAGGTTTATTACCAAAATAATAAATTTAAAAGTTATGATCAGCGAAACAAGCTTAAACACCCTATTTCTGTTATTAAGCGGCTTATATTGTGTGGCTATAATAACGTTGTCATAGGGATAACTTGTTGTTTATGCCAACTATAGAAAACCTGTGGTGGTAGTTTATCACCGCGTTGATTGACTGTTTTTTGTATATGTCCTGCTCGGATCAGTATTTCAATCATCGGTGCGAGTCCATTTTTTTGTAATCTGAAATGCTTTAATATTGTGCCTTCTTCGACACGTTGTTGCGTTTCAATATAGTCAGATAAACGTTTTAAAATCATGTTTTACTCCTTTACACCAAAGATTGTTTAGAAGTAATAGAGACATCAGCCAACAAATTGCCTTTTAGTTTTAATTTATATAGCACGATTAAAATAATCAAAGCTGAACCTAATAGGTAAGCTAAGCTCGCCATTGGGTGCAATACAAAAGTTGCCATTTGATAATAAGCAACCGACACAATGTAAGCGATAGCGGTAGACCAAACGGCGATAAATCGTGCCCAGTTCATCCCAACTTCTCTGACGATCGCTCCCATAGCGGCAGCACAAGGTGCATAAAGTAGAATGAACAGCAGGTAAGCAAAGGCCGCTTCTTGGCTCACAAAGGCTTGCTGAATGTTGCCATAAATAGTCAGGTCAACACCTTGCTCATCTGCTGCAGTAGCTAAATCTCCTAATTCCCCGACATTTATACCTAATGGATCGCTAACATCAATGCCCATAAGGTTTTCAGGAATAGTGGCCAATGCTTGATTAAGCTTTTCTAATAAACTTAATTCAGCTTCAGTGCCTGCTGTCTGACTTGAATAGAGATTATTGAGCGTGCCTACCACGGCCTCTTTAGCAAATATCCCCGTGACGATACCTACCGTTGCAGGCCAGTTATCGTCATTAATACCCAGTGGCGATAAAATCGGTGTGATAATCTGCGCCCCTTGGCTAAGCAATGAGCTTTCACTATCCTGATGACCAAAACTACCGTCAATACCCACAGAATTCACTACGTTAAGTAATGTCACCACTAAGACAATGGTTTGCCCAGCACCAAATATAAACCCTTTAAGTTTTTGCCAGGTTTTAATTAAGGTATTTTTAATCGTCGGTAATTCATAATCTGGAATTTCTAAAAACATATTTTCGCTTTTACCAGGTAAAATCGTTCGACTTAATACGTAGCCCGTCAATACCGCCACTAAAATACCGATTAAATACAGTAGAAAAACAATATTCTGACCTTGGTCTGGAAAAAACGCACTGGCAAATAAAGCATACACAGGTAACCGAGCACCACAGGACATAAACGGAGACATGATCACGGTTAATAAACGTTCACGCTCTTTCTCTAAGGTTCTTGCCGCCATCACAGCCGGTACTGTACAACCAAAACCAACAATCATCGGCACAAAGGATTTACCCGGTAAACCAATAAATTGCATTGCACGGTCAATAACAAAAGCCGCTCGAGCAAGATATCCTGAGCTTTCTAAGACGGCTAAAAACAGATACAAGCAAGCAATCACAGGAATAAATGTCATGACGGTTTGAATGCCATTTCCAACCCCATAAGCGAGGACATTAATAAGCCATTCAGGTGTATTCACAAGACTCAACCACTGCGCAGTTTGATCTACAAACAAGGCACCTGCAGCAATGTCAAAGAAATCAATAAATGCACTACCAATATTGATAGAAAACATGAACATCAAGTACATCACTAATAAAAATACAGGAATACCAGTGAATCGATTTAAGGTAATAGCATCAATTTTTTCTGTTAGAGTTTGGCTAAGGTGCCCTTTCGTTCTGACTGCTTGTTGTGTTAGTGCATAAATAAAAGTGTATCGTACATCTGCGACTTGCAAATCGATATCAATCGCCAATGAATCTCGCAGTTGTTGAATACTCTGTTTCTCTTGTTGATTAAAGCCTTTTAGTATTGAGTGGTCATTTTCAATACATTTAATGGCTAATGCTTGTGGTTTTAAGCGAGTATTAGCAGGGAATAATTGCGATGTTTGTTCGATGACAGGGCTTAATTGAGGACCATAATCAAGCGAGAAATCATTACTTAGAGCAGTTAAATCCAGTTCCATAAAAGTGCGTTTTAATTGCTTTATTGCTTGTTGATCATGCGCCGATAATGACACCACAGGACAACCTAATTGCTTACTGAGAGCTTTCTCATTAATCACTAAGTGTTGTTTATCTGCAAGGTCCATCTTATTGAGTACCACTAATACCGGCAACCCCAATTCCAATAGTTGTAAGGTTAAATATAAGCTTCTTTCTAAGCAACTCGCATCAATAATATTCATTACAATATCAGGTTCACTTTGCATCATGTACTCAAATGCAACGCGTTCGTCTAGTGATGATCCAAACTGGTCATGATCCAGATTATAAATACCCGGTAAATCAATAATTTTAACGGATTGCTGTTTATCTAAATTAAAATGCCCCGTTTTTTTCTCAACCGTTACACCACTCCAGTTACCCACTCGTTGATTACTACCAGTGAGCGCGTTAAATAACGTTGTTTTCCCTGAATTAGGGTTGCCAATAGTTGCGATATTTAAGTTCATTTTAGCGCTCCACTATGATTTGATTAGCGATGCTTTTACGTAACGCGATAGAACTGTTTGCACAGCGAATTGCAATCGGATCCCCCATCGGAGCAACACGTAATAATTGTATTTTTGCTTTTGGTAAAAAGCCTAAATTGAGTAATTTTTTGCGCATCATAGGCTCAATAGCATTGATGTTCACAATACTTGCCATTTGGCCTATTTTTAATTCAGATAATACCATTTTTATACCTCACCACTGCTGCACTGAATGCATCAATCAATGCTTGTTACTAACTAACAAGGTAATACAAACTATTATCATTAACAACGTAAAGTAGACTAAAATGGCCGCTATAAACAAGACTCTTGTTTTAGATCAATTTGTCACCTTAAATGAGCTTTGTATTGATTTTTGCATCTACCGTATTAACCGGTATAAAATAGATAAAAATTGAATAGGTAGGGATGATGATGGATTTTGGTGATTTAAATTTAGTTTATTCTACAGACGGTGGCAAAGTAGAAAAAAGCAAGCAAAAGCAGGTTGCACCTGAGGGTGACGGCATTATTCGTCTACATCGTGAAACTAAAGGACGTAAAGGTAAGGGAGTGACCTTGATTAAAGGTTTGCAACTGGACGATAAAGCCATTAAAGCATTGGCAAAAGAGATTAAAAAGCGAACAGGGTGTGGTGGTACAGTTAAAGATTTTGTGATTGAAATCCAAACCGATCAACGTGACATTATTAAATCGGTATTAGAAAAACAAGGTTACCAAGTTAAGTTAGCAGGCAGTTAAGCGTTGTTTTTACCCTGTAATACGCTACAAAAATGGGGTTATGAATTAACCCCATTTTATTGCTTTTTTTATTACAGCTTGATACTTCTGTTACTCATTAAATAACAGCAATCATCACCTTATAAAGGCTTTAATGCCACACTATCAAAATTAATACCCGCCCAACCATTGGCCATAAATTGACGAATATTCTGATGATCCGTAGCATCTGGATGACCTAAAACATGGTCGCGATAATAAACACCAAAACAAGCCAAGGTCTGTTCTTTAGATAAGTTATTTAATTGTGCAAATGAAAAAATCTTACATGAGCCTGCATTTTCGCCAGCAGCGTTTTTTTGTTGCCCATTACTAAACGACGTTTCAGTAAAGTTATAATTTTCTTCAATAACAGCCATTGTATCCGCAAACTCAATCACTTGTGGTTGTGTCTGCAATTTTTTTATAAAGTCTTGTAACGTCATTATATTCCCTTTTTTTATCTACGATGTTGCTTCAATGTTTGTTCAATATTTATTGAAATACATAATATCTGTTTCAATAGCATGTTTTGATCATGACCTTGAATATACTTTGAATCAAGTTAAGCTTTTATAATTAAAATCTAACCGTTAATAAGTTGAATAGGTGAAGTAAAAAAAATGAAGTGCACAAATGAATAATAATAACTATTCACGTGGTCTGTAATAATAATTATTTATATCTGATCAAAGCGATTTGAGAGATAGGTATAATCATTTTCAATATATTGTACCTGATTACGTCCATTCTGTTTTGCAGAGTAAAGTGCTTTATCAACTATCCCCATAATCTCAGTAACACTTTCAACTTCAGGAACAATCATTGCAACACCGATACTTAATGTAACTGCTACCGACTTATTGCTATCGTTCATAACAATACATGCCTGCACTGCTTGCCTGATACGTTCAGCGACAATATGCGCGTGTTTAAAATTGGTGTGCGGTAATAAAATAATAAATTCATCCCCCCGATTCTGGCAAAAATATCTACACCACGCAATTTGTCAAAGCACACTTTTGTAAAAGCAACCATTACTCGGTCACCTGTAGCATGTCCATGCGTATCGTTGATTACTTTGAAACGGTCAATATCCAGAGCAAAAATAGCTAGGTCTGTTTCATATCGATGCACTACCTCTAATTCTTTTTTAGCTTGCAACATAAAACCACGCCGATTTAATGTTTTAGTAAGCGGATCTGTCTGTGCTGACAATAATAGGTTTTTTGCTTGATCAAGCTTTTTCCAATGATTCATGAGCAATAAAATTGACATAATCAATAAAATGCTCACAACACAGAACATCATCAGTGTTTTTAAATACCAACTTTGTAACCAATCTTCGTTGGCTTCACCCACTAAAACATAAAAAGGTAAAGTATCTACTTTGCGCAACCCATAAAATCTGTTCTGATTATCCAGTGGAGAGAGATAGTTAAATGTCATTAAAGTTTGACGCTTGGAAGCAATATTTAGCCGCAACTTCCCCTTTAACTTGTACCCCGATTTTTTCCGAAATATTGGGGCTTCGAGCCAATAGCATCATATTACTATCTATTACAGCAATTACAGCAATTACAGCAATTACACCGTGTTTATCTAATGTGACTTGTTCAATGAATGTTGAAAATAAATTTAGCTCCACCTGAAAAGCAACCACCCCAGCCACTTTTTTGAGCCTCCACGAAAGGCGCGACTCTGCACTACACCAATGTTACCAGTAGTGCTAATAAAAGCAGGTGTCACAACTTGTCCAGAGTTTTCATCATTTTTGTGCTCAACACACCAGTCTCGTTGGCTTCCATCAAAGCCCAGTGAAGATAATCGCGGAGGATAATTATAAGCATGAGTAAGAATACAATTTTTATCTGCAGTACCCACACCAGTATAATAATTAGGTAAAGTTTGTAGTTTGGAGGTGAGAAATTTGGTGCTCGCTTGTTGCTGTTGAGGATCCGGGTGAGGGTAAATCAAATCATCTGAAGAGAGATGACTCATTATATCTAATAGGACGTAATCTGATGCTTGAAACTCTCCTTTTAGCCATTCAGTAACCAGGAAGCTGGTATTGGCTATACGCGAACGAACTGCTTCTTTCTCCTTTGTATACCCTGCATAGGCGCCATATAACGCATAGCTCAGAATTAACAAACAAAATAAAATACAATAAAACACAATAAACTTCGTCTATATTCGTTCATAGGTCCCCTTTTTGAATAGAGCCATATACCGACTACTGTACGACTACATTTCTCTTAAGATACTAAATCAGCAAACCTTGATGTAAAAAATACTAAGCATAAAATACTGATCATAAAGGTGAAGCGCTGATGGATATTTAATGAATGTTTAGGATGGACTGTAAACATTCAGAATGTACCCTAAGTTACGCTAGCATTCTGAATTTTTACAGTATTAAGTTTTGATTTTTTTTTGGTAGTATAAAATATTTTGTTGATTCGATTAAAAAAGAAGTTTTTCTAATCATTTATTAACAATAAATAGTTTTATTTAATCTTCCTCAAAATAAATCGTTTTATTTTGAGGAAGATTCTCGGGGCTTACTGATTCCCCTTTAATGCGTTTTTCTTCGTCGGCCCATTCACCTAAATCAATAAGCTGGCAACGTTTAGAACAAAATGGACGGTACAAACTTTGTTTATCCCAAACAACTTGTTTTTTACAAGTTGGACAATTAACTTTCATCGTTCTTCCTTACATATTTAATCTTTTATTTTAACTTTAATCGCTTTTTGTTAACAAAAAATCTGTTCAAACTCTATATAATCAGCGTGACTATTTTCAGCATTGGCATTCATAAAACGAACCGAATAACGATGTTTATGCCCTGATATCATAGGATATACCTGTAGCGCAGGATCCACATTAATGATAATAAACAAGGCATGTTCAACTTCACCTTGGTAAAAAGCATTTTTAGCACGCTGTTTAGACTTAATACCTTGATGACGTTTCATTTTCAAAAATAATGTTAACGCGCGTTCTAATACATCAAAATGTTCAAACCATTTTTGAGCATCTGCTTTTTGTACCGAAATAGGCTGTGCTTGCCAGAAATGAAACTGCGGTAAATCAAAGTTACAACAACCACCTGGAATGAAAAAACGTTGTTTTAACGATGTTAAAAAACGACTATCTTTAAAGAATTTCAATTGTTTTGACATTACTAATAAGGTACTAATCAATTCACTTATTTCTACCATTAATGCCTTAATGGCTTCAGTGTCTGCCTGCTCCCAAGCCAACCATGATTGCATATCTTCTAATAAAGCGCGTAAGTCTTTAATTAAATCATGTCGAATATCACTGCGGTCACTTAATTCTATTAATTCAAATAATGATTTGAAATAGGCAGTAGCATCACTTTCATGATCCAAACCCATGCTTTGTTTAATTTGTAAAAAAAGTGACTCAAAGCGTAAGTAACAACGACTTTTTTCTGTTAGGGGGTATTCAAAAGAGATCATAAAATAGTCTATTTATTTGTTTTGTAAAAAGTAAGGTTACATTAAAAGGCATAACTAAGAATTAAATGTCTTCTTTTTTAGGGATAAAAATTTCAAATGTAACGATTTAATTTGTTGTTTTAAAGCCACGCGATCAACACTAGTGTTGTCAATAACATAATCAGCCTGTTGTAAGCGAAGCGAACGGCTAATCTGCGCATCCATAATGGCTTGAATTTGAGATTTTGAATTGTCGTCTCGTTGCATTGCTCTCTCGATTTGCAATTTTTCGTCTACATCAACGACTAGCGTATAGTCAGTATATTGAGTCAGTTTATTTTCCAGTAATAATGGCGCTTCCAACATCACATATTCACTCTTAGCCATGTTTAGTTGAGCTAATAATGTATCCCGAATAATGGGGTGCAATAATGCATTTAACCATTGTTTTTTAGTTTCAGATTGAAAAATAAGTTTCCTCAGCTTAGCTCTATTAAGTTCGCCTGCAGCATTTAAGACATCGCGGCCAAAATAAAGTTCAATTTCAGCTAATGCAGGTTGTCCAGGTTCAACTACCTGCCGAGCAACTTTATCTGCATCAACAATATCTATTCCTAAAGCGGTAAATTCTTTTGCTACGGTTGATTTCCCGCTGCCAATACCGCCAGTTAAGCCAATAATCACTTGCATTATATCTTCTCTTTATATTGATCTGTATCTCTTATTTTATAAGAGTTAAGCATTAAGGTCATTGGTATTCAAAGGCCATTAGGGTAATATTTCATTTTTTATCCCCGTCTGGAAATTTACCATGATTGAACAAGAAATTGCACAAAGTGTTAGCTTAGCGTTAAACGAAGATTTAAATGGATTATCAGCAGCTGAAGGTGACATTACCGCTAATTTAATTCCTGAAGATAAACGCTCAAAAGCGACAGTAATTACACGTGATGATGCAGTTTTCTGTGGTAAGGCTTGGACCCAAGAAGTATTTCGCCAATTAGGTGATCAAGTGACTATCACTTGGCATGTTAAGGACGGAGATTTTGTACTCGCTAATAGCCCGTTGTTCACATTACAGGGGCCAGCAAGAACGTTATTAACAGGCGAACGTACAGCATTAAACTTTATTCAGACGTTATCTGGTATCGCAACAACTACCAAGTACTACTCAGACTTAATTGCTTCAACTCAATGTAAATTATTAGATACGCGTAAAACATTACCCGGTTTACGCAATGCCTCTAAATATGCTGTGGTATGCGGAGGTGGTTTTAACCATCGCATTGGCCTTTACGATGCCTACTTAATTAAAGAAAACCACATTATGGCCTGTGGTGGCATTAAACAAGCAATAACAGTTGCTAATCAACAACACCCTGAACGTTGGGTAGAAGTTGAGGTGGAAAGTATTGATGAACTTAAACAGGCATTAGATGCAGGTGCGCAACGTGTTATGTTAGATAACTTCAGCATTGCAATGATGTTAGAAGCTGTAGCCATTAATAAAGGTAATTCACGTCAAGCAGACTTAGAAGTATCAGGCAATGTAGATAACACGACTATTTTAAGTTATGCCGAAACCGGCGTTGACTATATTTCTGTAGGTGCATTAACTAAACACGTACATGCTGTCGACTTATCAATGCGCTTTATCCAAGAATAAAAAATAACCTAACTGCTAAAAACTTCCTACACTTGTAAAAGTCTTTGTTTTTTTACTGTGTTGGAGGTTCTTATGATAAATACGATTAATCGCTTCACTCCCTGCCTATTTGTCGTCACGATAAAAAGATTAATAAACTACTATTATATATCATACAACGGCCTCATTCGCTCCAAACTGACTAAAACAAGCCCACTGATAATCATCTTCTTTAGCACAACTTTTTGCTATGCCCAGACACCGGCAATCCAACTTGCAACCACCTTTCGTCAAGACATTAATATTGAACAATATTTTGTCAGTGAAAAATTAGATGGGTTACGTGCTTACTGGGATGGAGAGCAACTTATATCTAAGCAGGGTAACCGTTTCACTGCCCCAGCTTGGTTTACACGCGATTTCCCCACTACTGCACTTGATGGTGAGTTATGGATATCACGACAACAATTTGAAAAAGTGTCAGGTATTGTGCGTACTCAAGATATAAATAATCCTCGATGGCAACAGGTAAAGTTTATGATCTTTGATCTACCACTCAGCCCAGCACCATTTTCACAACGCATTCAGCAGATGCAACAATTAGTTGATCAAGCGAAGAGCCCCTATTTACAGATCATAAAGCAACAAAAATTAATCTCTATTACTGCTTTATACGCATTACTAGATAAGGTTGTAGCTGAAAATGGAGAGGGCTTAATGCTGCACCATGAACAGGCTTTGTATCAACATAAACGTAATAGAGACTTGATGAAACTGAAAAAATTTGAAGATGCTGAAGCGACGGTGATTGAACATCTCCCCGGCAAAGGTAAATATAAAGGAAAACTGGGTTCTTTATTAGTAAAAACCGAAGATGGTATCACCTTTAAGATAGGCTCTGGTTTTAGTGATAAAGAACGCCAAAATCCACCGCCAATTGGCGCAACTATTAGCTATCGTTTTACCGGCAAAACGCGTAACAATGTGCCACGATTTGCCTCATTCATGCGCGTTAGAGTAATTTATTAATCACAGTTAAATTAGCTTTAGGGAACTCATATTCAATGAGTTGAGATGCGCTAACCCATTTTATCTCCTGTCCTTCTAAAGACACAGGTTCGCCTTCATAGGCTTTGACTAAATAGAAATGCAAACTCAGGTTTAGTTGGTCATATTGAAAGTTAAGTGAATCAAATAAAGTGAACTGGGTTGCGCTTAATCCTACTTCTTCTTTTAGCTCGCGTAACATTGCGCTTTCAAGCGACTCACCCTGTTCAACTTTACCTCCCGGAAATTCCCACTTTCCAGCGAGGTGCTTACCTTGTTGACGGCGGCTAATAAGTAATTGTTTCTGTTCATTTTGTACAATGGCAATACTGATGGTTTGTTGTTCTATCATAATATTCACACTTACTTGTATCGATTAAGGTTGTTTACGCTTTAAAAAGAAAAAGGTGGTCTTCAAAGAAGTACCACCTTTTATGTCATGCTGCACTGGTGTTATCTAAATAACACCGATATTTGATCACCCTAATTTACCATGACATTGCTTGAATTTTTTACCTGATCCACAAGGACATGGCTCATTACGACCCACTTTTTTGTTTTCTCGAATAAAGGTATCAGCCGTTTCATCAGCTTCTTTTTCAGCTTCACCATCACTATTGACCTGTGCATGTTGATATTGAATTTTCGCTTTCTCTTCCGCTTCTCGGCGCTGTTGATCAATTGCTTCGGCTTCTTCTTTACTTTGAATTTGTACTTTAGATAAAATGCCTACTACATCCATTTTCAAGTTTTCTAACATCGCAATAAACAGTTCAAAAGATTCACGTTTATATTCTTGTTTTGGATCTTTTTGAGCGTAACCACGTAGGTGAATACCTTGACGAAGATGGTCCATCGCGGCTAAATGCTCTTTCCACAACATATCAATAGTTTGCAGCATTACTGATTTTTCAAATCCAGCAATAATAGACTCGCCCACTTGTTCTTTTTTATCTTGGTAAGTATTACGCGCATGATCTACGATATTTTCACGAATGGTTTCTTCTTGTATATTCGCATCGTCGGTTAACCATTGTTGCACGGGTAACTCGATCAAGAAGTCTTGTTTCAGACGCGCTTCTAATCCAGCTAAGTCCCATTGCTCGGTTAACGAATGTTGCGGTACATATTCGTCAATGCAGGTATTGAATACGTCTGCCCACATTTGCTCTATGTTTTCAGTGATATTATCACTGTCCATAATACCATTACGTTGTTGGTAAACGACTTTACGTTGATCATTGGCAACATCATCAAAGTCCAACAATGATTTACGCATATCAAAGTTACGGCCTTCTACTTTACGTTGTGCATTTTCAATAGCACGAGTTACCCAAGGATGTTCAATCGCTTCGCCGTTTTCCATGCCTAATTTTTTCATCATATTAGACACTTTTTCAGAAGCAAAGATACGCATTAACGAATCTTCCATCGACAGGTAGAAACGACTTTCACCGGCGTCACCTTGACGTCCCGCACGACCACGTAATTGGTTATCGATACGACGCGATTCATGACGCTCAGTACCTACAATGTACAAGCCTCCAGCAGCTAACACTGCCGCTTGATCTTCTTTCCATGCAGCGGTTTCAGCAACAATTTGTTGTTCAGTCAACTCACCTAGTTTTTCTAGACGGTTTTGTAAATTACCACCTAATACAATATCTGTACCACGACCGGCCATGTTAGTTGCGATAGTAACTGATCCTAACGCCCCTGCTTGTGCGATAATATCAGCTTCTTTTTCATGGAATTTAGCATTTAAAACATTGTGTTTAATATTGGCTTTGGTCATCAACTCAGAAAGTAATTCAGAGTTTTCAATCGAAACTGTACCCACTAACACTGGTTGGCGACGCTCTAAACGTGTTTTAATATCTTCAATAATAGCTTGATACTTTTCGATCTCAGTCAAATAAACTAAATCGCCACCATCTTTACGAACCATAGGGCGATTGGTAGGGATTACAATAGTTTCTAACCCATAAATAGACTGGAATTCAAATGCTTCTGTATCTGCTGTACCTGTCATCCCACCTAATTTTTCATATAAGCGGAAGTAGTTTTGGAAAGTAATTGAGGCAAGAGTTTGGTTTTCATTTTGAATTTTAACCCCTTCTTTTGCTTCAACAGCTTGATGTAAGCCTTCAGACCAACGACGACCAGGCATAGTACGCCCGGTATGTTCATCAACAATAACGACTTCACCTTGTGCTGTTACAATGTATTCAACATCTTTTTCAAACAGAGTATGAGCACGTAATGCTGCATTCACATGATGTAATAAACTGATGCTAGATGCCGCATATAAAGAAGTATTTTCTTCTAATAACCCACGTTCTTGTAAGATACGTTCAACTTTTTCTTGACCGCGTTCAGTTAATAATACTTGCTTGCTTTTCTCATCAACAGTGAAGTCACCCTCACCAACATATTCTTCAGTATCTTCTTTATCCTGCTGAGTCAGTAAAGGAATAATTGAATTTAGTTTAGTATAAAGCGTTGCATCACCATCGGTAGGGCCTGAAATAATCAATGGTGTTCTTGCTTCATCGATTAAAATAGAATCAACCTCATCGACGATAGCAAAATGGAGACCGCGCATAACGCGTTGTGATGCTTCAAAAGCCATGTTATCGCGTAGGTAATCAAAGCCGAATTCGTTATTCGTACCGTAAGTAATATCGGCAGCGTATGCAGTACGTTTTTCTTCACCCGTCATACCCGACAAGTTAATACCAACCGTTAATCCTAAGTATTCAAATAATGTTGCATTCCATTCCGCATCACGACGCGCTAGGTAATCATTCACGGTAATAACATGCACACCGTTACCGGTTAACGCATTTAAATAAGCAGGTAATGTGGCTGTTAAGGTTTTACCTTCACCAGTACGCATTTCTGCAATTTTGTTTTCATTTAATACCATACCGCCAATCAACTGCACATCGAAGTGACGCATTCCAAATACACGTTCAGAAGCACTTCTGACTACGGCAAAAGCTTCAACCAAAATATCATCGATGGTTTCGCCTTTAGCGAGACGCTCTTTAAAATAAGCGGTTTTAGCTTTTAACTCTTCTTCCGATAGCGCTTTAATCTCCGGTTCAAGTTTATTAATTTCATTTACTACTTTACGTAGGCTTTTAAGGTAACGGTCATTTCGACTGCCTATTATTTTTGTTATTAGCGATGTGATCATTTTGCTTTTCTCATTGTAAAAAGTCGGATAAAAGTTGTAATTTAGCTTGGTAATCTTTGTATATAATAAACTGGGTCTATTTGGGTGCCATCTTTGATGACTTCATAGTGCACATGTGGCCCTGTAGAGCGGCCTGTTGTTCCCATTACTGCTATTTGTTGGCCTTTCTCAACAACAGCCCCCACCGCTACAAGTAACGATGAAGCATGTGCATAGCGTGTTCTCAAACCACTACCGTGATTGATCTCTACCACATAACCATAACCAGTGCGTGCTTCTGATGTTGTTACTACCCCTGCGGCAGTAGCATTAATCGGCATACCTGTATGTCCAGCAATATCAACGCCTTTGTGACGACGTAAACGCCCCGTAAATGGATCTGTTCGAGTCCCAAAGGGGGAAGATATCCAAGATCCTTGAATTGGAACAGGGCGACCAGAAATGAATAACTCATCTGTAAGATGGAGATTAGTTAATGTAATTTCAAGTTGTTGCAGTAAATTTTGATTCTTTTGGTACTGATATGCGAGGAGTGATACATTTTTATGAAGTTTTGCTAGGTCTGAAGTGTCTAATGCTTTTACATTGGAAACAACATTTAACGGCACTGGCTGCTCAATTTCTTCATCTACTGACTCTGCATTTGCAGATATATTATCAATTGGCTCATGGTCAATCGCCTCTTCGACGACTTGCTCGTTGTCAGACTCTACATTTTGGTCTAGGTTTTGCTCTAAACTTTGGTCTGAACTTTGATCTAGACTTTTATCTAGGTTATCGGCATCAAGGATAAGCCCTTGATCAATATATTGGTTAATATCAAACTCAAATTCCTCTTTGGGAAAATTTGATTTATCGACAATACGTTCACCTAAATTATTTAAGCGAATACTCTGTGCCTGTAATTGACCTATTTTAACAGCCAGTGCTTGCACTTGTTGGTTGGTTTGAGATTGTAAGGTGTCTAAATATTGTTGCTTAATGAGGTCTCGCTCACTGAGAGCTTGTATTTTATGTTGGGTTAATTGTTGATGGTAATGCGATTGTAACAGCCAAGCACTCGTCATCAAGATCGCGACAATCAATATGCACACGAAAATAAATGTCGATCTTGTTATAGAAAAGCTATGTTCAGTCTCCTTCCTATTATAAATAACCGTTATACTCATAAACTTAATTCACTATTGATGGCTGCTATGAAATCTTACAAGAAACAACCTAAACCCATTGCACTATTATTAGAAAAAAATAGTTATCAGAAAAGTACATCCTTGATAACTAAGTTGGATATGGTACTACAAAGGCTTTTAAAACAACACAACATCAGTGGATGTCGTATAGGAAATATTGAAAATGGGACTTTGATTATAGAAAGTCCGACCTCACTATGGCTTCAGCGTTTACAATTTATACGAAGTGATCTCCTCAGCGAATTGCGCACCCATCATTCGTCTTTGATTAGCATCAAGGTCAAAGTTAACCCAGCCCTTGCAAAAGTGACCCCATCACAACTAAAAACTAACAAACCAGTAAAAAAACGCGCCCAAAAAATGAGTAAAGATATTGCAGACTCTTTTTTAGCATTAGCTGAAAATGCCGATCCTAAATTAAAAAAAGCACTACAATCATTAGCTAAATTTTCAACCAATAAAAGTGAATAATAGCGATTAACTAACCAAAACTATTCAATTCGAGTTCTATTCAGTTCTACGCTTAAAGTAAACCAATTCTGTGCTGCAGATTTTAAAGGGCACGATAATTTATCCCCCGTCTAAAAAATGCAAAAAAAAACCACTTTAAAAATAAAGTGGTTTTTATTGAAGTCTATATTTACTTAACTAAACACTTATTCAATCTTAATTAAGTATTTTAAGCAGTAACAAAAACAGGTTCGATGTATTGTATTGGTGATTCACTAACAGGCTCTTCAAAGGTCACCATTTCAAATGCTTCTTGATCAGCAAGCAACGCACACAAAAGCTTGTTGTTTAAGGCATGACCAGTTTTAAAGGCTTTTAAATGACCAAGAATACTGTAACCAGATAAATATAAATCACCGATAGCATCTAATACTTTATGTTTAACAAATTCATCTTCGTAACGTAAACCTTCAGGGTTTAATACACGGAACTCATCTAAACCAATCGCATTATCTAAACTTGCACCTAATGCTAGATTATTAGATTGTAGATACTCAACGCTTTTCATAAAACCAAAAGTACGTGCGCGACTGATTTCTTTAACAAATAAGTCACCTGAAAACTGCATTTCAACATGTTGGTTTTGACCTTCAAATACAGGATGATCAAAATGAATTTTAAAATCTAAACTGAATCCATTATCAGAAGGATGCAATTCAGCCCACTTACCTTCTTTTTCATCTTCTACACGTACTGTTTTTTTAATACGGATGAATTTTTTAGCTGCATTTTGCTCTTCGATACCAGCAGATTGAAGCAAGAAAATAAAAGGACTCGCACTACCATCCATGATTGGAATCTCTGGTGCGTCAACATCGATAATAATATTATCAATACCTAAACCAGCCAATGCAGCAGATAAATGCTCAACAGTAGAAATTTTCTGCCCTTGATCATTTACTAAACAAGTACATAAAAGCGTTTCTTGCACTGCTTGTGCATGTGCTTTAAAGCTAACCACCGGGTCAAGGTCAATACGACGATAAACAATACCCGTGTTAACAGGTGCAGGGTGCAACTCAATTGTTACTTTGTTCCCTGAATGTAAACCAACACCCGTTGATTTAACACTTTGTTTTAATGTTCTTTGCTTAATCATAAAATGACCTCCACTACGATGATATCTGCGACCAATGATAACAGTTTGAGATCAATATCACAAACTGTTATATCGTTAGCTTAAATTTAGTTATCTGCTTGACGTCTTAAAAAAGCAGGAATATCCAAGTAACTTTCGGTGCTAGTTTTATCTTTAACTTCAGCAATTGGTTCTACTATTTCAGGCTCTGCTTGACTAGCATCTTCAGCTTCAACATTGCTTTTTACAACTTCAGCTTCAGGCGCTTTTTCAACGCTTTCTGGTGCTTTCTGAGTATTAAGCGTAGGGTTTTTAACTACATTTAATTCAGATTTACGCTCACCAATACCCGTTACAATTACTGTAACGTGTAATTCACCCGTCTCTAAAGTTGGGTCAACAGTTACACCAATGATGTTTTGAGAGTCATCGGAAGCGAATTGTTTTAACGCATCACCCACAGTGTGGTATTCATCCCAACTGAAATCAATACCAGCAACGATATGTACAAGGACACCGCGTGCATCTGATAGATCGACATCTTCCAATAATGGACATGAAATAGCTTCTTCAACGGCTTCTTCAGCACGGTTTTCACCAGAAGAAACACCAATTCCCATTACCGCAGTAGTGCCCGCTTCTGTCATTACAGTGCGTACATCCGCGAAATCGATATTGATAGTACTTTCTTCATTATTAATGATTGAAGAAAAACCAGAAACCGCATCATAAAGTACGCCATTCGCAGCACGTAACGCATCTAAGAAAGAGATACCACGTGGTAAAGATTTTTGTAGTTTATCATTTGGAATAATCAACAAAGAGTCAATATTTTCAGATAAACGAGCAATCCCCTGCGTTGCGTAATTCATTCGCTTACGGCCTTCAAACAAAGAAGGTTTTGAAACCACACCAATGGTTAATGCACCTTCCTCTTTAGCGATTTCAGCAACAACTGGACAAGCACCAGTACCTGTTCCACCACCCATACCAGCAGCAATAAATACAACATCGGCACCAGTAACGATTTCTCGAATACGCTCTTTATCTTCAAGTGCTGATTTATAACCAATTTCAGGGTTTGCACCGGCACCTAAACCATTAGTGATATTAGCTCCTAATTGTAAGCGAATATCTGCTTTTGATGAACGTAATGCTTGCGCATCCGTATTCATAGCAATAAATTCAGCGCCAGTTAGACCTTTTTCGATCATATAATTGATCGCGTTACCACCACCACCACCAATGCCAATAACTTTAATTATGGCTTGTGCTGAATGGTCTTCATCATCGATTATTTCAAACATTTGACTCTCTTCCACTCTATTATTTTCTTGTGACATCGTCTGTTACCACCCAATCCATGTAACTTGATAACTAATATTCTTTTTTTATCCAGTTTTTTATTTTACTGAATAAACTTGCAAAACGATTTTCAGGCTCAGCATCCTCTTCACCTGCAAACTCGTCATTTTTATAACGTAATAAACCTACTGCCGTAGAGTAAGCTGGTGAGTTTACATCATCAGCTAACCCTTGAATATGCTCCGGTTTACCAATTCGAACTTGAATATTACCAAATACTTCTTCAGCAACTTCAACCAAACCTTCAATTTGAGCAGCACCACCTGTTATGACAACACCCGCCGCTAATTGTTGCTTTAAACCTTCACGCGCAAATTTATCATTCAATTTAAAGATTTCATTCTTAACTAAAGTTAATAACTCACTATATCGTGGCTCAATAACATCTACTAATATTGAACGCTGCAAACTACGTGCAGGTCGACCACCGACACTTGGTAAATCGATAGTCTCTTCATCTAGTACTAAGCGTTTATTTAGACACCCATATTTGACTTTTATTGCTTCAGCTGACGTTGGTGGAGCACTAAATGCAATGGCAATGTCGTTAGTCACTGAGTTACCCGCATAATCAAGTACCATACTATGCTGTAATGAACCTGCGATATAGATAGAAAGGTCCATTGTACCACCCCCCATATCGATCATACAGACACCTAGCTCTTTTTCATCTTCACTAAGAATAGCTTCACTTGATGCAACACCTGAAAATGTTAACTGGTCAATCACTAAACCACAACGTTCAACTGCTTTTTCTAAATTTTTAACTAGGTCATTATGACAAGTAATTAAATGTACATTTGCTTTTAGCTTAACACCCGACAATCCAATAGGATTATTAATGTGCCCTTGGGAATCAATAGAGTATTCCTGAGGAATGACATGTAATAAGCGCTGTTCATCACGAATTTTCACTGAACGCGCATTATGGATCACACTTTCAACGTCATAGTTAGTCACTTCGTGTGCATCAATCGCCCAAGTACCCGATTCATTCATTGATTCAATGTGCGAACCTGAAACTGATAAGTTAACTGACGAGACTCGACAGTCAGCCATATCTTCTGCTTGTTTTAACGCACTTGCGATCGACTCAACGACTGCATCTAAGTTCGTTACAGAGCCTTTATCAACTCCCTTGGACGGGGCACTGCCCACTCCAACGATATTAATTACATCATTTGCTAATAACTCACCGATTAAGACAACCACTTTATTACTACCAATGTCTAAACCAACTGTGTAATTACTTTCCATTCGTCTATCACCATTTTCTCTATTTTAAGAGAGAAGAATTAACTCAACATGAGCATAAAATTATTATATTAGGTTTTATTATTTTCTGTTTTCTTCCATCCAATTGCCAACCCAGTATCATAACGAAGATCAACATAATCGATGGAGCTGATTTCATATTTTTGTGCAATTCTTGGAAATGCATTTAAAAATAGTTGTATACGTTCTAATTTTTGTTCTTTACCTAACTTCAAACTAATGCCATTTCTTAACACTAATTCACTGGCATTACGTTGGTCACTATGTAAAGCAGCAATTCTGTAATGACTCGGCAACAATAACTGATTTAATTGTAAATATGTATTCAGCACTTGTTCAGAATGTTTATCATCACCTGACAGCGCAATATAATTATTGTCCTGCTCAGGTAACACATCGATAATTTCGCCAAACCGATTTAATAATGACTTCTGATTCCATGAAGCAACAATCGATTGCTCAACAATATGAATTTTTAATGTATCGGGCCAATTTTTTCGAATCGATGCAGAATAAACCCAGGGCTTTTGCTCTAATTGTTTTTGTATCTCAGCTATTTCTAAAGTAAAGAAATTTAACCTATCTTCTTGGTCTGCTAGCACCTCTCTCACCACATCTTCAGTAATATGCTCACGGTCGCCCGTGAGCACTAATGCCGTTAATGGTGATGATTGGTGGTCCGTTAACCAAAATTTTAATTTAAAAAAGCTATCCTGTAAGGCATACATTAAAAGTACAAAAACAAAGAAACCAATCCATTTGCTTATTTTGACTTGTTTTAACTTATGCCACATAAATTATAAAGTTTGCTCTAAAATAGATAACACTAATTGATCAAAGCTAATACCAGCTTGCTTCGCTGCTTTTGGTACTAAACTGGTTTCAGTCATGCCCGGTACTGTGTTCACTTCTAATAGGAACCAGTTTTTGTTTTCATCACGCATAAAGTCAACACGTCCCCAACCGCTACAACCAATAGTTTTAAAAGCTTCTTCAGCGATATGGTTTAACTCGATTAGTTCATTATCTGACAGCCCACAGGGACACAAGTATTGTGTTTCTGTGGATTGATATTTTGCTTGGTAATCATAAAACTGATTAGTTGTTTTCATACTAATAGCCGGTAATGCGCGACCATTTAGCATTGAAACAGTAAATTCATCACCGGTTATCCAAGATTCAAGTAATACTTTATTATCAAACTTAAAGGCTTCTTCTAAAGCAGCCACTAATTGTTCTGCATTTTCTGCTTTAGCCATACCAATACTTGAGCCTTCGTGTACCGGTTTAACCATTACAGCACCCGATAAGGAAGCTAGTATATCGGTAGCGGTTGATGGTTCAAAGTTTTCTTTGATAATAATTTGATAGCTTGCAGTAGGTAACTGACAACTTTGCCAAATTTGCTTAGTTTTGGCTTTATCCATACCAATTGCAGAACTCGATACATCACTGCCCGTAAAGGGAATATTCAATGTATTTAAAAAGCCTTGAATAGTGCCATCTTCGCCACCACGACCATGCAATACAATAAAAGCTCGCTCAAAACCTAACGCTTTAATTTGTGAAATATCATCAATTTTAGGATCCACGGCATGCGCATCAACACCTTGACGAATTAACGCATTTAAAACGGCATTGCCTGACATTAAAGAGACTTCTCGTTCTGCACTATTACCACCAAACAGAACTGCTACTTTTCCAAAATCTATCGCCATTAACTTGCGCTCACTTGTGTCATTTTTTCAATATCTAATTTTAATTCAGCTAAGGTTTTAACAACTGCGCCAATATTGCCCGCACCTTGAGTAAGAACCAGATCACCTTCTTGAATCACTTTTGCTAATGCACCCGGCAAAGCTTCAGGTGAGGCAACAAAAATAGGCTCTTTACCACTTTGTTGGCGAATCGTGCGACATAGCGAACGGCTATCTGCACCTGCGATTGGCGTCTCCCCTGCGGAATAAACATCTAATAATAATAGTTGGTCAACCTGCGATAAAACGTGCGCGAAATCTTCGTATAAATCACGAGTACGTGTATAACGATGCGGCTGATACGCCATCACAAGGCGCTTTTCGGGCCAACCTGCTCGTGCTGCGTTAATGGTTGCTTGTACTTCCGTTGGGTGATGACCATAATCATCTGCTAACATCGCTTTACCACGACCGGTTTCGAATTCACCATATTGCTCAAAGCGACGACCAATGCCTTCAAAACTTTGTAATGCAGCTAAAATAGCCGCATCTTCAATATCATCTTCCATCGCTACAGCAATTGCCGCAGCAGCATTCAATGCGTTATGTTTACCCGGTAAATTTAACTGGATCGTTAAATCAGGGCGATTATTACGGTGTACTAAAAATTCACTTCTGCTAACCGTTTGTTGAAAGTTAGAAATACGCACATCGGCTTGCTCATGAAAACCATAGGTCACACATTGACGAGCAAAACGCGGGATCAAACTCTCAACCACTTGATCATCTAAACAAACAACCGCAGTACCGTAAAAAGGTAAGTTTTGAATAAATTGCACAAAAGTATCTTTTAAAACTTCAAAGTCACCTTGATAGGTATCCATGTGATCAGCTTCAATGTTTGTCACTACTGACACCATGGGTTGTAGATGCAAGAATGAAGCATCACTTTCATCTGCTTCGGCAATTAAATAGCGGCTTTGCCCTAATTTAGCATTAGTACCAGCACTATTTAGCAAACCACCAATCACAAAAGTAGGATCTAAATCTGCTTCACGATAAATACTCGCAATCAAACTAGTTGTGGTGGTTTTTCCATGCGTACCCGCCACAGCAACACCATGGCGATAACGCATTAACTCGGCTAACATTTCAGCACGACGAACCACGGGAATACGCGCTTGCTGCGCGGCCAATAACTCAGGGTTTTCTTTATTAATGGCTGTTGATACAACCACCACTGAAGCACCATAGATATTCTCTTGTGCATGACCAATAAAGATTTCTGCCCCAATGGTACGCAGACGTTTAACGACGGTATTTTCAGCAATATCAGAACCAGTGATTTTATAGCCTTCATAGGCTAATACTTCAGCAATCCCCCCCATACCAGCGCCACCTATCCCCACAAAGTGGATCTGTTTTACACGGCGCATTTCTGGGATCATGGTACGGATTTCTGCTAATTCAATTTTTGTCATCGGAATTCACTTTCACTATATTTTCACTAAGGAATTACAAACCGCAGCCACTTGCTCCGTTGCATTTCTAATTGCTATATTTTTACAGTTTGTGCTCATATCAACAAGCAACTGCCTATTTTGACTTAATGTCGCCAAACATTCACTTAATTTTTTTGCATTTAAGTCTTTTTGAGGAAGTAATATTGCAGCCTCTGCATTGACTAAACTTTGTGCATTTTTTGTTTGATGATCATCTACCGCATGCGGTAAAGGAACAAAAATAGCAGGTAACCCTACCACAGCAACTTCAGCAACTGTAAGCGCCCCTGCCCTACAAATAATAACGTCCGCCCAATCATAAGCGGCTGCCATATCAGTAATAAAATCTTGTACTTTATACTCTACTTGAGTTTCTTCATAACGTGCTAAAACAGACTCAGAAAAGCCTTTTCCAGTTTGATGCAAAATAGACACTTTTGTCGCGTCAAAGTTCATTAATGCTTGAGGTACTGTTTCATTTAAAACTTGTGCGCCTAAACTTCCACCAATTACGAGTACCCTTAAGCTAGAAGAGGATGCTGAAAATTGCTTTTCAGGTAGAGCCAAAAGATCTTTGCGTATTGGATTACCGACTAAAATAGCTTTTTCATTCAAAAATGCACCACTAAAGCCCATTAATACCTTTTTTGAGAAATAAGAGAGTAAGCGATTGGTCATTCCAGCGGTTGCATTTTGCTCATGTAAAACAACTGGAATACCTAAAGTCCAAGCCGCAATGCCACCTGGTCCACTGGCAAAGCCTCCCATACCCAATACTAAATCTACTTGTCTATTTTTTAAGACTTTACGTGCTTGAAAAATTGATTTCAAAATTTGAAAAGGAGCTGCTAGCAAACGTTTGATGCCATTCCCTCTAACTCCAGCCACATCAATAAAGTCGATTTCATAACCGTGTTCAGGTACTAACCTTGCTTCCATTCTTGCAGCTGTACCTAACCAACTAACTTGCCAGCCTTCACTTTTTAATTTATCTGCGACCGCTAAGCCCGGAAATACATGCCCACCAGTACCGCCAGCCATCACCAATAAGGTTTTAGTTTTATTCATATTATTCAACCTTTAGGTCATTACTTGATGCATTGTCAGGCACACTTTTAGATACCTTGCTGGATGTGTTGTCGGCAGTGTTGTCAATCGTCTTGTTTGATTCCGTATCGAAATCAATACTGGATACAGTATTAGGTGCAAAGCTAGGTTTATCGCTAGATACATTTTTGGGTTTCGATTTTTTCTTTTTGACCTTCTTTGTAATGCGCACCTGTGCAGAGCTTAAACGCGTTTCAAAATCAATACGCAATACCAATCCCACAGCAATAGCAATCGTGATCAAACTCGAACCACCGTAACTAATCAAAGGTAAGGTCAAACCTTTAGTAGGTGCGACACCGGAAGCGGCACCAATATTAACGGCAGTTTGAAAAGCGAACCAAATTGCAATACCGATAGCAACATAACCAGCAAAAACGAAGTTTTGTTGTAACGCTCTTCTACCAATCGAAAAAGCTTTATAAACGAGAATAAACTCAAGAATAATAACAATACTAACACCAATAAAACCTAACTCTTCCGCGAGAATAGCCATAATAAAGTCAGTATGTGCTTCAGGTAAATATTCAAGTTTTTGTACTGAGTTACCTAGCCCTTCACCAAACCAACCGCCTCGCCCAAAAGCCATTAAAGACTGTGTTAACTGGTAACTTCGGCCAAATGGATCAGCCCAGGGATCTAAGAAACCAAAAACCCTTGCCATACGATAGGGAGAGGTAACAATTAATAATATGATCACAGATAACAAAGCCACCGCGATCCCCACGAAAGAGATCATGCGCGCATTAGCAATGAATAACATGCCCATCATGATCACTACGATCACCACGGTTGAACCTAGATCAGGTTGTAATAACAACAATAAAGCTAATAATGCTAATATTGCTAGAGGCTTTATAAAGCCTTTAATAGTATCAATCACCTCTTTTTGCCGACGTAAAAGGTAGCTCGAAATAAACAACACCACAGACAGCTTTGCAAACTCAGAAGGTTGAATATTCAAGGGTCCAAAACGCAACCAACGTAAGGAACCATTCACTTCAGTACCAATTAATAACACTGAAAATAAAGCTAAAGTGGAAAGTAATAAGATCAAAGGCGTGTATTTATGCCAGCGTGTAATTGGGATCGACACCACCGCAGCTAATATAAATAAGCATAAAATAATATAAATAAGGTGACGTTTTAAGAAACGAAATGGGTCATCGGAAAGTGCTATTCCTTCTGGCATTGAAGCAGAGGCGACAATCACTAAGCCAACGCCCATAAGTGTAAGCACTAACACCAATAAAGAACGATCATAAGCTTGCGGCTGCAGCGACGACTGAAAAGTTAGTGTTCTAAAGACAGATGCTAACTTATTACTAATAGCCCTAAACATGGCTAGATTTTTCCAGTAAGAGCGTTAACTAAATCAATAAAATGATCACCACGTGCCATGAAGTTTTTATACATATCTAAACTGGCGCAGGCAGGTGTCAAAATAGCTAAATCACCAGCTTCAGCCTGTTGATTAATATGTGAAATCGCTTGATCTAAATTTTCAACAATAATGGTTCGAGCATCCTGTTCTGCAATTAATGCAGCATCACGTCCGAAACAAACAATCTGCCCTTTTATTTCCTGTAATACCGATTTTAATTCAGAGAAATCAGCGCCTTTACCGTCACCACCTAAAATAACATGCACTTTACCTTGAATGGTATCAGACAAGCCTAATAGCGCTGCTTGGGTTGCACCAATATTAGTGGCTTTAGAATCATTGATCCAACGAACACCTTGCACTTCTTTAACAAACTCACAACGGTGTTTGAGTCCAGTATAGGTTTGTAATGTAGCTAACATACTCGTCATAGGTAAATCAACTTGTTGCCCTAAAGCGAGCGCAGCTAATGCATTCATCCAATTATGCTTACCACTCAATTTCAAAGCAGAACAAGCTAATAAAGGTTGTTGCTCAAGGCTTAAATAATGTTCATTTTTTTGAACCATTAAACCATAATGCTGTTGGTCAAAACCAAAGCTTAATTGAGGTTGTTTTTCAGTAAAGGTTAATGGGTCGTCACGGTTAATCAAAACCGATTGACTTTGTTGATAAATCTTATGTTTTGCATCGATATAAGCTTGGTAGCTTGGGTAACGGTCTAAATGATCTTCGCTGATGTTTAAAATAGTAGAGATATCAGCATTCAGAGACTCGGTCGTCTCTAATTGGAAGCTAGATAATTCTAAAATATAAAGTGCAACATCGGCGCTTAATAAATCTAAGGCTGGTACACCAATATTACCACCCACCCCAACATTAACGTTAGCATCAACAGCCATTTCACCAAGTAAGCTAGTCACCGTACTTTTGCCATTTGAGCCAGTAATGGTAACCAATTTTGCATGTTGATAAGGTGCTGTTTTTAATTCACGCGCAAATAACTCAATATCACCGATCACCTCCACACCCGACTTGATAGCGGCATCAATTGCTGGCGTCGCAATTGCAATGCCAGGACTAACCACTAAACAATCAAATTGACATAAAAGTTGCGTAGATAAAGGCCCGCTGATCAGCTTTGTTGTTGCGTCAAGTTGGTCTTTGCCAGGCGGAACTGCACGAGTGTCGAAGACAGTAACTACAATGTCTTTTTTACGGAAAAAATTGACACAAGAGAGGCCAGTTGCTCCCAAACCAATAATAGCAATACGCTTAGCAACCATATTAGCGAACCTTCAGCGTAACTAAGCCAATCAACACTAATACGATAGTAATGATCCAGAAACGAACAATTACACGTGGCTCTGGCCAGCCTTTTTTCTCGTAATGGTGGTGAATAGGCGCCATTCTAAAAATACGTTGCTTACGCATTTTATAAGAGCCCACCTGCAAAATCACCGAGACGGTTTCCAGTACAAAAATACCGCCCATGATCACTAATAAAAATTCTTGACGAACCAATACTGCAATCACACCAAGGATAGCGCCTAAGGCCAGTGAACCCACATCACCCATAAAGACTTGCGCAGGGTAAGTGTTAAACCATAAAAATCCTAAACCAGCACCGGCAATGGTACCGCAAATAATCACTAATTCACTTGCTTGTGGAATATATGGAATAAATAGGTAATGAGAGTAGTTAACATGGCTCGTTAAATACGCTATCAATGCAAAAGCAGACGCTACCATCACCGTTGGCATAATTGCTAGACCATCTAAGCCATCGGTTAAATTGACTGCGTTACTACTACCCACCACGGTGAAATAAACCAATGGAATAAATAATAAACCTAGGTACGGCATATATTCTTTGAAAAAAGGGACCACTAAAGTTAATTGTGCATCACCTTGTGCTGTCATATATAAAACGATACCTAAGGCTAGCGCAGCAACTGATTGCCAGAAATACTTCCAGCGTGCAATTAATCCATCGGGATGTTTACGCACCACTTTTAAGTAATCGTCCATAAAGCCAATCGCGCCAAAAGCAATGGTAGTGAACAGCACAATCCAAACATATAGATTATCTAATCTTGCCCACAACAAGGTACTTAATACGATCGCGGCTAAAATGAGTACACCACCCATGGTTGGTGTTCCAGCCTTACTGAAATGAGATTCGGGCCCATCATCACGTACAATTTGACCGATCTGCTGACTCTGTAAAAAACGGATCAATTTAGGGCCAGCCCACAATGAAAATGCAAGTGCAGTCAAAACAGCTAAAACCATTCTCACGGATAAGTATGTCAACACATTAAAAAAAGTGTAATGACTTGAAAGTAATTCCGCTAACCAGACTACCATTGTTAAATCCTATTTATATAAAGCTGTTGTACAGCTAATGTAGACGTCTTACGCAGTGGTTTGTTTAATAAAAGCAACGATCTCTTCCATTTTTGCACTACGCGACCCTTTTATAAGCATCACTATTTTAGATTCTTTATCACTTAAATAAGCACAGATAGCTTGTTTAAGTTGTTGTTTATCTGAGAAATGTTCTGCCACTGTTTTTTTCGCAGCCGCATTATACGCATGGGTTGCGAGTTGACTCAAATTTCCTACGGTAAATAATTGCTGAATGCCCTGTTGTTGAGCATATTCACCAATACTTTTATGTTCCTGTTCCGCGAATTCGCCTAGCTCTCCCATATCACCGCAAACCAACACTTGTTGCGCGTCATATTGCGTTAATAAATCAATACCCGCTTTAACCGACGCAGAGTTTGCATTATAAGTATCATCAATCACTGTTAAGCGATCTGAAACTACAGAGCAATTCACTCGACCAGCTACCTGTTGGACAGTTTCCAAGCCCTGTTTAATATCCTGTAAGGTGCATCCTAAGGCAATCGCCATGGTACTTGCTGCTAGTGCATTACTGACATTATGTAACCCAGGAAGGTTCAATTGTATGCGTATGTTTGGCAAACAATTGAGGTTATTTATTAATGTATTTGCAAGATTTAATGTAAAGCTCGCTTGCCCGAGTTGATTATGTGTAATCTCAGATGCAAATAGATCCGGTTCCGCTATGTTTTTTGCTCTATCTGTACTTTTAAGTTCAGCTGAAAAAGTAATAAAGCGTTGCTCTTGATTAGTTAAGTTTCGCACAAAATCTGCAGCAAAATCTGCATCTAAATTCACTACTGCAATACCAGATTTATTTAAGCTAGACCAAATTTCAGCCTTTGCAGTCGCCACACCTTGCAACGAGCCAAAACCTTCTAAATGCGCAGGCATTACGTTGTTTACTAGTGCCACATCGGGTTCAACGAGTGCTGAGGTATAGGCGATTTCACCAATATGATTAGCCCCTAATTCAAGTACAGCAAATTGATGTTGTGCTTGTAATCTCAATAGCGTTAATGGCAAACCTATATCATTATTAAAATTACCGGCAGTCGCTAATACTTTGTCCGAGTTCCCGTTATGTGCGGATAATATGGCACTCAATAATTCTTTACAGGTGGTTTTGCCGTTACTACCCGTTATCGCAGCACACTTAAGGCCTTTTATTTGCTGCTTGATATAACGTCCTAATAAACCTAATGCAATTCTTGTATCTGCAACCATCACCACAATGCAATCATCAGAAAAAGTTAAGCTGTTGTTTTCACTGCAACTATTTTTAACCGAGTTTTTTTCACCCCTGTTTTTTTCAACCCAGCTCTTTTCAACTAATAGGACTGCGGCACCTTTATCAATGGCGCTTTGTAGCATGTTATGCGCATCAAAAGTTGGGCCTTTTAATGCAATAAACAGGTCATTTTCACTGATAGTTCGAGTATCAGTACTGACATTATTAATCACAACAGAATTAATTTGCGCTAAAGTCAGATTATCTGATTTCTGATTATCTACATTAATACTATTTAAATTAAGGCTATCTAAATTAAGCTGACCATCAGTCGCTTCACATAACTGTTCTACGGTGATTGGTATCATACGCTTTGTTCCTGCTGTTTATCTTTGTTCTCAATCAAGTCGCTCAAACACTCTCGATCGCTATAATGCACTTTTTTATCACCAAAGATTTGATAATCTTCATGCCCTTTTCCAGCCATTAAAATAATATCGTTAGCTTGTGCTGATTGTAGTAAATGTAGAATGGCTTGCTTACGATCATGTATCACCAAGGCTAACTCAGGTTGAGTTAGGCCTTTTTTAATATCTTCAACAATTTGCTGGGCATTTTCACTCCGTGGGTTGTCATCAACAATCACCACTTGGTCTGCACCTTGCTCCGCCATTTTAGCCATTTCAGGTCGTTTACCTTTATCACGATCACCACCACAACCAAAGACAGCGATAATACGCCCCTTTTGTTTATGATTTTGCAACGCTTTTAAAGCATTCAGCAAAGCATCAGGCGTATGAGCGTAATCAACCACAAACGTGACCTGTTGTTGCGCAAAAAAGTATTGCTCCATTCTTCCAGGCACAACAGTTAACTTAGCTATCACGTCTGCAATTTGTTTAATCGAAAAACCATCCGCCAGTAACGCACAACAGACTGCGGCAATGTTTGAAACATTAAAGTCACCATAAAACGGAGCATTGATAACACCATCACCCCAACTAGAGGCAAATTCAAAACTAATTCCCTGCGCGAGGTACTGTACTTTTTTAATGCTGAAGAAAGGTCGATTTGAAAAATATTGCTGCGCATTCACGCCATAAGCAATGGCCTTTGGGAATTCTTTTAACCAAGCTTGTCCTACTGCATCGTCGGCATTAATAATACGATGTTGCAGAGGGAACTCAGTAAATAATGTCTTTTTAGCGAGAGCATAAGCTTCTAACGTACCGTGATAATCAAGGTGATCGCGCGTTAAGTTAGTAAAAATAGCGGTTTCAAAAGGGATAGCAGCGACACGTCTTTGTACCAAACCATGTGAAGACACTTCCATAATTGTATGTTTGGCACCTTGGGATTGATAATGTTGCAATTCACGGCAAACTGAAATGGCATCTAAAGTAGTATTTAAACTGCTTGTTAACTTTCCATATAAACCATTACCTATGGTCCCCATTTGCGCACTTTGCTGATTCAATAGCATATAGCTATTTGCTAGCAAACTAGCAATGGTGGTTTTACCGTTCGTACCAGTAATAGCCGTAACCGCATGTAGATTTTGTTGAGGAAAGTAAAAGCGCATAGCTAATGCACTAAGATGTTTGCCTAGTTGATAAATATTTATGACAGGCGTCGTTGCTTCAAAGCGGATGTGGCCATTGGCTGTTTTATCGGTAGTTTCAGCAAGCACCACTGCAGCACCAGCATTAATGGCATTATTGATAAACCTGCGGCCATCATTAATTGCCCCTTGCAAAGCAACAAATAAGTCACCTTGCTGAACTTCACGACTATCTAAGGTCATGCCAGATAAAGACTGAGTTAATGAAACAGTTAACCAAGGCGCTAGCAACCAAGTAATGTCGATATTATCTTGGTGTTGATTAAGCACACTTTTTACATTCTTTGCTGGCACCGGTTGCGTTTCTTTAACCATTATTTAGCCTCCAAATAGGTGTAACTTTGATCTCCACCATCGGGTAATACATGTGTTAATAACAAAGTACTTTTCATCACGGCAGAAAATACAGGCGCAGCCACATCGCCGGCATAGTAACGATCACCCTGTGGTTCATTAATCATCACAGCAATTGCAAAACGAGGACGACTAGCCGGTGCAACTCCTGCAAAGACAGCAACATAATCATCACCGTAACCACCTGCTTCAGCTTTTCGAGAAGTCCCAGTTTTACCGGCTATACGATAACCTTCAACTTTGGCTTTTTTTGCGGTACCGCCAGGTTCACTAACCCCTTCCATCATTGCAACGACTTCAAGCGCAATATTTTTAGGAATAACTTGTTCGCCTGGATATTCTGGACCTTTGATAATAGACAAAGGATATTGCATACCACCACTACCTAAGATGGCATAAGCTTTAGCAAGCTGTAGCGTTGTCGAGGTAATACCATATCCAAAGGACATAGTGGCTAATTCAAAATCAGACCAACGATGGCGAATAGGTAAACGCCCAACACTTTCACCAATCAAAGCAATACCAGTATCATTACCAAAACCAAAATCAGCAAAAGTTTGCTGCAATTGCTCTGGTTTTAAACGTAAGGCTAATTTACTTACCCCAATATTACTGGACTTTTTCAAAATTTTAGCCAAATCCATTTTTCCGTAGTTGCGACCATCGCGAACGCGACGACCACCAATGGTCATCCAACCAGGAGAAGTATCAATCACTTCATCAACATCGGTTTTATGGTGTATCAATGCACTAGCAACCACTAAAGGTTTAACCGTTGAGCCTGGTTCAAAGGTATCAGTAATCGCTCGGTTACGTAATTTGTAAGCTTGGTATTGAGTACGATCGTTTGGATTAAATGAGGGGTAATTGGCCATCGCATAGATTTCACCGGTGTGAACATCTAACACCACAATAGAACCTGAAGTTGCGTTATTCATTTTAATTGAACGTTTCAATTCAGTATAAGCAACAGCTTGAATACGCTGATCAATAGTAAGCTGTAAATTGCCAGCTAACTTTTTCTCTTTAAGTACTTCAATATTATCAATAACATTACCTAAACGGTCTTTACGAACACGTTTTTTACCGGTTTGTCCTTGTAAGTAATCATTATAACTTTTTTCAATACCTTCAATACCTTGTGCATCTAAATCAGTTAACCCTAAGATATTGGCATTAATTTCACCGGTAGGATAAAAACGATGAGACTCTAATTGGCTAGCAATCCCCGACAGTTTTAACTGCTTAACATATTGCACCATAGGATCGTTAACTTGACGTTTTAAATAAGCAAAACGTGCCTTAGGTCGTTGAATTATTTTAGCAATAGCTTCACGTTCAATGCCTAATACTTCGGCTAACGCAGACCATTTTTTTGATTCATAAAAGTATTTTTTGGTATGTCGCTCTAACCCTGTTTTGGGATTGACAACAACACTATCAGCCCACTCTTCAAGGGTGAAAGCAAAATGTTTTTTAACCTCTTTAGGGTCAACCCAAATAGCAAATGCAGGTACACTGATCGCTAACTCTTCACCATTACGATCTTCAATATTACCTCGATGCACCACGGATTTAGTGACACGCAAACTACGTTTGTCAGCTTCATTGGTTAAATACTCAGGTTCTAAGATTTGTATAAAGGCAAGGCGTGAGATTAAGGCTAATGCAATTAATGAAATAGTCACAGCAACAAAAACATATCTACCCGAGGAATAACTCAGGTAGATTTTTTTCTTTCTTGTTTGTGAGCTTCCCTTTGCCCTTGATGTCGTCCGTCTTTTATTCATCGAATTTCCACTAATACACTATTTTGTTTGGTTGGTTGCGACATTGATAACTGTTTGGTTGCAACTGAACGAATGCGACTATGTTCATCGAGTGTATGTTCTTCGATCAGCAAGTTTTTCCACTCGATCATTAAGTTATCTTTTTGTTGAGATAAGAATTCTTTTTTTGTCACTAATTCTCGTGTTTCATGAGTGATGTAAATATTATACAAAGCACTGATTAATATCACGATTCCTAGGATCACAAGGATCGCGTTTTGACGTAAGTCCGCTAATATCAGTAATAATAAATTTTCACGAGAAGCCACCATTTAGTTAACCTCTGGCTGTCTCAATTTGACAGCAATACGCAATACCGAGCTACGAGCGCGTGTGTTGACAGCAATTTCTTCAGCACTTGGTTTAATCGCTTTACCCACCGCTTTTACGTTTTTACCCACTTGCATTTGTGCGTCAGTTAAAGGCAAACCAGGCGGATACTCAGGCCCTTTTTCCTGCTTACGAATAAAGCGTTTTACAATACGATCTTCCAGAGAATGGAAACTGATCACCGAAAGTTGACCACCAATCGCCAAAATATCTAAAGCACCGTCTAATACCTTATGGATCTCTTCTAATTCACTATTGATATAAATACGAATGCCTTGAAAACTCCGCGTTGCAGGGTGTTTTTTCTTTTCACGCTTAGGACATAAACGCTCAATTAACTGTGCTAATTGCAATGTGCGAGTAAACGGAGTTTCTACTCGATCTGCGACAATCGCGCGTGCAATGCGGTAGGCAAACTTCTCTTCACCGAAAGTTTTTAAGGCCCAGCCAATATCATCAACATCTGCTTTTGCTAACCAATCTGCGGCACTAATACCCGATGTCGGGTCCATGCGCATATCTAATGGTCCATCGCGCATAAAACTAAATCCGCGCTCTGCGTCATCAAGTTGTGGCGAAGAAACACCAAGATCCAATAACACACCGTCTATCTTACCGGCCAAGCCAAGGTCTTTAATATATTCAGCCAAACCTGAAAAAGGTCCATGAACAATTTGAAAACGACTATCTTCTTTTTGTAAAGCTTCTGCGGTAGCAATTGCACGCGGATCTCTATCGATCGCAATTAAACGGCCATTTGGCCCTAGTTTCGATAAGATATGTCGTGAATGTCCACCACGTCCAAATGTCCCATCGACATAAATCCCATCGGGTTTAATCGCTAGTCCATCAACGGCTTCATTTAATAATACAGTTATATGCTCACTCATCTAGAACGAGAACTCCTTGAGAGAATCACTTAATTCCATGCCTAATGACATGTCACTTTGTAGATCTTGCTGAACTTGTTGATGCCACACTTGCTCATCCCAAATTTCAAATTTGTTTAATTGTCCGACTAACATTATTTTTTTATCTAGCTTTGCATGCTGGCGTAAGGTGGGCGCAATTAAAGTACGGCCATTTTTGTCTAACTCACATTCACTGGCATGGCCTAAAATTAATCGCTGTATACGTCTTTCCTGTGGGTTGGTACTTGATAAACCACGTAATTTATTTTCAATCAATAGCCACTCATGTAATGGATAAAGCAACAAACAGTTCTGCGTTTGAAAATCAATCGTGCACACAAACTGCCCCTGACAAGTGTCAGATAGCCAATCACGATACCGAGTAGGGATCGCTATACGTCCTTTTGTGTCGAGATTGATCGCATTTGCACCACGCAACATGACGGTTCAGTTCCATTGATTGATGGGTGAAAGATCCATTTTATAAGAAAAAGATCCACAAAACGACACTTTTTCCCACTTTTGGACACCCAGTCTAATATTCTGCGATATTATTGCAAGCAATGGATCTTTTAAAATGAGGATCACAATCACACTTTCCTCGGCTAGGTATTTTATTTATTTGTTATATCGGTTAATAAAAAAGTGAAATTATCCTCAAAAGGCGACCAATTAATAAGTTGCGTGATATACTCCGCCGCTTAATACAATTTAACCAATAAACTCGGAAGGAAATTCCTTTGCAAGACGAACAATTAAAAGCTTTTATCATCAATCAACTTGAAGACATGAAAGCAAAAGAAATCGTAACTATTGATGTTGCAGGTATCTCAGATGTCACTGACACTTTGATCATATGTACTGGTACTTCAAAACGCCACGTACGCTCAATTGCAGAACAAACTGCATTAGCAGCAAAAAACGCGGGTGAAGTGCCACTAGGCGTTGAAGGCCTTGAAGGTAGTGAGTGGGTATTAATTGATATGGGTACTGTGGTTGCACATGTAATGCAAGATGAAACTCGTCAATTTTATCAACTAGAAAAACTATGGACTGAAACAGCGTAATGAAAATTCAGCTAATTGCAGTGGGTACTAAAATGCCTGACTGGGTTGAAAAAGGTTACCTTGAATATGCACGGCGTTTCCCAAAAGAGATGCAACTTGAGTTATTAGAAATTAACGCAGGTAAACGTGGAAAAAACGCGGACATTAAGCGTATTTTGAAAAAAGAAGGTGAATTAACCTTAGAAGCGATTCCAAAAGGTAATAAAATTGTCACGTTAGAAGTGACAGGGAAATCGTGGACAACAGAACAATTAGCGAATGAAATGACTAAGTGGCAGCACGATGGGCGAAATATTAGCCTATTAATTGGCGGGCCTGAAGGTTTAGCACCGGAATGCATTCAACAGTCAGAGCAACGCTGGTCTCTTTCTGCATTAACCCTACCGCATCCATTAGTAAGAATCTTAGTTGCTGAAAGCTTATACCGAGCTTTCACGCTAACCATTAACCACCCTTATCACAGGGAATAAAGTTGAAGAGAAAGCGTAATAGCATACGTAACCACAGTGCTGAATCAGCCCTCTTTTTACGTAGAACTCTAGTTGTTTTCTTAGCAATACTGCTTGCAGTGGGTATTTTGATCTCCAATTTGTATTACCTACAAATTAACTCCTTCGATACTTACAAAACACGATCTAATGCCAACAGGATCAGTGTACAAACAGTGCCGCCCAATCGTGGTTTAATCTACGATCGCAACGGTGTTATTCTCGCTGAAAATAGACCGGTTTATAGTTTGCAAGTTATTGCCAATAAAACCAATAACTTAACAAAAGATATTGAACGGCTAACCAAACTTTTATCTTTAACAGATAGAGAATTAGTTAAATTTAAAAGCCAAAATCGTTATTCACGATCTTTTAAAGCGATCACTATTCGCGATCAGTTAACGCCTGAAGAAGTCGCACTATTTACCGTTAACCAACATCTCTTTAAAGGTTTTTCAATTCAAGCTAGCTTAAAACGTTATTATCCTTTTGGTAATGCATTCACACACGTCTTAGGTTACATCGCAAAAATTAATACTCGAGATTTAGAAAAAATTGAACAACGCGGTGAACGCGCACGTTACCAAGGTACTCGCTACATCGGTAAATTAGGTATCGAACGTTATTACGAAGATATTTTGCACGGTCAGCCAGGACAACGCCAGGTGGAAGTGGATAGCTGGGGTAAAGTGATCCGCACCTTGCAATTTACAGCACCAACACCGGGTAAAGATATCACCCTTAATATTGATATTAATTTACAATTAAAAGCACAAGAGCTATTGGGTGATAACCGCGGTAGCATTGTATTAATGGAAGCAAAAACCGGTGCAATATTAAGTTTAGTATCGGCACCAAGTTACGATCCAAACTTATTTGTAACAGGGATCAGCCAGAAAAAATATCAATCTTTACTGTCCTCTCGAGATCGCCCATTAATAAACCGTGCGACTCAAGGCCGCTACCCTCCAGCTTCGACCATCAAACCACAAATGGCGTTATTAGCGTTAGATGAAAAAGTGATCACCGAAGAAACTAAAATAAAAGATCCTGGTTGGTGGATTGTACCTAACTCCAAACGCCGTTTTCGTGACTGGAAACGCTGGGGGCATGGTTTAGTTGATGTGTTCCATGCTATTGAACAAAGTTGTGATACCTTCTTTTATGATACTTCCTATAAGTTAGGGATTGACCGCATCGAGCCCTTTATGCGCTTATTTGGCTTTGGTGAGTACAGCGGCTTAGATATTGCAGAAGAAACAAAGGCAATTATGCCATCACGTGATTGGAAGCGAGGCCGCTTTAATCAACCTTGGTACGATGGAGATACTATCTCGATTGGTATTGGACAAGGTTACTGGACGGTTACACCTATTCAGTTAACAAAAGCAACGGCTATTCTGGCAAGGCGTGGAGAAAATATTAAACCGCATGTATTACGCTCGATAACTGCTGCGGGAGAAACCTCAACGCCAGTGTACGAAACCGCACCGATCATCAAATTACACAGTAGCCGTTATTGGGATATTGCGTTAAAAGCCATGCAAGGCGTAACCAGTAAACGTTCTGGTACCGCTTATCGTGCTTTTGGTGATGCACCTTATACAGTTGCAGGTAAATCGGGTACAGCTCAGGTCATCAATATCAAAGAAGATGAAGTTTATGATGCCGATAAAATTAATGAACGTCACCGTGATAATGCGATGTTTGTTGCCTTTGCTCCCTTTGAATCACCTGAAGTTGTGGTCTCAGTTGTATTAGAAAATGCAGGTGGAGGCAGTAGTAATGCAGCACCTATCGCGCGTGAATTATTTGATGAATATTTTAAAAACATACATCCAATCGCACCTAAATCTGCACCGGATTCATAATTATGGTTAGCACCCAAGCTCAAAAAAGTATTTTTTATCGTTTGCATATCGACCCGTACCTATTGCTGGGTTTATTTGCACTAATGAGTATTAGCTTAACGGTATTATATTCAGTGGCCGGCTATGAAATGGTCTATCGTCAATTGGTCCGTCTCGCCATTGCTTTAACCGTGATGATTGTGATTGCACAAATACCACCGGAATGGTATCGACGCTGGACACCCGGTATATTTATTATTTGTGTGATGTTATTGATTGCCGTATTGGTAATAGGTCATACCGGAAAAGGCGCACAACGTTGGCTAGATTTAGGCTTTACTAAGTTTCAACCTTCAGAAATTATGAAACTGATCATGCCTTTAATGGTCGCGTATTATGTCAGCCAACACACACTTCCAACACGTTTTACACAAGCCCTTGTTGCCCTTATCATTGTTATTATTCCGACATTAATAATCGCTAAACAACCGGATTTAGGTACCTCTATCTTAGTCGCCTCTTCGGGTTTATTTGTACTGTTTTTATCGGGTATTTCTTGGTTATACATTGCTATTGCTCTGGCTGGTGTGATCGGATTTATTCCTATTCTATGGTATTTTTTAATGCTCGATTATCAGCGCGGGCGAGTATTAACCCTACTTAATCCAGAAGCGGATCCCTTAGGTGCCGGTTACCATATTATCCAATCTAAAATTGCCATCGGTTCAGGCGGACAATGGGGAAAAGGTTGGCTAGAAGGCACACAATCGCAACTAGAGTTTTTACCGGAACGACATACAGACTTTATCTTCTCAGTATTTTCAGAAGAGTTTGGCTTTATGGGGGTGTTGTTATTACTGAGTATTTACATTTTGATTATTGGTCGTGGCCTGTGGATTGCTAATCAAGCGCAAGATGCCTTTACCAAACTGATCGCAGGCAGTATCATCCTGACCTTTTTTGTTTATATCTTTGTGAATATTGGTATGGTGAGCGGATTATTACCTGTGGTAGGTGTTCCACTTCCAGTGATCAGCTTTGGCGGGACGTCGATTGTTACCCTACTGGCAGGATTTGGCATTCTAATGTCTATTCACACTCATAAACGCTTTAATATAAAACGGTGACCCCACAATGAAGAATTTAATCCTATTCAGCTTAACCTGTATTTTGTTAAGTGCCTGTAGTAGTGAGCAAAAACGCTATCAATATAGTGATGATCATGCGCCTACGGCTATTCCACCATTAGCACATATAGAAGATGTGAATCCTCGCTATGAGCCACAATCTCGAGGTGGTAACAAAGACTATCGCGTACGTGGTATCGACTACAAAGTATGGCGTGATATTACCGAGCTAACGGAAACTGGCGGTGCTTCTTGGTACGGTAATAAGTTTCATGGTCACCTCACTTCCAATGGTGAACGTTATAACATGTTTGCAATGAGTGCAGCGCACAAAAACCTGCCTTTACCAAGTTACGTGCAAGTCACTAACTTAGCGAATAAAAAACAAATTATTGTGCGAGTGAATGACCGTGGTCCTTTCCATAAAGGGCGTATTATTGACCTGTCCTACGCGGCGGCTAAAAAACTAGATATTATTCAGGCAGGTACAGGACAAGTTGAAATTAAATTAATCCACTTTTCTGAAGATGAAAGTACTAGCTTATTAGACAAACAACAAAATGAGAGTATCTACGGTACCTTTACCATTCAATATTTAGTGACATCAAGTGCAGCAAAGGCAACTCAACTATCCAACGCATTAAAAACTAAACATAACGTAGCGACTTTTTTTGAACAAAAAAATAACCTCTATTATCTACGTATAGGTCCTTTAAGTAGTGAAGCAAAAACAGAAGCTTTATTAAAAACTATTCAAAAAGACTACCCTAAAGCTTACATTATTCATCAAGAGCCTTAATATTAACGCAGACTTATTAACTGCTTTTTGACAGAGCATACTTTTAAGATAATATGCCTTTTTAAGATGGCGTCGCTTTTCTAAAATCAGGAAAGCTTGCTCAGAAAATAAAAATGCCGCGTTGAATGGATTATATTCAACGCGGCATTTTACTTTTATAACACTTACTTTTATGACAATTAGTTTTATTACTTTATTTTACTGTAATTCCAAAAAAGCTTAGCTATTTAAGTCAATACTTCAAGTATTTCCTAAACACTCCAGCAACGTTATTGTCCTATTATTTAAGTTTAAATTTATTGATAATAGCCACTAACTGTAGATTTGATTCAGTTAAATGATGGGTGCTATTGACCGTCTCTTTACCATTAACACTGAGTGTATCGACCATACCTTGAATCGCCGTCATATTACGATTAATTTCTTCACTCACAGAACTCTGCTCTTCTGCAGACGTTGCTATTTGCCCTACTAAGTCATTAATATTAAGTACAGCTTCAGTCACTAAATCAAGCGAAGAAGAGACTTTAGAAGTTGTAGTTGCAGTACTGAGGCAACTTTGTTTAGTTGAATCCATACTAACTACGGCAGCTTCAGAACCAACACTTAACTTTTCTAGCATAGTATTAATTTCTATCGTGCTTTGTCTTGTTCTCGCGGCAAGTGCCCTTACTTCATCGGCCACCACGGCAAAACCACGACCATGTTCTCCGGCTCTTGCGGCTTCTATCGCGGCATTTAATGCAAGTAGATTAGTTTGCTGTGCAATTTCACCAATCACATTCAAAACACTACTAATTTGAGCACTATCTTCACTCATTGATATAATTGTCTTGCCGGTATCTTCAACCTCATCGACTAAATCCGTGACACTCTGAACAGCTTGTTGTACCGCTACTTTAGATTGTTCTGCTTCGCTATTGGTCGCCTCTGTCTGTTTCGCGGCATTAGCTGCACTTTCTGCCACTGCATCGGCTGTCGCACTCATTTCATGAATAGAAGTCACCGCCATTTCCATCTCTTCGCTATGCGATTGCAATAAGCGATGGCTCGACTTGGTCAAGTCTTCTAAGGTATTTATCTGATTGTTAATGTTGACACTAGAGTGAGAAACATCGAGCATCATAAGCTGTAGGTTTTCTATGAATTTATTAATACCATCAGCAATCTTACCTAAATCATCACTTGTTTCAACCTTCAGGCGATGTGTTAAATCACCACTGCCATTAGCTAAGTCTGTGATCACATTTCTTAATGTCACAACAGGACGGAAGGCAATATTTAGAGCTAAGACACTAAGTGGAATAATCACGGCAGCAGCGATTAATAATGCGATAGTAATGGAATTATTGAGGTTATCGGTATTACCTTGTATATAACTATTATCGATGTAACCGGTCAGCGCCCATTCGTTACCTTCAATGCTAAAGGTATTGCTAATAGGCGTTAAATCACCATCTATTTTGTTAGAGAATAAAACAGTGCCCACAGAGTCTTTTAATTCAACGTAACTACCATCTACGGCAGACATTTCAAAAAGACGACGTATTTTTGTAAGGTCAATGACAAAAATATCACCGGCATCATCAGCTTCTTTTTTAGTAATATTGATGTAAGGGATCTGATTTTCAAAATAGACATTACTGATTGATAATGGATCTTTTGCATTAGCAATTTGTGCGATATATTTTTCGTTGTTTGACGGCTCATCAATACTGCCTTGTTTATCAAATACCGACCCATACTTATATTTTATAATATTGCTAAAACCAGTGGAGTCGACCGCCTTTTGTATTTCCGTAAAACTAAAATTACTATTACGAGCAAGTTTTACATTATTTTCAAAATCATTAATCAACTGATCTTTAACGAGATTAAGCTGAGCTTGAATATTCTGGGTGTCATTTTTATAAATGTATTCTTTAATATAATAATTTGCACTTAAGAATGAAATCATTACTGAAATCGTAATGATGGCAACAACTAATGTTAATATTTTTGCTTTGAATGGAATTTTCTTAAAACTATTTTGCATGTAATTACTCGCTTGCTTTTAGTTAATTGCTTATTTACTGACTTATGTAGCTCAACTGTTTCGATATGCTCAGACTTATTCGTTTAATGCCTAGCTTGGGCAGCATCAAAATCCGCTGCAAATAAATCTAAATAAACGGATTTGATATTAAAAGTAGTGCAAACATATTCAATTGATAAATTAATAAGATGGGTTCACAACTCACGACTAGATTGATTGTAGTAACTTTTTAATTAAAAGCTTGGTTACATTTAATTAACATCTACAAATGCAGAGAAGATCACAAAAAAAGCAATCTTACTTATTGTTTTAAAAGGATAAAAACATTAACCTATAATTTTTAATCAAATAAAAGACAACTATTTATAAGTCGAATTTATTGCTTTACGCAGGTTATTTAAACACATCTTAAATTTTTACAATTTTATTTGAACAATCATTCAAATAAGCCTTGATAAGCATTAAACCATCCCCATTACTTAACTATGGTTACAACAAATAATTTTGTTTAACACAATTAATTACAACGATTAGTAACAACAACTAATTACAACAAGGGAACATATAATGGCTATTGATTTACTTTCACCGTTTAAATTAAACGACACGATCACGCTAAGTAATAGAATATTAATGGCACCACTGACCCGTTGTATGGCAGATGATGATTTAGTCCCTACACAGGATATGGTTGATTATTATGCACGTCGAGCTGATGCTGGCTTAATTATTAGTGAAGCGACTATTATTCGCCCCGATGCACAAGGCTACCCTAATACTCCCGGATTATTTACCCAACAACAAATTCAAGGTTGGAAAAAAGTCACTGATGCCGTACATAAAAATGGCGGTAAAATGTTTGCGCAAATATGGCATGTAGGTCGTGTCGCACATCCACACTTTTTCGATGGTGAAGTGTTAGCCCCTTCTGCGATTGCAGTTGAAGGTTCTGTTCCGCGCATGCGTGAGCTAACTTATATCACGCCTAAAGCTGCGACGATTGAAGATATTCAAGGCTTAATAGCTGATTATGCAAAAGCGGCTGAGAATGCAATAGAAGCGGGTTTTGATGGTGTAGAAATACATGGTGCAAATGGCTATTTGATCGACCAATTTTTACATTATGCAGCCAATACACGTGGCGATGAATACGGTCAAACACCTGAAAATATGTCTCGCTTTGCACTACAAGTAGTTGATGCGGTGATCGCAGCAATTGGTAACGATCGTACTGCATTACGTTTAACGCCGGGTGCGTACTTTAATATGAGCGAAGATAATCGCGATCAAGCTATTTTTGATTACTTATTAGCGCAACTTGAGAGTAGAAACTTAGCTTACTTACACGGTGGAATTTTCGATGACAGCACACGTTTTGACTCATTACAGGGTAAAACAACGTCTGAATATTTACGTGCAGGTTACTCAAAGGGTACTTTAGTCGGTGTAGGAAGTTACAGCTTTGAAAGTGCAAAAGAGGCTATTAATGACGATAAGTTTGACCTAATTGCAATTGGTCGTCCGTTTATTGCTAATCCAGATTACATTAGCAAAATGATTCATGGTGAAGAGACCCTTGCTTATAGCGATGAAATGCTAACAGAATTAAAATAATAGCAGATCTGGTTTTGTTCTATGTAACGGGTATGTATATACCCTATAAAACCAAGCTTAAAATAAAGGCAATAAATAAAGACAACCTGCATTAATTTCGGTTGTCTTTTTTATTGAATATTTTTATGTTCAATATCTAATAACTTCGCAAGCAGTTAAAGAAAAAGTAAATTATTACTTGCGATAAGGTCCTTTAAACAGTGAAAAGAGGCATAGGCGCTTTTAGAAAAGTTACAAAATAAATATCCTAGCGATTTTGCTGTACGATAAAAAACGCTAGGAAACAATCTCTAAATTAAGCGGCACTAGCCTCTAATTCTATCACTTTACGGTCTTTTGCTATCAAACTATAACCAACAATAACAAATACCCCTTGGCATGCCATGACTGCGCTCATGGCTATTACACCATACTCACTGAACAGTGACACCATTGCGCTAGCTAGTACACACAACATCATCTGTAAAAAGTTCAATAAGCCAGATGCTGACGCACTGCTACTTTTGAAAGATACCAATGCATTATTTGCTACAATCGGATAAATTGCACCGTTGGCTGCTGCCATAAAACACATCGGAATTAGCAAGGGAACAATACTATTACCAGTGCCTACCACCGCAACTGCAAAAGTTGCAATCACACTTAAAATGAAAGTTTTCAGTAACAATGGCAGTATTTGCTCAGTGTTATAGCGATTTAGTAATGTCCGACAAGTATATCCACCAATGATAAAAGCGATAGTTTGCGGTACATAACTCAAACCAATATCAGTACCTGAATAACCCATTGCACTCATTGCAAAAGGAGACCCGGTTAACCATGCAAAAAAGGCTGCTGAACAAGCCGCATAAATGATCATATTACCGCTGAATTTTTTTGATTTTAAAATACTAACATACTGTTTTAAAATCGAGATTGAAGGTTGATCAGTTACCTTTTGCTGAGTAACGTTATTACTACTAAAATCGATTAAACTACTTCGGATCGCCCAAACAACACCAATTAAAAGTAAACAATAAAAAATGCTCTGCCAGCCAAATTGAACTTCAAGTAAACCGCCTAATAATGGTGCTAATGCAGGAGACAATGCGACTAACGGCATAACTGTAGCAAAAATATGCTGAGAAGTTTTATCATCATATTTTTCGATAACAAAAGATTGCCAAATAACTGTCGCCCCCGCAGCACCTAAAGATTGTATAAAACGCCCTACTAATAATTGTTCTACATTACCCGATATTGCACAGATAACTGTACCAATACTAAAAATAGCTAAGCTAGAAATAAGCACTTTTTTTTGACCAAGTCGTTCGCTTAATGGCCCATAAATAAGCTGACCTATCGCCATACCTAACAGGAAGATACTTAATGACCAACCGATCATCTGATTTGTTGTTGCTAAATTTTGGCGTAATACATCAAAAGCCGGGAGGTACATATCAGTTGCAAGGAAACCTAGCATGCTCAATCCAGATAACCAAATATAAGGAATTTTAACCTGTTGTTTAATCATTTAAGTGCTCTATATAATAAATTTGCGACAGTATATTCTTGTACAAAACGAGATTAAAACGGTATATTTTAACCTTTACCATCAAAAAAGTTGACGTGTATGTTTTCTCACCATGATTTGATTGTTATCGATACAGTTGCCCGCCGCGGAAGCTTCTCTGGTGCCGCGGAAGAGTTGCATAAAGTGCCCAGTGCAATCAGCTACACGGTGAAATTAATTGAAAATAAATTAGACGTATTGCTGTTTAAGCGCCTACACCGAAAAGTACAGCTCACACCTGCGGGTGAGTACTTTGTCTCACAAACACGTTTGCTACTTAAACAGATGTCGGAAGTGAAAGTACAAACACAGCGAGTTGCTAATGGCTGGCAAAGTAGTGTTTCTATAGCACTAGACAATGTTGTAAGGGAGGCGTCGGTAAATCAACTGGTTGCAGATTTTTATCAGCAATTCCCAGATATTGAATTATTACTCACCATGGAAGTGTTTAATGGTGTTTGGGATGCATTGGTTGATGGCCGTGCTGATATCGCCATTGGTGCAACTTCTGCAGTACCGATTGATGGCGGTGTGGCTTACCGGAGTATGGGGGAGTTATCATGGGACTTTGTCGTCAGTAAAAATCACCCTTTAGCAAAGCAAAACGAAGCCTTGACCGAACAACAACTAATTACCTATCCAAGTATCTGTTTAGAAGACACTTCGCGCATATTGCCAAAGCGTACCACCTGGCTACTCAATAACCAACGTCGGTTAGTAGTGCCTAACTGGCATAGTGCAGAACAGATTTTTATCGCAGGATTAGGAGTTGGATTAATGCCTACGCATCGTGCAACGCCATTAATCAAACAAGGACTATTAGTAAAGAAAACGTTAGCTTTTGGTGCTCAAGATAATAGCCCTTGTTGCTTAGCGTGGCGTGATGGTGTTCTACCACCGGCAATAAAGTGGTTATTAAACTATTTAGGAGATAGTGAAAAATTACATCAACAATGGTTGGCATAAACATAAAAACAGCTGTCAGTTACTCTCTGCCAGCTGTTAATAAAATCTAAACATACAAAGAATTAAAATGTGTAATTTATGCGCCAGCTATCTTCATTTTTTTAATTAAGATAGAACCCGTTTGTAAGCTACTTCTTGGGTCGGTATCACAACCAACAGCACTAATATCCATGAACATCTCTTTCAAGTTACCAGCAATAGTAATTTCATGAACAGGGTAAGCAATCACACCATTTTCGACCCAGAAGCCCGCCGCACCACGAGAGTAATCACCGGTCACCATATTAACGCCTTGCCCCATTAACTCAGTGACAAATAATCCGGAGCCCATCTCTTTTAATAGACCAGCTAAATCAAGTCCGCCATCCTTTACAAACCAATTATGGATACCGCCAGCATGGCCAGTACTTTCTAGACCCATTTTACGTGCAGCATAACCCGTTAATAAATAAGTTTGTAAAAAGCCATTGTCGATAATATTGCGTTTTATAGTACGTCCGCCTTCACTATCGAAGGGTGAACTAGCAATCCCTTTAACGATATGTGGGTCTTCAGAAATTGACAACCAGTCAGGGAATATTTGAGTATTAATTGAGTCTAATAAAAATGAAGATTTTTTATATAAGCTTGCGCCACTAATCGCACTCACTAAATGACCAAATAAGCCACTTGCCATTTCAGGACAAAATAATACAGGGCTTTCCTGTGTGGCTATTTTACGGGCACCTAAACGTTCAACCGAGCGCTTCACTGCTTGTTCAGCAACCCATTGTGCAGAAAAGAGGTCATCCATATCACGGGCACTGGTATAACTATAATCACGTTGCATCTCACCGTTTTCCTGTGCAATTAAGACACAACTTAAACTGTGGCGACTGCTGCCATAACTTTCTAAGAAACCATTGCTGTTACCGTACACCTGCAAACTAGTATGGCTATTAACACCTGCACCATCTGAATTAACAATGCGTTTATCTAAATTCAACGCAATATCTTCACATTGTTTGGCTAAAGCTAACAGTTGGTCGGTATTTTTATCACTTGCATGGTATAAATCTAAATCAATGGGAGCTTGTTCTAAAAAGCGTTTATCTAATAAGCCTGCATAGGGGTCTTGGCTTGTATACTTGGCAATATCAACCGCCGCTTTAACACTCGCAGCAATCGCCTCTTCGCTTAAATCAGCGGTAGAAGCGCTTCCTTTGCGGTGATCAACATAAACACTGATCCCCATTGCTCCATCGTGGTTAAACTCAATGTTTTCAACTTCACCTAAACGGGTGTTCACAGAAATCCCAGCACTTTTCCCTAACGCAACTTCAGCTTGGCTTACACCTAAATCATTGGCAATATTAAGCGCCGTATTAACGGCATTTTCTAGTAACTGTTTCTGTTCAATCATGTTTAAGCACCACAATGTATAATTAAATTTAAGATAAGAAATAATAACATGGATTAAGGTAAGCATCTTGTGATGATGGTATGATGCGCTTAATTATTTAATCCCTAACGTGATAGACCATAAGCTATGAATAAAAAAGTTGAAGAGATCTTTGAAGAAGACGAGATCAGTAAGTCGCAAATTAAACGTGAAGCTGAAGCTTTAAAAGATATTGGTCGCCAATTAGTGGCCTTAAATGCAAAGCAATTAGCACAAATCCCTGGCAGTGATACCTTGATGGAAGGGATTAAAGTAGCGCATAAAATATCCACTAAACATGAAGCATTACGCAGACAATTACAATATATCGGGAAAGTATTACGTACCGAAGATATGGAAAAAATCACTGCTAAGTTGGATATTCTCAATGATAACAACCGTAAACGTACCCATGCGATTTCGCATTTACAGTTGCTAACAGATCAGTTGATTGAATTAGGCGACCCTAAAGTAAATGATGCGCTAGAGATGTACCCACAACTTGAACGTCAAAAACTACGCCAAATGATTCGCCAAGCGAATAAAGAAAAGAAATTAGAAAAACCAGCTAAAACTGCTAAAGAGCTGTTTGTCTACTTAAAAACCAACTGTTTATAAGTAGCTGTCTTTATAAAACATTAACAAAGCTAAATAAAAAGCCTGTGCAGTGAAAACTGGACAGGCTTTTTTTATATATCTTTATTTGAAGTTAATCAAACTTAAAAATGTAAATTAATTAGTTCCACCAACGGTTAATTGGTCAATTTTAAGTGACGGCTGACCAACACCAACCGGTACACTTTGCCCTTCCTTACCACAAACACCAACGCCTGGGTCTAAGCACATATTATTAGCCACCATAGACACTTGCTGCATGGTATCAAAGCCATTACCAATTAATGTCGCGCCTTTGATCGGGGCGGTGATTTTTCCGTCTTCAATCAAATAAGCTTCAGAGGCAGAGAATACAAATTTACCTGAAGTAATATCCACTTGCCCACCACCAAAATTAGGCGCGTAGATACCTTTTTTAACACTTTCAATTAACTCATCATGCTCATACTCACCATTTAACATAAAGGTATTGGTCATACGTGGCATTGGTAAATGCGCATAGGATTCACGACGTCCGTTCCCCGTTGGCGCAACACCCATCAAACGTGCATTGAGTTTATCTTGCATGTAACCTTTTAAAATACCATTTTCAATGAGAACATTACGCTGACCTTTAGTACCTTCATCGTCTATGTTCACTGAACCACGGCGATCAGCAATACTACCATCATCGATAATAGTGCAATGCTTAGAAGCAACTTGCTGGCCTATTTTTCCAGAAAATGCAGATGAACCTTTACGATTAAAATCACCTTCTAAACCGTGCCCTACTGCTTCATGTAACAATACACCAGGCCAGCCAGCACCAACAATAACCGGCATAGCTCCTGCAGGAGCAGCAATAGCATCAATATTAACGAGAGCCTGACGAACAGCTTGGCGCGCATAAGAGAAGGCTCTAAGTTCACCTTCTTGCGTATCGGTAAAATAATCTAAATCAAAACGACCACCACCACCGGCACTACCTCGTTCGCGTTTACCATTTTTCTCAATTAACACAGAACAACTAAAACGGATCAAAGGGCGAATATCTGACGCTAATGTACCATCGCTTGCAGCTACTAATATTTCTTCATAAACGGCGTTTAATGACACAGTAACTTCACTAACAGAAGGCTCTAGAGCGCGCGCGAAGGTATCAACTTGTTTCAATAGCTCAATTTTTTTGTCGCGGCTCATGCTTTGCAAAGGATCCGCTGAACCATAATAAATAGGTTGTGCTGTTGGCATGACTAGCTTTACTGACTTTTCTTGCCCTGAATTAGCAATACTTTTGGCAGCATTAGCGGCTTCAGTAATGGCTTTTTTAGAGATATGATCAGAATATGCAAAGCCGGTTTTTTCACCAGACACAGCACGAATACCAATGCCTTTTTCGATGTTATAACTGCCTTCTTTGACAATCCCATCTTCTAACAACCAAGATTCATGTCGGCTTGCTTGAAAATAAAAATCAGCATAGTCAATTTGAGCTCCAGAAATTTGACTCAGTTGTGATTCTAAATCACTAATTTGCATATCAGCAGGTGCTAAAAAATTGTCTACTACTTGTTCAAAAGACATTGACGATCCTTATTTCTATTAAAGTTTTTGTGTACAGCTAAATTTATTATGTTGCTGTACAGGCATTATTTTTCTTATATCGAGTAATTTTTCTTGATCAAAATTGGCATAGATAACACCCTTACCAGTGGTCAGCTGAGTCATTATTTTTCCCCACGCATCTATGATCATGGAATGCCCAAAAGTATAACGCGGCTCGAAGTGAGCATGATTAAGAAAATGCTCCCCACCTTGATTAGCAGCAATAAAGTAACACTGGGTTTCAATGGCTCTAGCCTGTAATAAGGCTTGCCAATGTGCTTCACCCGTTACCTTAGTAAAAGCGGCTGGCAATAAGATAATATCAGCCTCAAGCTCTCTAAGTTGCTGGAACAATCCTGGAAAACGTAAATCATAACAGATAGCGAGGCCAACTTTCGCAAAACCGCAATCAATGACCTTAATTTCTTTTCCTGCGATAAAGGTATCAGACTCTCGATATGCCCCCTGAGTGTCTGCCACATCGGCATCGAACAAGTGTATCTTATTGTAATGTGCGATCAATTCACCCTGCGGCGAAAAAACCAAACTACTTGTATATATTTTTTCTGATTGTTCACTTTGAATCGGAAAACTACCACAGACTAAGGTACAGTGATACTGAATAGCCAATTCACTTAATCGGCTTTGAATAGGCCCAGCACCTAACACTTCAGCGACACTTAAATAATGCTTTCTACTGGAAAAACTAAGTGCATTTTCTGGTAATAACACCAATCGATTTACCACTTCTTCTGATTCAGGTAGTGCCTGTAATTGCTCAATAATCTGTTGAAAATTATCTTCAATACAATCATTGCTTACTACTTGAATGGCAACCAGTTGACATGTTGCAGTGTGACTATTTTTAGTGCTCATTTAACATGACCTCATTTTCAGGTGATAATTTGTAACGATAGTTTAGTGTGAAAGTTTATAGTGACATTTTATAGTAGTAGCCTACAGCAAAATACGTCAAAAAATGACAGCCGTAAACAAGTAGTGAAAAGCAAGTAGTTAACAGCAAAGGATTAACATTGTGTCTATTGACCCACTGCAAAATTTTCCTCTGTCCTGAAATTTGTACTCCTCATAAAATTTTTACTTATGCGGTGCGTTAACAATGCGCTTCAAAGTATTAGCACTTAACTCTTGGTACTTACTATTTAACACTTAACACCTGTCACTTAGTACTTAACTCTTAGCGTCGAACACATCTATTTTTTGACGTCACTTACGGCAGCGCTGTTTTTAACCTTACCATTACTATTGCCAACAACACTATCTTCAATCTCTTCTAACACTTCGCTATTTTGCAGTTTAACCACGCCTCTTTGTCTGTCTTCTATTTTAACGTCTGGATCCTCTAACGCACCTTTAACAGAAAAGTCGACACGAATAATACTATCCACAACCGGTTCAAGTATTTTGGTCATCATTAATACCGCAGCGCCAGTTAATGGGTTAATAGCAAAGGCAGCCAACACCGGTAAGCTAGAGGTCACAGCGGGACTATAACTAAAACGATAGTTAACATTGAGGTTGGGTAAGTCAATTAAACCTTCGCCTGATATTTTCCCCGCCGAACCATTTAAAAAATAATCATCATTTTTCAAAATACCATTACTAATATTGGCGGAAAGCGACATATCGTCAAAACCTAGTCCTTTAGAAAAAATATTACCAAACTCTAGGTTCAAACTACGGCGAATACCATCAAGGCTTAAGAAGCTTAAGAGGCGAGCACCTTTATCATCAACTTCAGTGATTTGGCCATTCTCAGCTTTCACTGAAAGCTCACCGTTCAACGAATCTAAGTTAAACTTCCAAGGTGCACCAATCCAATTTAACGCACCATTTAGCGCCGCTTGTTCATAAACCATTGGGCTGCTATAGCCTAAACGATGAACAATACTGTTATCGCTGTTACCTTTGCTATCCACAATAATATTTGTACGGCGCTGGTCCCAAACACCTGAAATATTGGTTGCCTGACCTTCTTTTCCTATCTTTAAGTAATCAATATTAAAGCTTGTTTTACTCGGGTACACATGTGCTTTAAGCGGTGACAATTGCATTTTTTCAAGGTTACATTGCACACATTCTAAAAATACTTCTGGATAGTCTTTTCGTAAGTTATCACTGATCTTAGGTAATGATGTCGTTTCCGGTTGTGCCAATAATTGTTGTAAGCCGTCAATATCAAACAACTTAAAATCCATTTTTTTAATATTAATATCATAACGTTCAGGTACGCCCTGTCGATATTCTATATTGCCCTGTAAATTATCGGCATTAAGTTTAACCGCCCAAAAATCATTGTTATAACTGGCTTTTGCATCAAGGTTAACTAAAGGTTGTTGAAATAACTCCGCGTGTCTAATATCCACATAAACGTCATTAATTTTAAATATTGATGGTTCCTTTGACATTGCTTGCTTATCAGCTGTTTCGCTTTTATTGCTAGCAAACCAATTATTCACCACCTCGGCCCAAGGTGTTAAGTTAATATTGTCACCGCTAATACGAACAATATTTTTACTCTTATCAACGTCAATCGATTGTCCAGTGCCAAGTCCTAGATAAAGGTATTTAAGCACTGGTACTCTTTCATCATTAGAATTCAGCGGGTGTAATATTTCCCCTTCGGATTTCAACTTATTATTAATCCGAGCATCCCATTGTGTCGCACGTTGATTACCGCTGATCTTAATAGAGGTCGGCCATGCTTGTAATGAATTTTTATTAAATGGTGCGGGTAACCCGACCTTAACTCCTTGTAATTGAGACGATAAGTTCACGGCAAATTGATAGCTGTTATTTGGACGTTGAGTAAAATCGAGTTGCCCCTGCCAATCTAAATTACCAATAGACTGCAGCGGTGCTAACTGTTTTTCATAGCGACTTAACTTCGCGACATCCCAAAGCCCAGAAAGGTTGGCAGTGAGTTGGTATTGTTCCACTGATTCTTTACTGGAAAAGGATAAATTAACCGGTTGCTCAAATAAAGTAGCGGTCAGGCCATTGGCCGTTAAGTCACCATTAATGAAACTAAACTGACCTTTTACTTGTTTAAATGGCAGGATCACATCGCTGGTTAATTCAATATCAATATCATTATCGTTTAAATCCAGCTTACCTTTAGCAACGGTTTCTTTAGCCGTGGAATCCAATGGAATTTCTAAGGTTAAAGCACCTGTCACTTGGCCAGCAAGACGGATCATTTGCACCACCTTACCAACACTGTTTTGCAGTGGAGAAGCGATCAGGTAATCAGCAATTGATGTAGACTCTTCTGCGACTTTAGCATCGATAGTCAATATCCCATCGGCTCTTAAATGATCAATTACAGCCGATAATGAATCGACTTGCATATCGCCTAATTTCGCTTTATCACTACTCATTGATAATGAGTCATTTTCAAATAATAGGTCTAAATCTAAATCACTTAACCCTTCCCAACCTGGATAGAAGTCATATTGACCATTTTTAACGGGTACTGATGCTTGAAAAACACCTTGGTTATTTTGGTAAGGGTAATCCGATAACGCACCATGCCATACAATTTTGGCGCCAGAAACAGAGCCTTTTTTAAGGGTCGGTTGTAAATAATTAAAAACATCTTTACCCATAGCTAACATCGGCAGGTAGTATTGTGCTTTTTCTACATCACTTAAAGAGGCATAAGTATACAAGCTCAAAAATGGGCTACTCGTCTTGCTATCGTTTGGAAAAAACAGTGTAAATTGACTGCTGCTATCAAGTTCATCGGTCACTAATATACTTTTATCACTGACCAGTTTGAATCCATCTTGTTGGTTCCCCCAACGCAGTTCAAATTGCCCTTTTTGCAATGGCATACTACGACTAAACTGCTTATCAAAAAGGATAGATTGAGGACCAAGTTGAATACTAGCGCGACCAGCTCGTTGATTGCTAACTAATGAAATATTAGCATCACTAATACCAGGAAATGCACCCACCGCTTGATTGTTAAAGGCATCAATATTCGCACTTATTGAATATTCGCCGGATTGATCCACTAATAATCCTACTTTATTTACATCGCCACCCAACTCAAGGGCTAGTATTTGCTCAATATTCGCTTCAGGCAATGTTGAAAATAAAAGAGCAAAGGGCACGATTGAATTAACATTAACGCCTGCTAGGTCAAATTCACCAAATTCATTATCAATACCCGCCCCAGAAAAATTAGCATCATTAAGCGGAATGTAATTGTGGGTAATATTTAAATCGTAACTATCGAATAACCAATGTTTATCTTGATCCGTAAATTGTAATAAACCATCATTAATTTGCCATTCATGAGATTGGTTTAACATCGACCAGGCAATCTCTGAATTACCCCATTGCAACTGCATGCTCTTAGGTCCATTAAAATCAAAGTCACTCCAAACTTCAAAAGAAACAATGGCTTTTTTAAGCTCTGCTAATGGATTTACTTGAGGTTGTAAGTATTCGGTTGCATTTAGGTTTTCAGCCTGTGCGTAAAAACGACCAATCAACTGGTCATTCTCGGCTTCTGCATCACCTGTAATATCAATCACAAACTGTAATGTATTCTCACCCTGTGTATTAGGTAATGATGCTTTACCAACACCTTGATGGCGTTTGTCATCGTTAACCCAACTAAGATCTTGGATTAAAATAGTCTTTTTATTATTTAGATGATCGATAAAATTAATTTGGCTATCGGTGATAGAAAATGAACTCAAGTGCAATAAAAATATATTTTTAAGTGCATCAAGCGTTAACTCTGATTGTGCTTGATCTTCTGCAGATGTAGGTGATGCAGGCTGGCTAGCAATCGTTTGAGATGAAACCGATGCACTAGCGGCAGATTGAGTGGCAATAGCTTGAGAAGTTAATTGCTGAGAATTCGCAGAAACAACTGGGTTCTGCTTTTGTGCTGATTTTAATGATAAATTTGCTCCCTTTAATGAAATATCATTAAAGATAAGCTTTTGCTTAGTTAAGCTGTCAATAAAGTCGAAATGTAAAAATAGATGTTCAATTTTTAACTCAAAGGGTAATACTTGAGTATCAATCAAGGTCACATCTTTTAAGGTTAATACTAAGCCAGAAAAGTCAATGCCTGCCGAGACTTTTTCAGCATTAACATTGATATTCTGCTCCGCTGCCACCCACTCTACTAGCTGCTCTTTATAATCATCAACGCTATTGATAGCAAAGCGTGCAATGGTCAATAACACTGCAATAATAATTAATTTGGCAGCGAGCAGTACCCAGAGTCGCTTTAACCATTTAAAGGTGACATGTTTCAAAAATGATAACCCATTAAACCTACTTTCTCCTACTTCATAGCTACATACTAACGGCACTATAACCGTACTATAGCCTTACTATAGCCGTATAATAACTACATCATAACGACATCAAACTGCTCTGGACCATATAAAGGTTCAGCATGAATTTCTACGCGTTTTTGCATAAACACAATTAATTCGCCAAGGTTATAGGACTCATCGCCCTGTAACGCTTCAGCAACCCCAACAGAGCTATAAACAACAAAACGCTCAGCAGTAAAGGCACGGTCAACACGTAATATTTCACGCAATATTTCATAACAAACGGTTTCTACTGTTTTAACGTAACCACGGCCATTACAAGTACTACATTCGCCACAAAAAATATGCTCTAAACTTTCGTGAGTGCGCTTACGAGTCATCTCAATCAAACCCAGCGGCGAGAAATCATTAATATGTGTTTTCACACGATCTTTAGATAAAGCTTGTTCTAAACTATTAAATACACGGCGTCTATGCTCTAAAAGCTTCATATCAATGAAATCGAGTATAATGATCCCACCTAAATTACGTAATCTTAATTGACGTGCAATTGCTAAGGTTGCTTCAATGTTAGTATTAAAAATGGTCTCTTCAAGGTTACGATGTCCCACAAACGCACCGGTATTGATATCTACCGTAGTCATCGCTTCCGTTTGGTCAATAATTAAATAACCACCAGATTTTAATTCAACCTTTCTATTTAATGCTCGCTGCACTTCATTTTCAACATCAAACAGGTCGAAAATAGGACTTGCACCATCATAATATTCGACTTTTTTGGCTAATTCAGGGACAAACTCCACGCTAAATTTAGAAAGTTGCTTAAAGCTCAACTTTGAATCTATACGAATACGATCAATTTCATTGCCTACAAAATCACGCAGAATACGAAATGCCAATCCAAGATCTTGATATAACATCTTATTTTTAGTTTGAGTACGCTGTTTACGTGTGATCACTTTATTCCACACACGCTGCAGAAAAGCGGCATCATTTCTTAATTCTTCTTCAGGTGCACCTTCAGCAGCGGTGCGAATGATAAAACCACCTAATTCGTTAACACAGGATTGAGTAATCTCTTTAAGACGCTCTCTTTCCTCAGCGCTTTCAATACGCTGTGACACACCGACATGCTGTGTATCGGGCATAAACACTAAATAACGAGAAGGTAACGTAATATCTGTCGTTAAGCGTGCGCCTTTTGTACCGAGTGGATCTTTAACCACTTGCACAATAATATTTTGCCCCGGACGAACTAAGGTCGAAATATCAGCCACTTTGAATTTATCTCTTTCAGGATCTGCAACACATTCAGTACGAGGGTCGATATCTGACGCATGTAAAAAAGCCGCTTTTTCTAAACCGATATCAATGAAAGCCGCTTGCATACCAGGGAGAACACGTGTCACTTTGCCTTTATAAATATTACCTGCAATGCCCTTACTCGCCTGGCGTTCAATATGTAACTCTTGTAAAACTCCCCCTTCAATTAACGCAACACGCGTTTCAGTTGGGGTAATATTCATTAATAATTCAACAGACATGCTGTTATCCTTTAACACTTTTGATCAGTTGAGCTGTTTCGTAGAGGGGAAGCCCTACCACAGCACTATAGCTACCGGAGAGATGAGTCACAAATTGACCCGCAATACCTTGAATACCGTAACCACCCGCTTTATCCTGTGGTTCACCTGTTTCCCAATAGTCCGAAATTTCTTGTTCTGTTAATGCTTTAAATGTGACATCAGTGGTAACTAACTTAACGCGCTGTTGATGTGCAGAAACAACCGCAACCGCAGTTAACACTTGATGAGTATTATCCGACAATAATGTCATCATTTGTCGAGCATGTTGCTTATTTTTTGGCTTCTCCATCACAGTTTCAGCACAAACTACAATAGTATCCGCTCCTAACACCACACCTTGCTGATTATTGTTATCTAAACCCGCTAATGCTTTCTCTAATGCCAACCGTTGCACGTATTCTGAGCTACTTTCATGAGCTTGTTGAACTTCGTCAATACCTGCTGTAATTCGTTCATATTGAATATTAATTTGCGATAATAATTCACCTCTGCGGGGTGAATTCGAGGCAAGGAAGATAGGCATTATTAGCTGACCTTAAAGCGGATACGTAAAAAACGCATAAACAGAAAAAACCATGGCCAAACCAACATGGAAGTAAACACTGACCAAAAATAATGACGGTGTAAAACGATCTCTTGCATACTCGATGCGATCCAATACAAGGCAAGTTTGGACATAAAAATAAACGCACCTAACAGTAACGTTGTTTGTACTAAGGTGAAGTTTCGAAAACGTTGAAAGTTAATACTGGTGATATAGGCGAGTAACGACAGTAGCATGGCATGCATACCAAGGATCGAGCCGAGCAACAGGTCTAAAAATAGACCTAGAATAAAAGCATGTCCTATATTCACTCGGTGCGGTAAAGCGATGATCCAATAACACAGAACTAACACCATCCAATCCGGACGAAACGCATTAAGTATGATCGGTAGCGGAAAAATAGCAGCAACCAAACAAACAAAAAATGTGAAATAAATTATTTTATAACTATTGAACAGGTTCATCGAACATTTCCGGCGAGTCTAAGGTTAAATCTGCACCCGCTAACGGATCATTATTCCACAACAATAATAAATAACGGCTTCTATCTAAGTCCGCCACAGGCGTCGCCGTCACCGTTGCATATAACTCACCTTCTTGATATTCAAAACGGCTAATTTTAGCAACAGGATAACCAGCAGGAAAACGCCCACCTAATCCCGATGTCACCAGCAAGTCACCTTCTTTAATATCGGCATTACTTTGTACAAAAGGCACATTCAACTTATCCCATGCACCACTACCATGTACCACAGCAATTGCATCGTTACGCTGCACGCGTACAGGAATACCATGGCTAGCATCAACAATTAACACAACGCGACTGGTGGTACTACCCACTTGTGACACTTGGCCAACCACACCCTGTTCATTAATCACCGGTTGCCCGAGATAGACACCATTAATGGCCCCTTTATCGATCAATAGTTGATGTGTAAACGGGTCTGAACGTAAGCTCATCACTTCGGTGATCATACGTTTGTTTTTAAATTGTTTTTTAGAGTTCAATAATTCTCGTAATTGCTTGTTTTCACTTTGCAACTGGCCAAGTAACAAACGGTCTGCTTTTAAATGTAAATTATCTTTCTCAAGCTGTTGGTTGCGATCCACTAACGCTTGCCTAGTCATAATATTTTCAGAGAAGGCACTGAACAATTTTTGTGGCGCATCGGCAACATATTGAATAGGAGAAACAATAGAATTGAGGTAAACACGTACGGAGGAGAAAAGATTAAACTGACTATCAGCGATCAGCAAACCTACGCAACAGGCTATTACAATGAATAGCCTTAACGTAAAAGAAGGACCGCGGGTAAAAATTGTTTTCATGGGTATTTCTATTGAATCAGAGCGCAGGATTTAGCCTGCGCTAGAAATATCAATCTCCGTTAAAGACATCGCCGCCATGCGTATCGATCATCTCTAATGCCATACCGCCGCCACGTGCAACACAGGTAAGGGGATCATCAGCAATAATAACGGGAATGCCAGATTCTTCTGACAACAATCGGTCTATTTCACATAACAATGCGCCACCACCTGTTAATACCATACCCTGCTCTGCTATATCAGCAGCCAGTTCCGGTGGTGTTTTCTCTAACGCAACCATCACAGCAGCGACAATGCCACTTAATGGCTCTTGTAATGCTTCTAGGATTTCGTTGCTGTTTAATGTAAAGCTGCGAGGAACGCCTTCAGCAACATTAACACCACGTACTTCAATCTCTTTAATTTCGTCAATTGGGTAAGCAATTGCAATGCTATGTTTGATACGCTCAGCGGTAATTTCACCGATAGTACAACCATAATTACGACGTACATAATTGATGATCGCTTCATCAAACTTATCGCCACCAATACGCACAGAAGCAGAGTAAACAATACCGTTTAATGAGATAACAGCAACTTCCGTCGTACCGCCACCAATATCAACAACCATTGAACCTTTTGCTTCAGACACTGGCATACCAGCACCGATTGCAGCAGCCATTGGCTCATCGATTAAAAACACATCACGCGCACCAGCGCCCATTGCAGATTCACGAATAGCACGGCGTTCAACTTGTGTTGAGCCACAAGGCACACACACTAAAACGCGTGGGCTAGGACGCATCCAGCTGTTGTTATGAACTTGCTTGATGAAATGTTGCAACATTTTTTCAGTAATATAGAAGTCAGCAATTACCCCATCTTTCATAGGACGAATCGCTTGAATATTTCCAGGTGTTTTCCCTAACATTTGCTTTGCAGCACTACCAACAGCAGCAACTCTTTTGCCATTTTTATCCATACGGATTGCAACCACTGAAGGCTCATCCAATACAATACCTTGGTTTTTTACATAAATAAGGGTATTTGCAGTTCCTAAATCGATTGATAAATCGTTAGAGAACATACCACGGAACATTTTAAACATGAAGATTTCCAAAAGAAGCGAATAAAAGTAATTCGCGTACTCTACCAACCCACTAAAAATACAGCAAGAAAAGAAAGCGAAAAGCTTGTTTAAAGAGCGATACAACGCCCTAAAGGGATAGATTTCCCCAATGCCAGTTCGATATTTAAAAGATGTTAACAAAGATATAAAAATAACTGACAAAATGTTGACAATTTAGACATCTGACTTTTAAAAAAGTAATGGCAAAATATTGCGGTAAGTGAGTGCTTAATTGAATAATTAGGGCTGACAACATTAACTATTCGTTTTTACAGCACTAATCATTAGTACTTATAAAATTCATAATAATGTCTGATGAAATTTAAATAGTGTCTAATGAATTTAAAATAGCGCCTGATGAAATTTAAACAGCGTCTAATCAATTTAAAATAGCGCCTGATGAAATTTAAACTGCGTCTCGTGAAATAAACAGGAAAGCTTTAAGTAATGAATACAGAGGTAATAAATACTGAGATAATAAATGCTAAGGCAATAAAAAACCTACCGAAGTAGGTTTTTATTAAGCATTTAAGAACAGTGAATATAAACGCTTTTTTGTTGCATCAAATGAACACAATTAAAAACTAACTGATGCTAATTTTTCAAAGTAATCTGGGAATGTTTTTGAAGTACATTTGGGGTCGTTAATGATTACTGGTGTACCACTTAAAGCAACTAATGAAAAACACATCGCGATACGGTGATCATCGTAGGTATCAATTTCAGCATGTTTGATTTGTGTAGGTGCTGTCACTTCGATAAAGTCATGCCCTTCAACTACTTCTGCGCCCACTTTACGTAGCTCAGTCGCCATCGCGTATAAGCGATCGGTTTCTTTCACACGCCAGTTATAAACATTAGTAATTTTGGTAGTACCTTCAGCAAACAAAGCCGCTACCGCAATGGTCATTGCCGCATCAGGAATATGATTCATATCCATATCAATGGCTTTAAGCTGACCTTTGCTGGCTTTAATGTAATCGTCACCCCATTCAATATTAGCGCCCATTGCTTCTAATGCATCAGCAAATTGAATATCACCTTGAACTGATTTTTTACCAATTCCGGTCACTTTAATACTGCCGCCGCCAATCGCCGCTGCCGCTAAAAAATAAGAAGCCGATGACGCATCACCTTCTACCAAATAGGCGCCCGGTGCTTGGTAAGTTTGTCCGCCTTTGATAACAAAGGTATGGTAATTACCATCAACATTATCTATTTCAACACCAAAGTCTTGCATAATTTGTAGCGTGATTTTGATATAAGGTTTTGATACTAATTCACCCACGATATTAATGGTTGTATCTTCAGAAGCCATCGGTGCAGACATCAAAAACGCCGTTAAAAACTGACTTGAAACGCTACCATCAATAGAAATAGTACCGCCCTTTAGGCCAGTTCCTTTGATTTTTAATGGTGGGTAGTTTTCATTTTTTAAGTAAGTCACGTCTGCGCCAGCTTGCTTTAATGAATCCACTAAAGAGCCAATTGGGCGCTCAAACATACGCGGTTCACCTGTCAAAGTATATTCACCTTGACCTAAACATAATGCCGCACATAATGGGCGCATTGCCGTACCTGCATTACCTAAAAACAGCTCAATATCACCTAACGCTTGAGTATTAAACGCATGTCCTAACCCTTCCACGACACATTGCTTTTTATCTGCTGACAATTGGTAATTTACACCCAACTTGGTTAACGCATTTAACATATGACGAATATCATCACTGTCTAATAAGTTGGTTAACGTGGTTGTACCTTTTGCCAATGCCGCTAACAATAAGGCACGATTCGACAAGCTTTTTGAGCCCGGTAAATTAATCTCACCATCGACTTTCTTAATCGGGTTTAATAATAACTGTTCCATAGTATTCGTTCTCTTATTGCAAATTTAAAACTTTAGTAAGTGCTTGCTTGAAGCGCTGATTTTCCGCTTCTGTACCAATACTGATACGCAAATGGTTAGGCAAACCATAACCGGTAACAGGTCTTACAATCACACCTTGCAGTAATAACTGCTGGTAAACCTCATCACCTGATTGTTGATCATCTTCTCGCGCAACTTTGACCGTTACAAAATTACCCATTGATGGAATATAATCTAAATTATTCGTATCAAAAAAAGCACATAAATCCTGCATACCGGCATTATTTAATGCCACACCTTCAGCTAGATATTGCTCATCTTGCAAAACAGTTTCAGCGGCTTTTAACGCTAGTGCATTACAATTAAAGGGCTGACGAACACGGTTTAAAATATCAGCAATTTCAGGGTGTGAAATACAGTAACCAACACGTAATCCCGCCAAACCATAGGCTTTTGAGAAAGTACGAGAAACGATTAAGTTAGGGAACTCTTTAATCCAAGCAATGGCATTACCGCGACGTGTATTGTCTGCATATTCAAAATAAGCTTCGTCTAATACCACTAATACTCGCGTCGGTACTTTTGCTAAAAAGTCTTTGATTTCTGTTTGCTCTAAAAACGTACCCGTTGGATTATTTGGGTTAGCAATGAAGATAAGCTTGGTTTTATCGGTGATAGCGGCGGCCATCGCACTTAAGTCATGACCATAGTCTTTCGCTTTAACCACGACTGCTGTCGCGCCAATCGCCTGTGTCACTAACGGATAAACCACAAATGCATGCTCTGCAAACATCACTTCGTGACTGCTATCAACAAAAGCACGCGCAATAAGTTCTAACAGATCATTTGAACCATTGCCCAAAGTAATTTGATCGTTATTAACCGAATACTTAGTGGCAAGTGCTTGCTTTAGATAAAAACCATTAGCATCTGGATAACGCGTTAATTCCGCTAACTCTTTTTGTAATGCTAATTTAACTGACTCGCTTAACCCGAGCGGGTTTTCATTTGAGGCAAGCTTTACAATATCAGTAATACCTAATTCACGTTCTAACTCATCGGTTGGTTTACCTGCTTGGTACGGGCGTAATTTTTGTACTCCAACATTGGCCAAGCTTAAAAAATCATTACTCATTCCAGTTCCTTACAATGCTTTATTTTTCTTTGAATCTGCTCTTTATAGGTGTTCTTAAAAGCGATTCTTTAAAGAGTGTGGTGTAACGCATGACTTATAAAAACCATGTAAAAAAAGTGCTAGTTTAATGACTCAAACATAACACTTTAAAAACAGATGATTTTTGGACCTTAACTTAGGCGTATTTCTTCTCGAAAACAGCCATAAAATCAACTAAAGCTTGTACGCCTTCAATCGGCATTGCGTTATAAATGCTAGCGCGCATTCCGCCAACTAATTTATGCCCTTTTAAAGTTAATAGACCCGCAGCTTTAGCTTCACTTAAGAAGGTTTCATTCAAGCTATCGTCAGCTAATGTGAAAGGAATATTCATACGGCTACGAACACTTGCATCAACATTATTAGTATAAAAAGCAGACTTATCAATTGCGTTATAAAGCAACTCTGCTTTAGCAATATTCTTTTGCTCAATAGCCGCTATGCCACCTTCCGCTAATAACCATTTAAACACTAGACCGGCTAGATACCATGAGTAAGTAGGCGGTGTGTTGTACATTGAGTCAAAGTCGCTTTGAATTTGATAATCAAAAATAGACGGGATCGCTTTGCGTGCATGGCCAATTAAATCTTCACGTACAATCACAATCGCCAAACCAGATGGACCAATGTTTTTCTGCGCGCTGGCATAAATAACACCAAATTTTGAAACATCAATGGTGCGCGACAAAATGGTTGAGCTCATATCCGCCACTAACGGCACGACACCCGTTTCAGGCACATCAAATATTTCGATGCCTTCAATGGTTTCATTAGGGCAATAATGCACATAAGCCGCACCGGCATTAACATTCCAATCCGCACTTGGTTTAACTGCAACTTTACCTTGCTCTGTGGTTAGCATGATATCGGTTTCATGAATGCGAGCGTGTTTTTTAGCTTCCGCCACGGCAGATTTAGACCACTGCCCAGTAACGATATAATCAGCGTCTAATTTATCACCCAATAAATTAAGCGGTACAGCAGCGAATTGGCCGCGTCCGCCACCATGACAAAACAGCACTTTATAATTATCAGGAATAGCCATTAATTCACGTAAATCAAGTTCAGATTGTTTTGCCATAGCAACATATTCAGGACTACGGTGACTCACTTCCATCGCCGAAACACCTAAACCTTGCCAATTACAAAACTCGCTTTGCGCCTGTTGCATTACAGCTTCAGGTAACATCGCGGGACCCGCACAAAAGTTATATATTTTTGTCATTGCTAATTCTCTTAAAAAGTTGACTCTTTTAAAACAAAATAAGCGGCTATTGCCGCTTATTAAATTGTAATTAACTGTTATTCAGGTGCGTCTGTTGGTTGCTCTTCGACATTATCTAATGCCTCTGATTCACTTTCTTCTACTTCACCCTCAACTACCGCTGGCTCTTGTATAACTAGTTCGCCATTTTCATCGTAAACAGGTACATCTTTGATTTCTTCAATACGTTGTAATGCAACGATTTTTTCATCTTCAGCTGTACGTATTAATGTCACGCCTTGTGTATTACGACCGACCACAGAAACCTCAGAAACACGTGTACGTACTAACGTACCGCGGTTAGAGATCAACATGATTTCATCGTTATCATCTACTTGTACTGCACCAACCACTTTACCGTTACGCTCACTCACTTTGATTGAGATAACACCTTGTGTTGCACGACTCTTAGATGAGTAATCTTCTAATGGCGTACGTTTACCGTAACCATTTTCTGTTGTTGTTAAGATGTGGCCCGTTGCATTTGGTACGATTAATGAAACGACTTTACCGCCTTCATTTAATTTAATACCACGAACACCCGTTGCCGTACGACCCATTGGACGAACACCTTTGAATTTAATCTCAGGGTTACCCTCTTCATCTAATACAACATTACCTTCTTCATCGGTTACTTCGCTTTCTTCCGCTTCTTTAAAGCGAACTACTTTACCCGCATCCGAGAACAACATAATTTCATTAGTACCATCGGTTAACGCAACACCAATTAATTCATTGTCATCATTTAAGTTAATCGCAATTAAACCACTTGAACGTGGACGACTATAAGCACTTAATGCCGTTTTCTTAACCGTACCGTTAGCCGTTGCCATGAAGACATATTTATCATCTTCATATTCACGTACTGGCAAGATTGCGGTAATACGTTCGCCCTCTTCAAGCGGCAGAATATTCACAATCGGACGACCACGAGCTTGACGAGACGCTAATGGCAATTGGAATGTTTTCAACCAGTACAGACGACCACGCGTAGAGAAACATAAAATCGTATCGTGCGTACTTGCTACTAACAGTTTCTCAATAAAATCTTGATCTTTCATCTTAGTCGCTGCTTTACCTTTACCACCACGACGCTGTGCTTCGTAATCTGATAACGGTTGGTACTTAACGTAGCCTTCGTGAGAAAGTGTTACTACCACATCTTCTTCAACGATCAAATCTTCCATACATAAATCAGATTCAGATTCAGTAATTTCAGTACGGCGTTCATCAGCAAAGTTATCACGTACTTCTTCTAATTCTTCTTCAATCACTTCCATCAAACGAGCAGGACTTTCAAGAATGAATAATAAAGCAGCAATGATTTCTAATAGCTCTTTATACTCGCCTAAAATTTTCTCGTGCTCAAGGCCAGTTAACTTGTGCAGACGTAAATCTAGAATCGCTTGTGCTTGAATTTCAGTCATGAAGTATTGGTTATCACGAATACCAAACTCAATAGCTAAACCATCAGGACGCGCAGCATCAACACCACTTGCTTCAAGCATTGAATCAACAGCACCTAAATCCCAGCCACGAGACTGTAGCGCTAATTTCGCTTCAGCTGGTGTTGGAGATTTACGGATCATTTCAATGATGGCTTCAATGTTAACCAATGAAATCGCTAACCCTTCAAGGATATGTGCACGGTCACGCGCTTTACGTAATTCAAATACCGTACGGCGAGTAACTACTTCACGACGATGCAGAATAAACGCTTCTAACATCTCTTTTAGGTTAAATAATTTTGGCTGACCGTGGTCAAGTGCAACGGCATTAATACCGAATGTCACTTGCATTTGCGTTTGTGCGTAAAGGTTATTTAAAACTACTTCACCCACTTCGCCACGTTTAACTTCAACCACCATGCGCATACCATCTTTATCCGACTCGTCACGTAGTGCGCTGATACCTTCAATTTTTTTATCTTTAACAAATTCAGCAATTTTTTCAATTAAGCGGGCTTTATTAACTTGGTACGGTAGTTCATGAACCACGATCGTTTCACGACCAGTTTTTTCATTAACTTCAATGTCAGCTTTAGCGCGTACTTTAATTTTACCGCGACCCGTATGGTAAGCTTCAACAATACCTTTACGGCCATTGATAATACCAGCCGTTGGGAAGTCAGGGCCTGGGATATGTTCAATCAACTCATTGATAGTAATATCTTCATTCTTGATTAATGCCAAACAAGCGCTAATCACTTCACCTAAGTTATGAGGTGGAATGTTCGTTGCCATACCAACCGCAATACCCGATGAACCATTAATTAATAGGTTCGGAATTTTTGTTGGTAATACTTCAGGAATGAACTCAGTACCATCATAGTTAGGTACGTAATCAACGGTTTCTTTTTCTAAATCGGCTAATAATTCATGCGCTAATTTCTGCATACGGATTTCCGTATAACGCATCGCCGCGGCGCTATCGCCATCAACAGAACCAAAGTTACCTTGACCATCAACTAACATGTAACGTAGAGAGAAGTCTTGCGCCATACGAACGATTGTATCGTATACCGCAGTGTCGCCATGTGGATGGTATTTACCGATTACATCACCAACAACACGTGCTGATTTTTTATAAGGTTTGTTCCAATCATTACGTAGTACATTCATGGCAAACAGAACACGACGGTGAACGGGTTTTAGGCCATCACGTACATCGGGCAATGCACGACCTACGATCACGCTCATTGCGTATTCAAGATAAGAATTTTTTAATTCATCTTCAATATTAATTGGAGAAACGTCAGAGGCAAATTCGCTCATAGAAACTGAAATCCTTAATTTAGTGGAAATAGACTGAATTTAGTAAGAGGCCGATAGTAGCACAAATGCACCTTGGCAGAAGCGTTTTAATGGGCAAAATCGCCTGAGAATCGTTTTATGGCGCAATATGGGGCATTTATTAACTAACTGCTCATTTTTCATGCAGCCTCTTGTGGCATTTTAAGCCCCTTAGAATCGCAAAATAAATTTCCTCTTCGTTATTGTTGTCATGTTATGAGCGTTATTCTCAATTTGGTCATACCTTTTAACGATTCTCACGATACAAGGTTAACCAAGTTAATCTCTCGAAAGTTCAATTTTAAACCTAGCGACTAAGCACAATTTGGTTTGTTGATTTTGCATCTTGAAGTATCATGGGGATAAAAATCGCAACTCAATAGGATGACAATAGCGTGGCTGAAAACACCCCATCACAGAATAACGCAGCACAAACGACCTCATTACAAGATAATGCGCTGGAAGCGAATGTCGATCAGCAAGAAATTGAAAAGTTTTCTGCAATGGCGGAGCAATGGTGGGATTTAGAAGGTGATTTCAAGCCGTTACATATGCTAAACCCAACACGTCTAGAATATATAGAGCAAGGTGTTGATGGGTTATTTGGCAAAAAAGTAGCCGATGTTGGTTGTGGCGGCGGCATTTTAGCAAAGAGCATGGCAATTAAAGGTGCTGACGTAACAGGCATTGATATGGCACATGCCTCATTACAAATTGCCCGTTTACATGCTTTAGAGACTGAAACTAAGGTTGATTATCAAAAAACCACCGCAGAGAATTTTGCGCATGCGCATCCACAGCAGTTTGATCTAGTAACATGCATGGAGATGTTAGAGCATGTGCCCGATCCAGCCTCTGTTATTCAAGCCTGTTGTGATTTAGTCAAACCCGGTGGCACAGTTTATTTTTCGACCATTAATAAAACATGGAAAGCCTATGTAATGATGATTTTAGGCGCAGAGCATGTGTTACGTTGGGTACCTAAAGGTACGCATGAATATGAGAAATTCATTCGCCCTTCTCAGTTGTTAAGTGCGATTGATGCAACCCAGTTACATTGTGATGATTTGTGTGGGGTTGAGTATAGTCCGTTGATGAATGATTTTAAAATCACGCAGAATGTGGATGTGAATTATATGTTGAAGTGTACGAAGTTTGGGTAGCGAGCTACCCTTTTGAGTTCTTACTTTACACTTTCAATATTTAGCTCGTCTGCGCTCGTCCGGTCACTTTGATGTTTATTAGCTTTGTATTTCGCCCTTTCGGCGACTTTACTTTCTCTCTGCCAGCAGAGAAAGTAAGCAAAGAGACTGGCCCCGATCGTTTTTTAATCTGAATAAATAACGGCCTTCTTAACGCACCGCTCAGACTCGACATCCATGTCTCGAACTGAGCTAGCAACGGCATCCCTGCCTTCGCTTGCTAAAGGCAGTGATTGATTCAGAAAAACTTAACGGGGGAATGTTGTAGCCGCGTTGAGTAAGGTTTGAATGTCTCGTGCTTTGTACTTTTCTGGTTTAAAATCAAACTAAAGCTTGTATCCCATATTTCCGCTCACGCTTTTCAAAAGCATAGCTGCCACCTTCTAAAATATTACAAATGCTAGCTTTGGTACCTTGATTGCGGACTACACTGCCATCCTCTAATGCACCAGATTCATAACTTATTACTTCACCTTCGTTAGAAGCTACAATGATCTGTTCTGCATCTGTATTTACTACGAGGTTAGCATTATGAGTAACTATTATAACCTGACGATATTTTTTTATTTTACTAAACAACGGAACCAACTCCCCCATTATAAAGTCATTATCTAGATCATCTTCTGGTTGGTCGAAAACAAATGGGCTACCAAATGGGTCTGTTGCTAGTTTCAAGCAAACATAAAATGTACCTCGTTGACCAACACTTAGCTTATCAACCGTTTTACCTTTGTATTCAAATTCAGCATTAACATAGAGGTAGTTTTTAATGCTGTCAGGTGAGAATAAATAGTTTAGTAGCTCAAACCTTCCACCCTGATTAAAGTATTCCGGTTTCCAGAATAAACCTTCAATAGCTATTTTATTTTGCTGACCTTGAGCATCAACATCACCTTCGCATGCAATTTGTTGGTTACCATTTATCAAATTGAAGAAATCATCAATACCTTTTATCGCAAACATTTCTTCTAAGCGTTTTGCCGTGGTTTGAACTTGTGTAGCTCTAAATTTTCCTCTATTTAAGCAACCTTCAAGCCCTTCATAAAATCTCTTATCATCAAAGATTATATTACCGTTAATACTTATATCAGCAAGCATTGAAGCAACTAGAGCATTTTGTTCGTCATTCCAATGCGCTTTATCGACTTTCAAAGACTGAAATTTATTATCTACTTTTAATTTTTCTGCATTTAAATAGTCACGGTATGTTAACGCTAGATTAGCCCTAGTTTGAACATACTCCTGATATTGCTGTGTCCTTAATTGTATTTCTTGTAATTTTGCATCGGAAGTATCAATAGCCAACTGATATTCAGAAATTTTATCCAATAGTGAAGATATATCTTGATTAATACCTTGCTGCTTAAAAGCTGATACAATAGTCAAATTATTCGTTTGCAACTGAGAAATTTCACCTTTAAATTGTGAAATATTGGCGGTAATTTTTTGTTCTGTTACTTCTGTTATTAACAGCGGAACATGATTCGGTACTAGTAACTTTTGATTAATTCCACCTAAACTTGAATTAATTTCTTGTATTGACCTTACGATAACAGCCTGAACTTCTTCCAACTCATTAATAACCGTTTGCTTTTCGTTTGCTAACTTCAAATTATTTTGATATTGCTCTATATGCAGCTGGTTTTGTGGATTAGTAATAGTTGCCATTAACTTAGTGAACTTTGCTTTAATGGCATTTTGGTGCTCTGGTGTGTTCAACCTATTACCGTCAACATCAGATAATTCCCAATACTGCACAAAGCTTCTATATTTACCGATATTTTCAGTAATGGCATTAGTGGTCACAGTATTAAAGTTAACACCGAGAATTCCTAACATTCGTTTGATTTCATCACTTAACTTACTTGGTTCTTGGCTAAAGTTCTGAATATCTCCCTGAGATACATGCAAGTATGAGTAGGTATCATCTTGTGAATTAAAAACCAGTTCAGTACCGTCCCCCTGATCAAAAGTAATTTTCAAGCTATTAACATCAACGCTTCGAGCATTATTGAATACTGCTTGATGATTAAACATTGAGTGCATTGAATCTAGAAACAAGCTTTTTCCGGTACCACGCCCTCCAATAATAGCGACCATATTAGGGTTTAATAGAATAGTTTGCGGTTGGAATTTAATTGCTTGACCAGTAAAAATTTCACCGTCTAACTGAATAGATGTAAATTTAGGTTTAATAAACGTTTTTTCAATAAAGTCATCAGTTTGTTGAACTCTTGCCTCTGGTTCAATTAATGCCTGTCTTAGCCCTTCAAATGTTGGCTTTGCCTTTACCCATGTATAATTTTCACCGACGGAAAATTTTCCATTTTGTGGATCGCTGGTAAAACCATGTGCATCTGAGCAACAAAAAACAGGTTTGGGTACTGCGCCTTCATACCTTGCTAAATAGTGTAAAAAGAAACCTCTATCTTCTTTTCTACCTAATAACAATTGTCCTTTTTTCTCTATTTCTATTGCCACTTTAAGAGACCTATTTTCCGCAACATCAGGTCTAAAGCCTCCATAACCATTTGGGCAAACAGCGATCAAATAATCCACACCAAATCGAAAGCTTTTTTTCATGTGTTCAATGAGTTTATCAAAGTCAACAATTACATCGGAAGGTTGTATACCATTTTGAACGAATGAGCTATTGCAGCAGTAAATTGCTTTTTGAAAACCGCCTGTATTGGCAATTTCAAATCGTGCTAAAGCTTCATTAATTTGAGCAGTGGTGACATGCTCGGCAAAAATACAGTGGACATTTATCCATTCACCATCTTTATTCGGTTGGGTAATCCTAAATTCAACATTACCTAACACCGTAATTTCCGCAGATCTTTTGGCTACTTCATTTCGAATAATTTCAAGTTCATTTTCAGCAAAATAGAAATAATTAGTCACACCAACGAGTGATATTTGATTGGCAATTAATACATCAACATAATTTTCAATTGTTGCGCCATTAAATTGATTATTTTGATGTGTAAGAGGTGAGTGGACATGTAAATCCCACTTGTTCCATATAGATCCAATCATTAATATTTCCTTTATTGATGCAACTTCAGAAGTGAATTAATATTTTGGATTTAACTTATCACATTAACCCACTTAGAAATAAAAAAAACCACAAAAAATACTGAATATTACGCAGAAATTCGAGGGTCACCCATTAGGAATAATAAAGCTGGACCCATTAGTTGAATCAATAAAAATCAATCAGTTACAATAAAACCTTAGTCAATGTAATTACGTCCACTCCTCCCGTTGAAAACAAAGTGCTGGATACCCACTCATTGAATTAATAAAAATCAAATAGTTACGATAAAACCTTGCTCAATGTGGTTGCGACTTCCCCACCGTTGAACTTTCCCAAATCATTTATTGCTTTTAGCAAATGCCAAACAGGATGTTTGGCTTAGGCTCGTTCTGGCCATGGATGGCCAGCAAGAGCCGGTGCGTTATAAAAGCAATGAATGATTTGGATCAGAAAGTGATTCGGTGGTCAGTTTCTTTGCCAACTTTCTTTTCTGATAAAAGAAAGTTTGGTCGCCGACAGGGCGAAAACAAAGCTAATAAATACAAAACTGCCCCGACGAGCACAGACGAGGAAAAACAAAGTGCTGGAAAAAACAAAACACTGGGCACCCACACATTTAAATAATTAATATCAGATGGTTACAATAAGATTTAACTCAATTTAATTTTCGGCTCTTTTTTTCATTTAATTTTCGGCTCTTTTTTTCATTTAATAACTTGGTTTATCTACTTTTTCATTTTTACCTAAAAAGGTAATCAATAGTGCGATCAAAAAGGAAACAAATTTTCAACTAAGATAGCTCACTCGAAAACGCCTCCAACACACCTCAAAAATCTAAGCAAGCACATATCATTGTGGGTAAAATAGCCCATTGTTATTGGGTTGTTTCTCCTTACCCCTTACTTTATTTTTCGCCTATCATTCATCATCAATAATGTTAGCAATCAACAATGCTCAATATTAAAAACATGAAAAGCATCGATTATTAAACGTTGCACTGAGTGTAGTGTCCCGTAGCCACTGAAATAGAAAGAAAGATAAATTTTATTAAATATCAAAGGGAAAGTGATGAAAAAGCTATTGATTATATTACTATTTACAATGAGTTCAGCCGTTACTGCCCAAGTAGCCGAAACTACATTTGAAAATATTGAAGTAACTAAACAACACAATGTTTTATTACTGAGTATCAACGTACCTCCCCGTAATACAGTTTCAAAAGCCGTACTAACGGAGATCAATGCAGCCCTTAATTTAGCTGAAAATGATGAAAATATTGGCGCGGTTGTTATTACAGGAACAAATAAAGTTTTCTCCGCTGGAGCGGGTGGTGAAAGCCTCAAAGGTGTAGATAAAGGTGAGATAACGCATGCAGCCATTGCACATAAAGTTTATAACCGCATTGAGAGCTTTCCAAAGCCAGTGATCGCCGCAATTTCAGGTATAAGTGCAGGCGGTGGTAATGAGCTTGCTATGTCTTGCGATATTCGAATCGCAGGTAAAAGTGCTCAGTTCCGCCAACACGAACTCCAAGCGGGATTGATTCCTGGTTTTGGTGGAATGCAAAGGCTTCCGCGCTTAGTTGGGCAAAGTCGCGCTATGGAAATAATGCTAACAGGTCGCTATGTCGGAGCTGTTGAAGCACTCTCTATTGGCTTAGTTACAACAGTGGTTCCTGATTCTGAGGTGGTTTTAAAAGCGGTTAGTTTAGCCCAGCAATTAAATGACAACCTAGATAAGAAAGCCCTTGCACAGTTTAAAAAACGTATGGCGCTTTCTTCTAGCGAGACGTTTAAAGAGGCACTTATCAATGATCAACTTACCTTTGATCAACTTGCAACTTCCCCCGATATACATGCAGCTATTGCAACGTTTATAGAAAAGCAAAAAAATGGAAAGTAAGATTGCATTAGACTGAACGGGAAATACGAAGTGCTGCACCCAAACATTGAAATTAACAACATCAATGAGTTAATGAAAAAATCGTGCTCAGTTTGGCTATATCCATTCCCTCCGTTGAGTTTTTCTATATCAATGATTGCCTTTAGCAGGCTGAAGCAATAACGTTATTTGAGCCAACCTGAATAGAGGAGTTTGTTACATCTGCTTTAATGAATAATGATTCGATCACTAGCTATAAAAATGATTATCGATTACTCACGTAATCTTAGATAAATAAGAAATGATTTAAACGGGTAAAAAGATTGATGCTAATTGCGTGTTAATGACAATTTAATTATAATCAAAGAGAATTTTACAGGAGGTTGTATGAATACAACTAGAAAATTAGTTACAAAAAAAATGATTTATAGATCAGTAGCAAGTTCAACGGCTTTAGAAACTGGTGAATCAATTATAGAAATTGAAAAAAAGCTGAAAAAACAACAAGCTAAATACAGTAAGTATACATTAGCCTTTTAGAATACCACGAACTAATCTTTCCATGTGTTGGTAATTTCCTGCATATCCTGCTTGTATAGATTTAACATAAAAATCTTTGTTTTCATCCCATAGACTATAATCAAGCAGACCTATACCCGCAACATCACACATATAGTCCATTAATAGCCTGCTAATTCTACCGTTACCTTCTCTAAATGGATGTAATAATATGAAATCAACATGACTTTCCGATAAAAACCTCACTAAATCATCGTAATCAAAATGTTTGATTTTATGCAAATTTGACAAGTATTTAGTTTCGAAAACAGCAATATCAGCTTCAATTTGAAGAGGCAGTGTAAACTCAAAGTCCCCTTTCCACATTCTGTAATACCTAAGCTTTCCAGCCCATTCATAAACATTTCCTAACCATTGTCGATGCCAGTTGAGGATGTTCATAAATGTTAAGTGAGACGGAACAATTGAAGCAAACTCTTTTTCATAAAGCTTAAGCAACAAAAAAGTTTCAATGTTATTGATTTCTTCTTCGTCGGTAATGCAATGCTTATTTAATAAAACCTTTTCATTAGAGTTTGGTTGGTAACCTAAAATTTTATCATCTAACTCATATTTCGACATTTAATTTAAAAGTCTCTTGCACAATTAATAACACTATAAGTTAATAGTTATATTAAGCAACATAGTAAATTACACATAAAAGAAAAGTGTTGGCCCCATACAATGAAACTAGGGATATCAAAGAGTGATGGGAAATGTCGATACTCAATGCGGCGACAACTCTCCACCGTTAAACCTTTTCCAATCAACCAATTCATTTTAGTAAAGCCAAACAGAACGTTTGGCTTAGTTGAGGCTAGCGTATGGATGCACGTCCAAAACGTTACCGCTTAAAAAGTTAGACAGAAAGCTCTTTTCGAACAATGGCAGCACCCGCGCTGAGGGCTTTTAACTTGCCTCTTGCTACTTCACGCGATAACGGTGCCATGCCACAGTTAGTACAAGGATAAAGTTTATCTGCATCAACATACTTAAGAGCTTCTCGTAACGTGGCCGCCACTTCTTCTGGCGTTTCGATCGTATTGCTTGCTACATCAATAGCACCTACCATTACTTTTTTACCGCGAATAAGCTCAAGTAGATCCATCGGCACATGAGAGTTATGACATTCTAACGAGATAATATCGATATTGGATGCTTGTAACTTAGGAAAAGCTTGCTCATATTGACGCCACTCGTTACCTAAGGTTTTTTTCCAATCGGTATTGGCTTTAATGCCATAGCCGTAACAAATATGGACAGCGGTTTCACACTTAAGCCCTTCAATCGCTCTTTCTAAGCAAGCAATGCCCCACTCATTAACATCATCAAAAAACACATTAAAAGCTGGCTCATCAAATTGAATAATATCAACGCCAGCGGCCTCTAACTCTTTGGCCTCTTGATTAAGAATGATCGCAAATTCCCAAGCGAGTTTCTCACGGCTTTTATAATGATCGTCATACAGCGTATCGATCATAGTCATTGGACCTGGCAGCGCCCATTTTATTGGCTGATCAGTTTGTTGACGTAAAAACTTAGCATCTTCAACAAACACTGGTTTTTGTCGACTCACAGGGCCAACTACCGTGGGTACACTTGCATCATAACGATCACGAATTTTAACGATTTTACGGTTTTCGAAATCAACGCCATTAAGGTGCTCAATAAAAGTGGTCACAAAGTGTTGACGGGTTTGTTCACCATCGCTGACTATATCTATGCCTGCTTGTTGTTGCTCGTGTAATGACACACATAACGCGTCTTTTTTACCATCTACTAATGCTTGATCCTGTAGTTTCCATGGAGACCATAATGTTTCAGATTCTGCAAGCCAAGAGGGTTTAGGCAAGCTGCCTGCGGTAGACGTTGGTAATAATTTTTTCATAATCAATATTTTTCCTATATTCGGTATTTAGCGCTTTTATTACTTAGCTTTTTATTATTTAACTTTTGTTGCTTAGTTTTTATTATTTAGCTTTGGCTATTTAGCTTTGGTTATTTAGCTTTGTCGTTTCATTAAGCTACACATGGTTGCTGGCTATAACTTGCAGACCACTGCTCAAGTACATTTTTATTCGGTTTGATGAAGTGCGCTTCAGCAAACTTGCCCTGCGCAATGCCTAATCGGTTGCGTTCTTCTCGGTCATAAACAATATGTGTTAATGAATAATCTAAGTTCTTTAGATTCGGTTGATAAGTTTGCCCAGCCACCGCATTGGCATTATAAATTTCAGGACGATATATTTTCTGGAACGTCTCCATGGTGCTGATAGTGCTTATCAATTCAAGGTTTGTATAATCATTCAACAAATCACCAACAAAATAAAAAGCTAACGGCGCAGCACTATTGGGAGGCATAAAGTAACGCACCTGTAAGCCCATCTTTTTGAAATATTGCTCCGTTAAAGAAGATGCATTAGGCTGAAATTCAACACCTAACACAGGATGTTGATTTTCAGTTCGCTGATAAGTTTTAGTTTCCGCCACACTTAAACAGATAACAGGCGGTTTATTAAAATGCGCTTTATAAATCGCTGAATTTAAGAAGGACTGAAATAATTTGCCATGCAGTTCACCAAAATCATCTGGAACACTAAATGAAGATAGATTCTTGTTATGCTCAGACAACAAAATACTAAAGTCATAATCTCGCACGTACGATGAAAAGTTATTGCCAACAATGCCTTCAATACGTTGGTTGGTTTGATGATCCACAATATTAGTTTTTAAAACTTCAATGGATGGAAATGTTTGTCCGCTATTCTCAATGTCTATTTCAACAGAAATAATCTCAAGCTCCACTGCATAACGGTCACCCTGTGGGTTATCCCAATTAGCTAAAGCATTAAATCGATTGTCGATCATTGTTAACGCATTACGAAGATTATGTTGGCGGTTTTTGCCGCGCGCTAAATTGGCAAAGTTAGTCGTCGCACGTGTATTGTCAGTTGGCTGATAATGTTCATTTAAACAAGTGCTCTTAATCGTAAATGTAAAATCTGTCTTCATCGTCTTTAGCTCCAATTTTCTATCATAAAATCTGCACATTCCCTGTTCACTCAGGATTTTCTAGTCAACAACCTTACCGATTTTTACGACGCTAAATTAAAAACTCACGGTAATATCGCCTAGCATTCAAAGCAGTGTGTATTTTATACGTCAAATCAATCATGAATAAAAATGATTGATTTTCAAATAAACATGAATAAAACTAATATAAATATTTTGGTTGTGAATAGTGCAGGATAAAATTAGCGATAAGCTTGGACGGTTTATGAAGATTGAAGTTGGATTAGCTTAGGATTGGTGTTGGGTTGGCTTTGGTTGACGCGTCTGTACTCGTCGGGCCTATTTGTTCATTGTTTTGAACATCTCCGTGCTGTCCCACATACAATTAAAATAGGTATATCAATGAGTGATTGGAAATGTCGAGACGCAATGCGACGACAACTCTCCACCGTTGAGCTTTCCCAAATCATCAATTGCTTTTAGCAAATCCAAACAGGATGTTTGGCTTAGGCTCGTTCTGACCAAGGATGGCCAGTAACAGCTGGTGCGTTAAAAAAGCAATTTATTATTTGGATCAGAAAGCGAGTCGGTGTCAGTTTCTTTGCACGTTGTGGGTAAAAAGTCTTTTCTGATAAAAAAGTTTGTCCGCCGACAGGGCGATACCCAAAGCAAATTAACATCCAAGTGACTGGACGAGCTCAGACGAGTTAACACAGTAGCTCGCTAGTCCAGCCGCTAAATCCCCCAACCTACAACAAGATCTGTAGGTCAGGTTTTGCTATAAACCTAAAGGTTTACGACGAGCAACTAAGATGAGATACGCCTCCTAGTTTAAAGAACTCAAGCGGCTTCAATCGATAGTACTTATCTTCTACTTCCTGCGATTGTTCTGCATAGGGCTGTGTCATCACCTCTTGTAATTCTCGAATTAAAGCGTAATTCCCGACCGCTGCTTGCTGGTAAGCAGGCTTAACGAACCACTCTCGTAAAATGTATTTTGGATTAACTAGCTTCATCTGACTAGAGACTTGTTCAAGTGTTCTCGGCGCAATCGCATTTGCATCACAGTCACGATTGAGGAGTGTTTTCCATTTAACAAACCACTCCATCCAACGTGTGTCCGTTTGGTGGGAGTCTGAGTCGTTTAGATCACTTGAACTATTATAAAAGCTTTTTTTGAGTGGACGAATATCCTTGGGTATCAACGATAGCTCTCGAAAGAAAATAGTATAATCGATAGGCGTTTGCATCATTAACATTTGTAATTCGTTAAGTAATGCTTTGTGTGCAGTGGGTTCTAGCGTGCTAAGGCCTAACTTGGCAGCCCACATATCTTGCATTTTTGAATGCATGATTGTCGAGAATTCACTTTGAATCTCATCAAGTACTAGCAAGTCGTCTTGAACTGATGCCAGTAACGGACGTAACGCCGAACAAAACATCTCGAAGTTGCTTTGCGCTGCTTTAGGTTGATTCATGAAGGAGTAGTGATTACCACCGCCCGTCCAAGGTTGATAATACGGGTTGAACACATCGCAAAATCCGAAGGGACCATAATCAAGTGTAAAGCCACCAGCTGCGCAATTATCACTGTTAAAGTTACCTTGGCAGAAGCCAACACGGATCCAATTCGCTATCAGCGACGTCAGGCGGCTACGAAATTCGCGCGCCAACAACAGCACTTTTTCTGGCATAGGTAGCTGACTATCGACAACATCTGCGTATTCACGGTCAATCAAATGCAACACCATTTTTTCGAGTTCTTGCATCGCATGAAGTTGTTCATCGAGCAGATCATCTTCACGAGTACGGCGAGCGAAAAGTTCGAGTTGGCCAACACGAATGAATGACGGTGCAACACGTGTCGAAATGGCGACGGCTTCAGACACCATCATGTCCGGATTTTCCAAACGCGAACCTTCCGAGTACCACGGACGCTTTACCTTTTCCGTTTTTGATACGTACAAACTCAAAGATCGTGAAGTAGGAACACCAAGAGCATGCATGTGTTCCTGCGCCAAGAACTCACGAATACTAGACCGTAAAACAGCACGACCATCCGCACCGCGACAATAAGGTGTTGGGCCACCGCCTTTTAGCTGCATTTCCCAGCGTTGACCGTTAATGACAGCTTCAAGTACAGAAATTGCACGCCCGTCCCCATAACCATTGCCAGTTTGGAACGGACATTGATGAGTGTATTCGATACCGTAAATAGAAAGTGCGTATCCCGTCGCCCAACCAACCTTGCGCATCGGCTCTGGCACTTGAGAAATGTCACCGGAAAACATGCGCATGAAATCAGCAGACTCTGCCATCGAGTCAGCTAAGCCAAGTTCGGCAAAAAAAGTATTACTGTGCGCAACATATTCAGGTTTTTTAATAGGTGTTGGATTAACAGGAACATAGTGACCTGAGAATACTTGTCGTGCGCTATGATCATTGCCGTTTTCTGTCGCATCAGGATCGCAATTGAGTGTATCCATCAGGGAATAATTTGCCTGTTTAGCCAGATCATCGAATGTAGAAATAGCAGGCGTTGGAGTAGTAGATCTAATATCTTTAGTAGGTATAGCAGATACAGTCGAGTTGTTTTTCTGAGGCAGTCGATTTGTCATAATTTTTTATACCTGCGTTAAAGAGATAAGGGTTAATAGAGATAAAGGTGCATAGAAATAAAGGTTCATAGAAATAAGTATTAATGCTTACTATCTTAACCTGTTATTTTATAGAGTTCTCTACTTGTTCAAAATGTTTCAGAAAACCATAGTTATGTTGCCCCCTCTAGGCTGGTGAAGGCTGTTTGATTTTTATTCGCTGTTGCATAAATCGTTTCATGGTGAAGCTCATACACGTATGTTTAAGGTAAGAGACAAAACCTCCTCACAGAGGTTTAAGTTTATAATCGATATATAGTTATTGCATAGAGTGCCGCAAAACCCAATAGCATTAATAACACAACTGGTTTTGCACGACGCAAAAACAACGGTAGCCAGCTTGCTTTAACAATATAGAGTGAAGTCAGCACCATTAACACACCAGAACAGAAGGCAGCAAGCCCCCAAAACTCTCTGAAATGTTGGCTCGCATACCACAATATATTCCATAACCCTGCGGAGAGTAAAATAACGCCAATGCTAAGACGGATCGGGCGAGGACATACTTTTGCCATTGGTGGTACGGCAACGATTAAACCTGCGAACATACACGCAGTAACAACACTTCCCATGGGTATCATATTATTAACTTCAATTTGGATTGATTAGGTGAATCATTATATTTAACCCTAACAGGAAAACAATAATTCCATTAACTATTAACATTGCCTGCAATAACTAAGTACGAATCAAGTGTGGAACATCCACAAATTGGGCCTAACAATATCCATTCCTTACAAACGCCATCGATTATCTAGCTAGCCAGCATCAATAATGCAAATTATTCAATTGGTTACCGTTAAAAAATAAAATTTTCGATTAAAAAATCCAAAAGAAACAGTAAAACCTATCAATAATATAGGAATTTTCACCTTGACTAAATGATAATGATTATCAATAATGTTTACAGAGAAAGAAAATAGACCATGAGGGATACACAATGATTAAAACAATGACTTTTGCAGTGATCCATTTCAGCATCGCAACCTTAGTTGCTTTTGCTTTAACAGGCGATTTTTTATTAGGTAGTTTGATCGCGATTATCGAACCTGCGGTTAATACTGTCGCCTTCTATTTTCATGAAAAAGTTTGGCAACATACACCGTTCCTTAAAAAGAGAGAATCAATGACAAAAGTCAAAACAGTGAGCTTTGCAATTATTCACTTTAATGTTGCTTTCATTGTCACTTACCTTTTAACTGGCGACGCTTTCTTAGGTGGACTAATGGCAACTATTGAACCAACGATCAACTCTTTTGCTTATTTCTTTCATGAAAAAGCCTGGGTTTTCAAAAAGAAAAATGCGGAGCACAACATTGAACATCCTCTGCGTGCTTAATGAAATACCCAAAATACAAGTAAAAGTGTAGAAATACCTTTTAGAAAAACAATAAAGAATGCGCCATATCAAAATGAAAAACCAAAACATCCAGTAATATTAACGTCATTGAGTCGTTCCTAAACTACGTAAATTAAGGGGTGTTATGGATCCAATTATCGCTAAAACTGTTTCTCAAGTTATGTTACCTATTGTATTGGGTATTGTGATGTTAGGGATGGGATTAAGTTTACAAGTAAAAGATTTTAAAGCGGTATTAAAAGCGCCTAAAGTCGCCATCATTGGTTTTTTATTGCAATTACTTTTACTACCAATATTAGCATTGTTTATTATTAAAGCTTTTTCCCTTAATCAAACAGCGGCAGCCGGACTTTTTTTGTTGGCTTTATGTCCCGGTGGTGCGACATCAAACTTATTTTCATTTATTGCCAAAGGTAACCTCGCCTTAAGTGTCTGCTTAACCAGTGTCATGAGTATGTTATCGCCATTTATTATCCCTATCGCCTTTGTTGGCTTTATTCATTATAGCGGTAGCGCAGATAACCAACATTTTAACTTACCTTTATTACCTGCCATCAAACAACTTACCGTCGTCACCTTGCTACCAATAGTGATTGGTATGTGCATTCGTTATTTCGCAGATCAATGGTCACAGTCTGTTATTCCTTTTATGAAAAAGGTTTCAACAATTGCCATGTTATTAGTGGTTACTGCGCTTGTTTTAACAAACTTAAAAATCATTCCTGCGATGCTTTCTTTACAGGGTTTTGCGGTGATAACTTTGTGTAGCCTAGCGCTAATCATTGCTTATTTTATTGCAGGAAAGTTGAATGTTAACGACACCGATAGAAAAACCATTGCCATAGAAGTGGGCGTTCAAAATGCGGGCACCGCGATGATGATTGCCTTCACTATCATGCATCAACCCGCACTAGCGACGATCCCTTTAATGTATGGACTGTTAATGAATATACCTGCGTTCATTTTTGTATATTTGCTTCTAAACAAAGAGAAAGTGATTATGCCGATCAAGGTAACTCCTTAGAATCAATAATAAAAATAAGTAGTCAGCTAACAAAATAGCTACCTTACATTAAGACTCGATATCATTAATGAAAGGTAGCTATGAATATAATAAGCAATTAATGCAATAGTTTTTTATTAGAATAAATAATTAATATAAAATCATTATTTACGCTCAAACTCTATAGTGTGACTATCTGATTCTCCTGGTTCAGTGACTTCATAGGTCATAACATCCTCTGTAACATCGATAACCAAAGAATCGATATCAGTTAAACCTGCTTCTCCGTTTTCATCAAAGATAAGATTTGTAATATTAAATTCGCCTGTTTCACTATTTAGTGAATAATTAGCCCACTCCACTCCAGCGAATTGATCTATTACTTCTAAATGGACATATGACCCATCATCTAAATATACAAAAGATAACAAATGGTCATCACCTACATCTGCAACCCAAGTACCTAATATACCTTCTGATGTAATACGTTCAAACTCAATGGGCTCACTAACATCACTTGCAATAAGTGTTAATTGGTTACCTGAAACTTGTGCTGTTATTGTTTCGACATCACTAAGTCCACCATCATCATTTGAATCAAAATTTTGAGTCGAAGTGATAAGACCGGTTTCACTATCTAGGGTGTAGGTTCCCCATTCCATTCCGCTGTCTTCATCGAGTTCTGTTGTATAAACTTCTGCGTGAATATATGTGCCATCATCAAAGAAAATAAATAATAATAAATCATTTACATTGTCAGTTGCTCTCCAAGTACCGACAATTGTGGAATTAGCAATAAACTCTACACCTTCATCAAGTAATGTTGTTTCAAAATGTGCGATGGCCTCACTTTGAGAAACTAAAATAGTTTTTTTCGAACCTGAATTATTAACTAATCCAATTACACTTTCAGAGGACGCAAACTCATCTACGGGTAGATTGAAGTTGACGGGAGTTGCAACTTCTTTTGCTGTTTCAGTAATCGTAATACCATTACTTGGATCTCCATCCTCATCGATTGTCTGAAGCAAGCGTAAAATATTAACAACCTTAGGATCTGATGTATCGTTAGAAGCAGCGATATCTAATGGAGTGATTGTGGGGGATGCTAGTACAGGGGGGAATTCTAGATCACCAATAAAGAATATTACTGACTCTCCTTCTACATAATCGAACTTACCAAAAGCATCTGTTACACCTTCTAATGTATCTGTTTTATAACCTATATTTATTACAGCACTGTCTAAAAAATTGCCTTCATTTGTCTTCGAGTCATTATTACTGCTATTACAACCCGTTAAAGATAATGTTGCCCCTAATAATAAAAGATAAATGTTTTTCATAACGATCTCCTTTTAATTTAGAAAATTTTATATTTTTAGTGTACAAAGTTAATAGATCTATTACTTTCATAAGCTTATCCCTTTAAGCCTGTAAATTAGCTGCTCCCTAGAAGAATTAAATTTTAAAAGGCACTAAAATAATGCCTCATACAAACTAAAACACATACCGATTCAAAAGATAAACAATTACTTCAATAGATACTGAGTCACATGTCAAAAATATAATTTTTATATCAAACAAAAAGTCAATGAAAATTTATAGGCATAATTAAAAAGATATTTTTTAGCATAGAATTGAATATAGATAGGTTAAAAAAGAGGCTCGTATTATCTAAAGCTCAGAATTTTAACCTTTCCGGACTTTTAAAACCAACCTTGTAAACTTCATGCTAGATTCGTATAGTGAAGTGACTAAAATTCAACCACCAGCATCAATCACTATTTTAGTAAGCGCTTACTCCCATCTATGAAGGAGAAAATATGAAGTATTGGTATCGACTACTGTTCATTTATCTAAGCCTTATAGCGACTTCATCACAGGCTATGCAACCACTCTCAATCATTGAAGATAAAACCCAATACAAAACAGAAACGATCTGGTCTGATATAAAAATTCCTTGGGGAATGGTTCAGTTACCTAATGGAAAAATGTTAGCAACGGAACGTTCAGGCAAATTATGGCTATTAACTGAAGGAAAATCGTCAATTGAGATTACAGGTTTGCCCAAAATACATGGCAATGGGCAAGGTGGTTTACTTGATATTGCATTGCATCCAGACTTTGCAAAAAATCAGCTTATCTTTTTCACCTATTCCAATAAAAATGCGGCGGGCAGCAATACAGCTTTAATGCGAGCTAAGTTAGATCCTAAGAATAATCAGTTAATTGAGAAGAAAAATTTATACCTTGCTACAGGTGACTCAAATAAGGGCCAGCATTACGGTAGCCGTATTGCCATCACTGATGAGTTTATTTACTTTTCAATCGGTGACCGCGGACAACGTGATAAAAACCCTCAAAATTTATCATTGGATGGTGGTAAAATTTATCGATTAAATCTTGATGGTAGCATCCCAACCTCCAACCCTTTTTATCAACAAGCTAACGCTAAAAAAGCAATTTACTCCTATGGGCATAGGAACCCTCAGGGGCTAATTAATCTGCCTGATCGCAACCAAGTTTGGTCACACGAACATGGTCCAAGAGGCGGCGATGAAGTTAATCTGATTGAATCGGGTAAAAATTATGGTTGGCCAGTTATCGGCTATGGTGTTAATTATATTGGTACTAATTATACTGACATCACTGAAAAGAGCGGGATGGAGCAACCTAAACTGTACTGGGATCCTTCAATTGCGCCTTCTGGCATGGCCTATATTAGCAGTAATAAATACCCTCAATGGCAAGGTAAAATATTACTTGGTTCAATGAAGTTTGGGTATTTAGTGTTATTAGAGTTAAACAACGAAAGCGTTGTCAAACAAACTAAGTTGTTGGTTGGTATCGGTAGAGTCAGAAATGTGATTCAAGGTAGTGATGGGTATATTTACTTGGGTATTGATGGAAAAGGGATCCTAAGATTAATACCTTAAAACAGCTAATTGCAAATAATGACAAGCAATTACTACTACCTGTGCAGCTTCTAATTCGTGATGAACTAACTCTATTTACTTACTTTCTATTCAGGCATAAGGTGAAGATATCACCCGTTAAATAGAAACTTTATATCCATTTATAACAGGAAAGAAGATGCATCTGAAACAAGCTAAAGATATGGCGCTATATAATCAATGGATGAATGAACGCATCTATTCAGTTTGTGCAGATATACCTGATGCCGAGAGGCGAAGTGATAAAGGGGCATTTTTTAAATCAATCCATGGCACGCTTAATCATCTATTGCTGGCCGATAAACTCTGGCTTGGTCGATTCTTAGGTACCCCTTTTCTAATAGATGGACTTGATCAGGAGCTCTATCAAGATTTTAACCAGTTAACTCTTGCACGCAAAGAAACCGATGAAGCAATTTTAGCGTGGATAAACTCACTCTCCGATCAGGTGTTATCGGGACAATTGATTTACACAAGCATTGTTAACCCCGAACCTAGACAATACGAATATTGGTTTGCAGTTACACATTTTTTCAACCATCAAACACACCATCGTGGTCAATTAAGCACATTATTAAATCAATGTGGTAAGGATTACGGTGTGACAGATCTAATTTGGTTGCCACAGGCTATAGAGCGTAATGCCATTTAATATAGACGTTAAATAATTTGACTAACTTCATTAAGCGCAATGGGTAAAGGGTAAAACATGTTTTTAAAAGAAATCGAGTTAGCATCTCATTCCGTAACGTTAATGCCATTACGTCGCGAACATGCCGACGCTTTGGTCGAGGCAGCATCAGATGGTAACCTTTGGGATCTCTGGTTCACTTCAGTTCCTTCTTCAGCGTCTATTAATGATTATATCTCCACGGCCTTAGCACAACAAGAAAAAGGACTCTCGTTACCCTTTGTTATTGTTGCTAAACACAGCGGTAAAATCATTGGTTCAACACGTTTTTGTAATGCCGATCCTGTCAATCGTCGTCTCGAGATAGGTTACACTTGGTATTCAAAAAGCTATCAACGCTCATCAATAAATAGCGAATGTAAACTCATGCTATTACAGCATGCATTCGAAGTCCTTGATGTCATTGCCGTAGAGTTTAGAACGCATTGGCACAATCAAAAGTCACGTGCGGCAATTGCACGTTTGGGTGCAAAGCAAGACGGTATATTAAGGAATCATCAAAAAATGCCCGATGGTGCTTACAGAGATACAGTGGTATTTTCTATCATCAACATTGAATGGGTAGCGGTTAAAAAGAATTTGATATTTAAGATGGAAAAATATTAAAAGTATTAAAAGTATTAAAAGTATTAAAAGTATTACAGCGAAACAAAAATACGTGCACCTATAAACTTGTATGATTAGATAAACAAAAATGCATTGTTAATCTAATCATTCTTTATAAAGTAGTTTATCCACTGTAAGTGACCTCTCCTGTTGTTATTTCCCTAAAATAAAACATAACTGTCTATAAATTGAAATAGCTGGCTCTGAATTAGAATAACTGGCTCTAGATTGAAACTTCTCCCCTCTAAACGATTAACTTCATGGCCAACTTGATAAAAAAATAGTATTAAAAAGATAACGATAAATTAATTAAAAACATGAGCTAGTGCTAATGCTTGTATATCGTTGTTAGTAATAAGCATCACCTTGAGTTAGTTTACAGCATTGAAATTCTTAGTTATTTTTTAATAGTGACCATAGGGACTAATAATGCACAATGCTTCTAACGCCGCACCTGAACAAGATTCAACATCTCAAAAAAGTCTAGATAAAATGAATTATGCACAAAAACATAAGCCGAGCTCAGAATTTGATACACGAGAAGAATACTTAGAGCACGAATTACAAATCATGGCGCCTAAACGTTGGCGCCCCAATTTACCCTTCAAAGATTATCGATTTGAGATAGAAGACACCATACCTGCGATGGCAGCCACAATTGGTAAAATCGTAATGGTCGGAGCAATAGCTGCAACTTTTGCAGGACCACTCGGACTTGATGATGGCTTTATTTTAGAAAACGTACGCTATGAGTTATTAATCGTTTCCATTTTTATTGTTCTTTTTTCCGGCTTTCTACTGCCCACGGCTAACTTAGCGGGTACTCACGGGCCACTGATTCCGCTTATTCCTATTGTAGTGGCAGCAGGCGGGCATCCAATGGCATTTGGGTTATTGATTGGTGCATTTGGTTTGATTTTGGCTATTAGTAAAGGAGGAAGTCGATTAGCTAACCTGACCAGTAAAGGGGTTTGTGGTGGGTTATTACTGTATCTCGGTTTTGTAGGCACTATTTCACAAGTTAAAAAATTGCTTGCTTGGGGAGACGACATTGGTATGTCGCACATTCCTTTTATCGTTATTATTAGCACCATTATATTGTACGCTTTACTTGAGCATTGGCGGAAACGTTGGTTGGCTGTTCCTTTGAGTTGTTTGTTAGGTGGTTCGTTGGCTTTTGCTATGGGTGCCCCTTTTGAGTTTATGACTAGCCCTGGTTTACCTAACTTGAATCCGATGTATTGGTGGGGAGAGGATACGGGGTGGATGTTAGGTATGCCTACAATAGAAAATTTTGTAGTCGTATTACCTTTTGCCATCTTAGCGGTGGCAATGTGGTCACCAGATTTCTTGGGGCATCAAGTATTTCAAAAGATCAGTTACCCAGAGCGTACTGAAAAAGTACAAATGAATATAGACGATACGATGACCACGGCCTCTATTCGTCAAGTGTTTGGTTCTCTTTTAGGTGGTTCTAACTTCACTTCATCATGGGGGACTTATTTAATACCTGCAGCTATCGCTAAGCGCCCTATTCCCGCTGGTGCTTTATTAACTGCACTATTTTGTGTAATAGCAGCAATATGGGGTTATCCAATGGATTTAGCCATCTGGCAGCCAGTGTTATGCGTTGCATTAATCGTAGGGGTTTTTATTCCATTACTTGAAGCTGGAATGGAGATGACACGCGAAGGTAAAACAACTCAATCAGCAGCGATTGTTGTTTTTGCTTCTGCATTAGTGAACCCTGCTTTTGGTTGGTCGATTACTATGTTACTTGATAACCTTGGTTTGATTGGTTGTAAAGAGCGTAGCTCTGAATTGAGTAAGATGAATCGGTGGATCATACCGGGAATTATGTTTGTGGTGTTAACAACGGTGATGGCGGCAGTAGGTATGTTGCCTGGTATTCCAGCTTTAATATCAAGCTTCCGTCAATGATCTAAGGATTATTCAACATAGAATAACGACTCTTTAGAAACGTTAATAAAGAGTCATAAACGTCAGTGTAAAGTTAAAACGATCAAGAAATTGACGATATTTAATTTTACACTGGCTTTACTGACATCTCCTCACCCATTTTACATTTTTCCACTCTGCACTATCCTCCGCTCTTCTCTATCATCAGCTCAAGGCTGCCATCAGCTTTATGTCATCATTCAGGGCTAAAGCAACAATATCGCCTATTAAGCTTTCACGCCTTTAATCAATAACAAATCACTTACCAATGATGATCTCAAAGCAACCTATTTTCCTATCCAATTATTGCTATATCTAACCTCTTTTATCATTGCATCTTTTCAATAGGTGTATATATTGTCATCTTTTTTTACTTTACTAAGTTGGGCTTTATGGAACGTTTTATTGAAAACCTTATCTACTCTTCTCGCTGGCTATTGGCCCCTATATATGCGGGATTATCATTGGGTTTATTAGCTTTAACAATTAAATTTTTTCAGGAATTAATTCATTTATTGCCTAATATTTTAAGCGTGACTGAAAATGACCTTATTTTATTATTGTTATCACTGATTGATATGACATTAGTAGGCGGATTACTTGTGATGGTAATGTTTGCAGGTTATGAAAATTTCGTTTCTAAATTGGATATTGACGAGAATAAAGAGAAACTTGCTTGGTTAGGGACTATCGATTCTGGCTCACTGAAAAATAAGGTTGCAGCAGCAATTGTTGCTATTTCATCAATCCACCTTTTACGTGTTTTTATGGATGCGCAAAATATTGCCAATGATAAGCTGATGTGGTTTGTAATAATCCACTTAACATTTGTGCTTTCTGCTTTTGTAATGGGATATTTGGATAGCGTATCGCAGAAGAATAAAAAATATTAATGAATGATTAAGACGTGAAATTTTAAATTTATTTAGAAAAGGCCTTGATGTTAAAACCAAGGCCTTTTTTATTACCTAGTTTTTTTAGCACCAAGTTACCGAGTTGAGAAAACATAAGATCCAAAGCGATTAACTATGAAGTTACTAAGTTGATAAAAAATAAGGTTAAAAGCAATTAACCATGAAGTTACTAAGTTGATAAAAGATAAGATCAAAAGCAATTAACCACGAAGTTACTGAGTTGAAAAAGCATAAGATCCAAAGCGATTAACTATGAAGTTACTAAGTTGATAAAAGATAAGGTCAAAAGCGATTAACCACGAAGGCACGAAGTTAAAAGAAGGTTAGGTCAAAAGATAAAATTTTATAAATTTTTTCTTCGTGTCCTTCGTGAAGCCGGTGTTTTTCAAGACAGTTGGCACTCATTAGCTAATTTTTATGCTGCTTCTTTCATA
>NZ_JALAAC010000013.1:0-115839 GCF_037546855.1 Vibrio sp. 1-Bac 57 | reverse complement strand
GACATAATTGAAAAAAGAGCGATAAACGCTCTTTTTGGAGAAATTCTACAGCCTCAACGCCCCAATAAGAGGCAAAAAATAGTTTGCTAAAATGTTGAGGCACGAAACAGCAAGCTGTTTTTTGTCCTGCTTGATTGGCTTGTGTACGCCCAGCATGGGCATGAACTAATGAGGTGAAAGTCCTCTGTAGGAAGATCACCGTTTAATCAATTAGATGATTAAACGCTAACTACTAGCGAATGGCAAGGGCTTATCCGTGAGGGTCGGTCTAGAGGAAGCCGCTAGCAAATTTGTGAGCTGATGAACAAGAACATCATATGAGGCGTAGGCTAGAGGTGAGTTGGCACAAGACAACGAAACCACGTGATCTAATGGCCACCGTAAATGATGCAGCAGTGCAAAGAAAGTACATGCTCTTATCTGGGGAGATCTGCTTAACACGCGATCGATAACTTAACCAGTCAGGCACTGGTCTATAACAGCCTTGGCTTTTCAGCATCATCAACTGAAAAGAGCTAAACCGATGAAAACCGATAGCACAGATTTAGGTAACTAAATCTGTGAGTAAGCAGAAGTCAGCAGACGGCATAGTAGCCAAACGCCCATCGTAATGGAGGGGACATGGTGAAGGCCTGAACATCTTAAACGAGGAGATACCATATTGAACTTGAACCACAAAACCTCACCATGTTGTGATAGTGACACTCAGCGTTCAGATATGAACCATACCTTAAATGAATATCCATTAATGACGTTAATGCTCAGTGACGACAATATGAAAGCGGCATGGAAACATGTTAAAGCCAATAAAGGTGCGCCAGGTATTGACGGAATGAGTTTCGAAGACGCTGAGCCATTTCTATTAGCTCATTGGCAAGGAATAAAAGCAAAACTGATGGAAGGACACTATTTTCCGCTTGCGGTAAGACGGGTCATTATCCCGAAACCAGATGGTGGAGAACGCTTATTGGGGATACCTGCGGTCATCGACAGGCTACTTCAGCAAGCGATGAATCAAGTGATCGCGCCTTACTTTGAACCAGTATTTTCGTCTCATAGCTACGGATATCGCGCGGGTAAAAGTGCACATCAAGCGGTAACACATGTACAAGATTGCATCTCGCAAGGGTACAAAACAGCCGTTGATATTGACCTCTCAAAGTTCTTTGATGAAGTTAATCATGACATGCTAATGAACCGCGTTGGTCGTAAAATCAAAGACAAGGCGTTAATGCAATTACTCGGTCGGTTTTTACGAGCAGGTATTGCAGAGGCAGAAACAGGTCTTTGGTTTCCATCCGATAAAGGCGTACCGCAAGGTGGGCCACTATCACCACTTCTTTCCAATATCATTTTGGATGAACTGGATAAAAAGCTAACACGAGAGCGACTACACTTTGCTCGATATGCAGACGACATCATGATTTTAGTGAAGTCCAAGTTTATCGGCAACAAGGTTAAAGTGGCGATATCGCACTACATCAGTAAACGTTTAAAATTGATTGTTAATGAAAAGAAAAGCCGTGTCGGGCCAGTATCTGGCTCGAAGTTTTTAGGCTTTGGCTTTTCTGGAGGTGGTTTACAGATCCATGCTAAGACTTTAAAAACATTTAAAGAGAAAGTGCGGATACTGACTAATCGAAACTGGGGAATTGCAATGGGAAAACAGATCCACAAACTCAATTTGTATTTACGAGGATGGGGGAATTATTTTCTAATTGCCAAGGGCTACCAATTAACGATTGAGCTCGACCATTGGATCCGTCGCCGCCTGCGAATGTGCTACTGGCGACAATGGCGAAAACCACGGACGAAAGTGAGATCATTGATCAAACTGGGTGTCAGTGAACGTTTAGCTATTTCCTGTGGGATCACCAGCAAAGGACCTTGTCGTAGTTCGAAAACCAAAGGGATCAATATAGCGATCAGTAATGCGTTTTTAGCCAGACAAGGTTTGATGTCATTAAAGGACTTGTGGATTAACATTCACTATTCATCATAAGATGAACCGCCCTGTGCGGAGCCGCATGCAGGGTGGTGTGGGGGCTGGAGGTTAGATACCTCCGGCTACCCGATTATGTTTATGCTGTAAATTGCGAACCAACATTCACAAAAATAAAACTTAAACGTTAGCCCAATTACTCTTTAGGCTTCTTGTACTTCTTTCTGCATGCTCGACACCAGCTTTGATTTGTAGCTGCATTTGGTTTTATGTTCCTGAAACCAAATATGGTGTCCATTTCTTGATAAGTGCCAGCGTTGCTAATAGAGCACTTCGGACAAGTATGCGGTAAATTGATTAATCCACTCATTTAACCTCCTAGTTAAATATAAAATATGCACATGTTTAATATGGGAGAGTTAATAAAACTCAACTGAACGATTTAAATAAACATAACAGCTTATTATACAGAAATATTCCATATTTCTGGTGGAAAGACGGAATATCTTAATTTGATAAAATTAATCGGACATTACACTTAAAAATTGATATATCAATGCATTACGGGAAATTATCAAATACTCGTCATGTAAATAGACAGAATAATTCCGCATTAACGACGGAAAGGCGGAATAGCAATAACTCTGTATATAAAACCACCACTTATTTACCATGAGGAAATAAAAATAAAATCTTCATTTTAAGTGCCGCTGCTGAAAAATCAGTTTAAACTTTTATGCAGGAAAACCATTTTTTGCATAAAATTGCTATGCACTTCAAGGTTGAATCTGCCTAAATATTATTACGGGTAAATACTTTATCCTTTAGGGATGCACTAGTAGTAAAATAGTGATTAATTTATATTTTCTCTCGCGTGTTCTTTAAAAGCGCTTACGACTATATTCGCCTTCTTCATGACTCTAGTGTGTTCTTTTCTATCGGTTTCTAAAGTGTAAGCATTGTCGTTAACTGCGAAAAATGATTCATCTATATTAGTAACGTCCGCAAAACCATCTTCATTGATCACGTGTATATATAGTAGAGAGCCTCGTTCGGCTTGTCCAACACCTATCTTGTTTGTTATGCGAAACTTAGCGATATCGCCCAATTTCACTCCCCACTAAATCAATTAGTCCCTTTCCAGAAAAAGGTTCAAAGTGACCACCAAATATAGTTGATACCGGATATTGACAAAGACGTTTCAAACCGTCTTCATAAGACTGAACATCTTTAGGTCGAAAATCATTTAGATATGGGTCGACAAACAAAGTTTCGCCGCCAAATAAGTAGCCAGTTTTCTCTTCCCAAAATACTAAACTTCCCGGAGTGCGTCCTGGAATGTGAAGAACTTCGATACTCCGATTACCCAAATCGAAGATGAAGCCGTCGCTAAGTAAGTCAGTGGGTATTGTACTTATAGGATGATATTCCCCTAATTTGAACTCTTTGTTTGGCAACGCGGAAAATACAGAAAATTGAATAAAATTGGCTGCGCCCATGTCGTTTGTGGAATCAGAAATAACAGCGGCATCAAGGGGGTGACTGCATCGCCGGTCGAAATAGTGAAGACCTCCTGCATGATCATAATAATGGCAAGATGAGGCCGCTATTAATGGTGTATTCGTAATCGATTCAATTATTGGAATAGGAGATACGATCCCCGTTCCGGTATCGACAATCAAGCTGGCTTCAGAGCCCTTAATCACCCAAATATTACCTGACCAGTAAGGGTCGATATATTTTTCAGAAATTCTAGTGACGTTGTTTGGATATGACTTGGTCTCATACCACTCATTCACGATGGGGAGATTGAAGTTAGACATTTCTACTCGTTGCCGGTGGTCAGGAATTATTCGCATAACAATTTATTATCCATAATTAATATTTTTGGTGGAAACACGGCATATTTTAATTTGACAAAATTAATTGAAGATTATATTTAAAAATTTTTAAATCAATGTATTACAGGGAATTATCAAATACTCGTCATGTAAATAGACAGAGTAATTAAGCATTGTCGGTGGAAATTCAGAATAACAACGACTCTGTATATAAAACCACTTATATACCATGAGGAAATAAAAATAAAATCTTCATTTTAAGTGCCGTTGCTGAAAAATCAGTTTAAAATTTTATGCAGGAAAACCATTTTTTACATAAAATTGCTATGCACTTCAAGGTTGTATCTGCCTTATCTTAAATGACAGGATATTTTTTATATGATTTTAACTACATGCTATTAATAAAATAGTATTAATCTAACTACCCTTCTATTTTAAAAAACTTTAGCGACTGTTCTGTTAAACCTTCTGATGTATTAAGCGAAAAAATAGAGAGTTTAAATATTTGGACATTAGGATCACAACCTATTGTTTTAACATCTTGTTATACCATTCATATGGTAATTACACAGTTAAAAATGATTTAATATTTTGATTACTCAGAACTATATTCAATGACGTATTAGTCAACTCGATATTTTTGATTAGTTCTCCCAATAAAGGCATGGTAATCGGCAACGACGCATTTAAAGGCCAAATAGAAAACTAACGGGTAAAGTATGCATCCAAAGAAAATGTGGATGCCCTTTTAAAGCATAAGGTAATAAAATTAAGTTTACTCTGCCCCCGCTTACCCTTTGAAAATATTACAATTTAATCAGAAAAAATTACAGTTTTACTGTTATCACAGTCTTATTGAGCGGATAAAAAAAGTAATGCATATATATTGTTCTCCAACATTCACTAACAAAAAAATAAACGTAACCCATTGATATTAAATTAAATATCAAAATCAGATAAACAGCTCTTTGTTACTTTTATAATGTTGGCACCCATTTTGTAACTAGTTAAATGAATTCACGTAATTAACTAGGAGTATCTTATGAAAAATACGATTATTACTTTAGCTGGACTTATCTCGTTAGCCTCTGTTAGTACTTTATCTCACGCTGATGACTTCAAGAAAGACGTAGCAGAAAATGGCATTTATGTCGGCGGTAATTATGGTTACCTAAAAGTAGATGGTGAAGATGACTTTGACGACGACAATGATGTTCTCCAAGGCATAATCGGTTATCGCTTCAACAACTACTTAGCCCTAGAGGGTAGCTATATTGATTTTGGTAGTTACGGCAACAACTTATCTAGCGCTGAAACAGATGGTTATACCGCAGGCTTAAAGGTGATATTGCCTATTGCTGATCGAGTAGAGTTGTATGCTAAAGGTGGTCAGTTATGGTATTCCACAGACTATGACGTGGTCGGATTTTCTGGCAATGAAGATGATGAAGGTGTGTTTGCTGGTGCCGGTGTAGCGTTTAAAGTAACAGAGCGTTTTTTAATTAATGCCGAGTACACTTGGTATGATGCAGAAATTAATTTGGATAATGTATCTAACGGTTCCGATACAGAAACAGACTTTAAGCAGGCTAGTATCGGTGTTGAATATCGTTTCTAGTGATAAGTAGAGTGCTTAAATTAACGATTTAAAAGTAAAGTCCAAAGGGTGTAATACAGATTATATACACCCTGACCAGAATAAACCTCGCTTGCCCAAACCTAATTAATCATCTGTATCCGAGTAACGTTTTTGAATATTTTCCTCAACCAGATAAATCTTAATATTAAACTCTTAGCATTAAGTTTTACTTTTGAATTGTAATATATTCTAAACATTCACTTACTGCAGTTACTTAATTTTTTGAATGAAAAAATTATTAATACACTTCATCAACCTTATTGCTGTCGGATATTGTTAAATGGTAAATGGTAAATGGTTAGTTAGTTGTATACGCTTTATATTTTAATACTGTTCGAATATTTTTATTTATTAAACTTGGCTTAAGATTATTTTATTTCACTATTGGCAAAATAACCTCATAACCAAAATTAATTTTATCGTTAATTTAAATAGCGGGTATTTTGCTTTTAATGAACTTATTTCCTTTCCCCAGTTTAATATTACAAATAATATACCTTTATTTATTCATCACAAAAGCAGCCAATTGCTTTAGTTTTTCGATATTTTGTGGTTCTTCATAAGTGCTTTTGAAAAGCTCCAAGGCAATTAAATCATTCTCTTTAAGCCATGAAAAACTATGCTTAGGCCCTAAATACCACATATCACGCAATAGAAAGTATGTTTGTAAAAGATCAGACTGCAGTCGTACCTTTCTGAAATTCCCTTCAAGGTCACCTTTATCTGATTGTTGTAAATTTTTATTACCTAACTCTACGATATTCATTTTATTATCACGGCTTAAAGGTATTGGCCCTTTTTTATATGCCTTAGCGACTTTACTTAATAATTTTTTGCCTAATCCCAGTTTATCAACAGCACAATAGGCATTATTGAGCTTTATAAAATCATTAATATTATTCATCGAAGTTGTTGGATATATCCATGCATCTATAAAAATTCCATTAACATTTCTAGTGTCCTCGAACTCTAAAGTTGAATCTAGAAAACAAACAAGATCAACATCACTTTCTGCAGTAGCATCACCCCTAGCTCTTGAGCCATAAATGATTATGGTGTGAGGGTTATACTTTTCAATCATTGTATTTATTGAAAACTCTGTTTCTATATCCATCAAGCCCACTTTATTTCTCCTAAATGGCACTTATGCGGCAACATATAACGAGGCAGTAAAAATTCTTATTTTCAGCCTAGTTATTTTAATAACCACCGATATTAATTCATATTTCCTTTAAATTCAATAAGTTACTAAAGCGTGAGTAACTTATTGATTACATTGGTTCATAAGCAACTTTACTGGATTATTAAATCGAGATTTATAAATATCAGAACTTAGCCCTTACATTAACTTCTCATGTTTATCGTGTGTCTTATAATGCAAGAGACATTTCGTGCCAACTAAGACCACCATGATCTGAATCTGATTCCCCTAAATGAATAAAACCATATTTAGCGTACATGTTTATCAGTTCGGTTTGGCATATTAAATAGATTTCAGTTTTTTCCATTGCCTGCATTGCATTTATAAAGTTTCTCATTAGTAAACTAGTAAAGCTTTTACCCTGATAATTTGGGTGAATGACAACTGACATTATTACAATGTGTTTGCCATCGGGGTCATGGCCAATTAATTCCTTGAACTCTTCATCGGACAACTCAACTTTATGTGTTGCACCAGAATTAATGAAGCCAATAATTTCTTTTTCATTTTCTAAAATAATAAAACCTTCTGGGTAGGTTTGAATTCTTTTTAAGATTTTTTCTTTTGTAGCTGCCTCTTCACCAGCGTAAGCATCCTTTTCGATTTCAAAGCATCGATCTAAGTCAGAGACCTTTGCACTACGAATAATTAGTTCGGACATTTAAAACTATACTCCCAAATTGCCGTTTAAATAGATTGCTGAATAACACATCTTCAACCTACTTCTTTCATTTATTCAGTCAAATAACAACTGACAATAATTTATATTTATTTTAGATTCAATCAGTTATTCTATTTTTATTCACTGCTTGATTAAATTGCTCCACCGTGAGATCCAGTATCACATTAACTTTCTTTTAATTAAGTTTTTCTGAACGCCTGAACGTTCAATTTAAATTACATAAAACAGCTAATATTCACATAATTTTTCTTATCATTGTTACCAATTCATTTGAAATAGCAGTTTTCATTACTAACGTAAATTAAAATATAGAGCATTTTGTTTTGGTAGTGAGTGCTTCAAGCACTTTCATCCCTTTATAAGAATTACCTTTGGCATTTAACTTTGGGCTCCATACTGCAATACAAAATTTACCAGGGTGTATGGCTACAATGCCACCACCGACACCACTTTTACCAGGTAAACCGACTCTAAAAGCGAACTCACCAGCTTCGTCATAAAATCCGCACGTCAACATCACTGAATTTATCCGTTTTGTTCTAGTAAGGCTAATAACCCTTTCATTTATAATAGGATTCATACCACCAGAAGCAAGAAACATAAAAGCGTTAGTCAATTCTTTACAGGTCATTTCGATTGAGCAAAGGTAGAAATAAAGGTCTAAAACAATATCTACGTCGTTATGAATATTACCGAAATCTTTCATTAAATTGACGAGTGCATAATTACGATAACCACACTTTTTCTCTGACTCTGCTACTTTTGAAGAATAGTTAATACTATCAATACCTGATATTTTTCGAATAAACGCAAGTAAATCTTTCTTTGGGTCATCCAAACAAGTAACCAGAATATCACAAATAACAATTGCGCCAGCATTGATGAATGGGTTTCGCGGGATGCCCTTTTCATATTCTAGCTGCACCAAAGAATTAAAAGGAGAACCCGACGGTTCAACACCCACTCGATTCCAAAGATCTCCGCCCATAATTTTCAAGGCTAATGTCAGTGATAATACTTTTGCCACACTTTGAATTGAAAATGGTTCGTCAGCATCACCAAATGCATAGTGTTGGTTATCAACAGTAGTAAGGTGAACTCCCAACTTAGTTGGATCGACCTTACCTAATTCAGGTATATAGTTTGCGATCGCACCAAGGTCATCAACCTCTTTGAATTCAGATGCAATTTCAGAAAAAATATGATGGTAATCGATAGTATTAATCATTTATGCATTGCTCCAATATATAATATTGAGTAGCCGTTAGGCGTGTTATGAAATTGAACTTTTAGTTATTAGCAAATAACAACTATTTGAGCAACTAATACTACAGCAGTAATGAATTCACCGTCGCCACATTAAAAGGTTTGCTCGTTAGCTGTTAAATTATTTTTATAATTATATTTAATATTAATCACCGCCTTTGTCCCTCTTTTAAAGGTTGTGCTTTTTAACACTCTCGAGACAATAAGAGTATCCATTCACAAGCTTCTTGATTTGATTACCTTAACCAGTTCGTAATTTCATAATAGAATTAATAAACAGCCATTAAATTCTGAACACCGACTGGATTTCTTTGGTTGATACTGTTTTAAAAAAAGCTACGGCAATTAAGCTTAGCTTTGAATCTCATTTATGGTGTATTCGATACTTTGTTGACGGCATAACCTTGGCATCCATTAAATTTAGCAAAACTGATTAGTTCTATATCAAGTGCTTCAAAAAATGCTTCTTGGTTTTTTAATTTTGGTTCTAAATGTAAATGGTTAATGTTGAGTACTTTTTCTTTTTTATCTACTCTGCAATCGGCGCGAGCAACTAAATTTCCATCCCATAAAATAGGCAAACAAAAATAGCCAAATTGACGTTTAGCCTCTGGTACATAGCACTCTAATAAATAATCAAATTCAAAAATAGCACGGGCTCTTTTTCGTTGTATGAGTAGATTATCGAACGGCGAAACAATCTTAGCCTGCTTTTTATTGAGCCTATCATTGAGTAAATTTAAAGCACTATCAAATGTAAAATAAGGCGTTTTATTAATAAGTATGCGCTCTATTGTCTTCGACTCTACTAACTCATTAAGTGCTTGGGTTATTTGTGCTTTACTATTTTTTAGTAAGTAAGTTATTTCACTTAATGTGCCAAATCCATGTGCTTTTAGATAATTTAAGACTAAAAACTGCCCATGTTCTTCATTGGTTGGGATTGAAGTATTTATTGTATTAGGGAGTACTCGCGATGTTAAATCGTACACCTTATGAAAATTTTTACGCTCGGTGATCATTAAATCCCCCTGCATAAATAACATTTCTAACGCTTGTTTTGTTGGCTTTGCTCCCCAGCCATTACTTTTAATATTATGCGATGCAAAGTCTTTCGCCATCAATGGGCCTTCGCTCTCTATTCGCGTAAGGACATGATTCATCATTTTTTTATCTTTGGTGAACCAGTGTTTTTGTTCACCTCGTTTTAGGGCTGCTTTTCGTGGCAAAGTAAATCGATAATTTTGCATGGGTAAATAGGCTGCTGCATGCGACCAGTATTCAAATACGTCTTTATTTGCCACCAGTTGATCTAAATGATCGATGTTGTAATGAGGATTGCGGCTAAAAAGCGTGTGGTGATGTGCACGTTGCACCACTGAAATTGTATCTATTTGCACATAACCAAGCTGATTAAACACAGCTAATGTTTTATCTAGCTTATTACCCGTCTTTGAAACTTTTGAAAGTAAACCTTGAGAAAGTAATGATAGTTTTTTAGCTTGAGATAAAGAGAGTGATTTCATAAATTTTTATTTAGATGTTTATTTACAAGAGCATTTAAGAGAGTAACTGAAAGTATCTAAAAAAGCGGTTAAGAGAATAAATAATTATTAATTTATAAAAACACTATTGCTTACTTGCTTATAGTGGTAAAGCTTTTAGGTAAGTAACTTTATTAATCAGTGAACAAATGAATTATACAAATATGAACGCTGTGTTGTTGTGTAGAAAGATGTAACTTACACATAAAAATAAACTTATATTCAATTTTTGGTCTTTCTAAAAAACATACAGAAAAGATTTAACTACAGATGAAGATTACCTTTTTGCACAGTAGGTATTACAAAAAGGTAATTTGAAGTTTAAACGCCCAAACGATTTTTATCGAAAGCCGCCTATTCATTGATTAATAGTAGGCTAACAAAAAGTCATTTAGCTACACATTTAATTTCAGCATTTTAACCATAAAAAGCTTCAACTGTGCCTTTTACTGTTTTCATTAGTGGGTGTCCACGACGGTCTAATGCTTTATGTGCAGGTACTTTTACCCATCCTTCGCTAATGCAGTATTCTTCAACATCGAAACGTTGTTTGCCGTTTAGTTTGATGCCAATTTCATGTTCAAAAATTTCTGCTACATGATGTGGACTGCGAGGATCAACTGATAGGCGATCTGGTAAAGCGGGTAAAGATTTAGTGTCGTTCATGATTAAGACCTTTGATAAGAAAAAATAAAACTGCGCAATTGTAGTCAATATAACGACCACGCTCAATACTTGTTATGATAAAAAACCATGTTACTTTACATTGCTATGGCGCTATTTCTAGATTCGTATAATAACTTGGTTACTTTATTGTAATTTAAACAGAATTAAACATGACATTAACAAAAACTTCATCTTAAAAGGCTTATTTTGTTTAGAGTACTATTCTAGTTAGCTTAATTAGTTACATAAGAAATGTATTTTACTATTTATTATTTATTATTTATTATTTACTATTCTGCCACTCTATTTTTTAGGGATAAACGGTTGTTGATTAGAATCGCTTAAAATATCCCTTAAATCCTTCCAAAGCAGAGGCTTACTGAATAAATATCCCTGAAGCATATCGCAGCCCTGCTCTAATAGGAATGCGTGTTGTTGATGGGTTTCAATCCCCTCTCCGACTGTCTTTAATTGATATGACTCTGCAATTGAAAGAATCGCTTTGATCATAGTTGATGTTGTTTTATCCGCTGAATTTAAGTTATCAATAAAGGTTTTATCTATTTTTAAACAGCTTACAGGGTAGTTAATCAATTGTGAAAATGCCGTATACCCTGTTCCAAAATCGTCCAATGTGAGATGAATACCTAGATTGTGTATCTCCTCTAGTGTTGAGACACTCATTAGATCTGCTTCAACCAAACAAGTTTCAGTTATTTCAAGTTCAATTGTTGTTGGATCTATTTGGTATAGAGACATTAGCTCAGTAAGTTGTTGTACAAAAATTGGATTATGTAACTCTACAGATGAGATATTGATACAAAATATTAAGGGATGTGATTGTAAAAACGTGGATTCTTTTGTTATTTGTTTAAACGTTGTCTCAATAACCCATAAATCGATACTTTTAATTAGATTATATTCTTCTGCTATAGGGATAAAAACATCGGGGCCAATCCCTAATAATTCATGAGTATTAGCCCTAATTAATACTTCGACACTGACTACTTTTAAACTTTTAGCATCCAATATAGGCATAAAGTTTAAATGAAATTGGTCGTGGATAATGGCATTTTTAATTTTTTCAGCCGTTTGTTTACGGAAAAATATATCTTGTGAAACTGTTTCGTTAAAGACTTTGAAACAATTCTTACCTTCTTTTTTTGCGTAATACATTGCTGAATCGGCCCTTGCTAATAAACCGTCAAATGTTTTTACATCTGCACTTAATTTAGCAATACCCAAACTAGCACGGGCATAAGTTTCATGTTCTTCGAGCGCAATTGGAGCATCCCAAACCCCAAGTAAATTTTTAGCAAAAGTTTTTATTTGCTGATCTTTTAAACCTATAACCACTAATGCAAATTCATCACCTGATAATCTTGCAAAGGTAAATTGAATACCTTCGATTGAATCTAAATAATTTTGTACATAATGTGAAAAACTAATTAATAACTGATCCCCTACTTGGTGGCCATAGGTATCATTGACTTTTTTAAAATCATCTAGATCCAAATAGAACATATGAAAACGTTGTCTAGCCATCCCCATGAATATTTTTTTATTGGTCCAGGCACTGATACCTTGACGATTATATAACCCAGTTAATGAATCGGTAATCGATATTCGTTGTAAAATATTACGTTGTAGCGTGACCAAAAAGATGATCGTGATTAACCAGATTAATAAAATTAATTTGAGTAAGTTCGCTTCTGAGATTAATTTTCCATATAAATCGATACGTTGGATTTCGATATTATAATCACCAATAACATTCATACTGTCAGTTAATATCTCTAAATAAGAAACATTGGTTAATTCAACTTGGCTATTGGTGAAGCCAATTTTGTATTGATCAACCCACCAATTATCAACTTGAAGAGCGTCGAAAGGAATGTCGACAGGAAGTTTATGTCTATTGGGATTATATGAAATACTGTTAAATTTTAATGACACCGAGTCTTCTAAATTGGAGTACTTGTCGTTAAAATTTCTAAATGAAATTTTTAATTTGGCATTATCAACGGGTGCGGTATATTTTATTGAAACTGAAATTCGGTTGTAGACACTCAAATCTAGACCATTATTTCTTATGCCATCAGTCAATGGTATCCCTACACCACAAAACTCATATCCATCAAGATTGGTTAACTTACACTGTAAAGATACTCCCGCATTATCTATAAAATGTGAATCGACATGCGCACTTTTCAACAGTAGTTTCACAGAATCGTTGCTTTTAATTAATAGAGGATACTTGGTATCAACAATCCCTAATCGGTGGGATAAAATTGCAACTATAGATAAACAAAATAATCCAATAATGACCTTTACATTAATATCTGCAAACACAGCGGATCCTTTTACTATTATGAAAGAATAAATAATAATGAAAACCTAAGTAACCGAGCCTAGATTTGTAAAATAAAAATGCCTTAACCAATTTCATGAAAATATGACAATTAATATACATGAGTTAAAGTGTCTTTAATATCATTGATATAGATATATGCTATTTACTGAGTAAAATTGATATTAATTTCTTCCTTCTCTTAAGAGGTATGCTCTACTACTTTATAAAAAGCCTGAATATTTTTATATGCCACCAAGTGCTACACAAAATAAACTAATAGATTAGGCCATAATGAAATGAGCCAACCAATGATGTTAAAGGGTATTTTTATCAAGGTAAGTTGATGAAGTATTCTTAATGAAGGTACTGTTGATCGAGGTAATGCTGATAATAGTGATGAAAAATGTTATTACAGACATTATTTACCAAAATTAAATAGGAAAATTTTATTCAAATAAAATGGTAATTTATTTGAAATTTGATGTAGCTAACAAGTCGCGACTAACTCTTATGCTGTTGTTATTATTCATGATATAAGTGTATCACTTATAAGTTATATTATTGATGCACCACAATTTTGCCTATAGTCCCCGAATATTTTGTTTGTTAAACAATTTTTTTGAAATGATTAACCGTAAATTCCTGTTTTACGGTTAATCATATAGTCTTCCAACAATACTGGTTGTTGAATACAAGGGATATACGATGAATGGCCAAGGAAGGAAAAGATGTTATTAGTTATTGCAATGGCCGATGCTTATGGTGCCGGATTTGAATTTACTGAAACAGATTATATTGAAGAAAAACATTGTCTTACACAATATCATCAACCCTGGTTAGATAACCGGCCAGCTGGTTCTTATACCGATGACACGCAGATGACGCTCGCCATTTGTGAGCTAATGCTTAACGTACAAAACACGTGGAACGAACTGTTAGTTGCAGAGTATTTTTTAAAAGTATTTAAACGAGACCCTAGGCAAACATACTCAGATAACTTCTATCACTTTTTATTAAAAACAAAGACTGCCGATGAATTTATTGACACTATCTATGCTGATAGTGTGCGTAATGGTTCTGCCATGCGTTCTGTACCATTGGGTTTAATAAAAGATAAAACCGAGATGCTGGAAAAAGCGCGTATTCAAGCGACTGTTACACACAACACTCACGAAGGGATAATAGCCTCTCAAGCCGTGGCGTTAGCTGTTTATTATTTCGTTAACAAACTAGGTAGTAAACAGGGTTTATTTGAGTATGTCTGTTTACAGACCAATGAGTTCTTTATTGAAGATAAAGTCGATCGAACGGAATGTGATGCCATTGATACTATTGATGCTGTATTAACCGTTTTATCTCAATCGAGCTCCCTTTCAGAAGTATTAGATAGAGCAATCATGTTGGGAGGAGATACTGATAGTGTTGCTTCTATTGCTTGTGGTATTGCATTTTTCAGTGATGAGTATGATAAAGATTTACCTGAATTTCTGTCACGAGATCTTGAAAATGGCCCGTTTGGTAAAGATTATTTAATACAATTAAACCATCAACTTTTATCACGTTATTTACCTTAAGTAATATCATTCCGAAAACTAAAGCTAAAAACAATAGCCAATACAATCTAAGGTTTAAAACGACAGTTGTGCGCAACTTATGATTAAAATCTAGGCATTACAACTACCTTTTCGCTTTAAAGAGAAGAGACAAAACATCAATGTAAACCAAAGTTTAATTTCGATGTCTACTTGACCATAGGTATTGATTTATACCTTTTTCACTCAATTAACTTTTAAAAATCATAAAGATAACACTGAGCCTTTGAGCGTTACTGTTATATAGTGACGGGTCGGCTTAAATAATTGTCTAGCTGACTCTACTCAAATAAGTTTTTGTATTTATTGCTTTACATAAAAAAGGATAACGATGGCTGGATTAAGTTTATTAGCGTTACTAGACGATATTGTTGCAGTACTGGACGATGTTGCATTAATGAGTAAAGTCGCGGCTAAAAAAACAGCAGGCGTTTTGGGCGATGATCTTGCTTTAAACGCACAACAGGTTTCAGGCGTAAAAGCCGATAGAGAGTTACCCGTAGTTTGGGCGGTTGCTAAAGGTTCTCTATTAAATAAAGCTATTATTGTACCAATTGCATTATTGCTCAGTGCTTTTTTCCCTTCAGCCATTACTTTTTTACTAGTCATTGGTGGATTATATTTATGTTTTGAAGGTTTTGAAAAAGTAGCGCATTCTTTGTTTACTCTTCATGAAAAACAAGAAATCAATCAGCAAATTAAACAACAACGTATCAAAGAAAATGCGGATAAAAATATCGACCTCGTGGCTTTAGAAAAAGATAAAATTAAAGGCGCGATTCGCACGGACTTTATTTTATCAGCTGAAATTGTAGTAATTGCATTAGGTACTATTGCCGATGCAGACATATTAACTCGCGTATTGGTGCTGATTGCTTTAGCCATTGGTTTAACTGTTTTTGTTTATGGTTTAGTGGCAGCGATCGTCAAACTTGATGACTTAGGCCTATATTTGCTTAAAGGTGCAAATACTGAAAATGAAAACACGTTAAAAACGATGCTAGGTAATTTTCTATTAGCTTTTGCCCCATTATTAATGAAATTTCTAGTCATTGTAGGTACCATCGCGATGTTTTTAGTCGGCGGTGGAATAATCGTTCATAACATCTATTTCATAGCAGAGTTTGTGCATTATATTGAACATTACTTTTTTACTCTTAGTTATCTCTTTGAATATATTGCCCCAACCATATTAACTGGGCTAGTCGGTATTGTTGCGGGTGGTGTATGTTTATTATTACTAACGTTAGCTTCAAAATTACTATTATTACCTAAAAAATAATGAGTCAATAATGAAAACCTTACGTTATTTTCACAAAGTGCCATTACGCGTTTTGCGTATCGAAAAACTCTCGCTTAGATTAAAAACTAGGCGTGCAATGATTAAACTAAAAATTGCTCTAGCACAGGAAAAACAAGAAACGATCTTGATGTTAACCACCTATAAAAATTATACACAAGGCCAAGCTAGCAAAGCAGAGATGAAAATGGCCAATGAGCAAATGGTCAATGTATTAAAAGGAATAGGCTTAGGCGTGTTTGCAGTTTTGCCTTTTGCCCCTATTACTATTCCTATGATCATAAAATTAGGCCGTTTAGTGGGTGTTGAGGTTCTGCCCAGTGCTTTTATTGGCAAGAAAGAAGTTGTTAAGAAAGAGATTAATAAGAAAGATAAAAAATAATAATTAGCAGAGATCTAGTGACACTTATTTCTAAAGTTCATATTTAAAACATTAAAAAGGCCAAATGAGTGGCCTTTTATATTTACAAAAAACTATGTAGAAAGTTATGCAGAAAGCTATACCTGATCAGATAGTCAATTATAACTTGTAGGTATTCATATCAACTTGGTAATCTAATAAGGGTTCAACGACTTTTCCGTTAAACATACCTTCAAAAATAACCTTAAGTGCATTGTTTTCATTGACCGACTCTCCCTTAAAATAAGTATGATCGGTGCCAATGCCGTTGACATCGGTAACGTCTATATACGCGGCATTGGGACTATTTAGTTTTTTCAGATACGCACCTAATCGCGCTTTTTGTTCTTTGCCCGGTTTGATACGTGATGCTCTCAGTGCAGAATCATTTTCATTAATAACAACATACACTCTTTTCCTTACATCAAGTTTTTCTACCCAATTAACATGATCTTTATTGTTAGTATCAGCAGCAACCAAGCAGATATTATCAAACACCAATCCAGAGGTTTCGTTTTCACTTGTTGAAAGCGTATGTTTTAGAACGTAATTCCCCATACTGTGGCAGAGTAAATTGATTGTAACGGAGCAGTCCGCTGCCATTAATTTGGTAAAAAGAGAAGCTTCCGCATTTGGGTTATCCGGATGTTTGTTAAATGCCTCTTTTTGACGTCTAAGTTGTAAAGAATGTGTCAGTAATAAATGTAGTTGTTGAATAATGCCAATGGTGCGATTAAGTGCACCAGCTGAAACTCGTGCATCAGATTTATCACTAAGATACGCGCCTGTTCCTGAAATAACACCTCCTCCATTTGCAGGCCAAGTAAATGGCACAACAATCACATTGTATAAAGATTCAATCTCATAGGCGGCTTTTAAAACATCCTCAACGTCATTGTTATAACCATGTACAAAAAATAAAATAGATTTTTGCTCTGTGCTAGCACGTTCAAAGAGTTCACAGGCGACTTCAAGACTCGCATACCAATCTTTATCAGTATCAATATCAAGGTGATATTTTGATTTTAGTTGTTTGACTTTACTGGCAGTTAGTTTGTCATCAAGCGGTTCTACTTTCCATCCGTTGTCTAATTTATCGACTCTAACTAAACGTAATTCATTAGGTCCTTTAACATTAGGGGATTTCCCAAAACATTTTAAACTGCTTGCTTTAGATAATTTACGATTAGTAATTAAGTACATAGCAATCTCCTTATGATTGTCTTTAATTAAACTAATATTTTGCAAACACCAAGAGCAGGCTCATATCTTCATTAAATAACTATTTTGACTATCGTCTACGCTTATAGTCACTGTTAGCATAATATGATTTTTCAACCTTTTTATAGCAACTCCGACGATCTACACATGCAACTTACGGATCACTGTCTGCACTGAAAACTTACACCTATCAACCATCAAGTACAGGTTACTAGGTCACATATAAATAATTAATAAGTGACTTTATATATACATTTAACGTTTTCACTTCAAAACAATACTTAAATAGGTAGAAAATATGATTAGCTAAAGTGCAGTTATTGATTAAAATATAGAGTCATTTGAGTAAATTTAATTTAGTAGGTAAAAAGTAAATCATGAACAAAGAGCATGGCAAGATTAATTTGTTAATGTATAATGAACGAGTGTTCTATTATTAATTTAAGAAATCGATATGAGTAAAAATGCTAAGTTTGATCGTACAGAGGTCATTGAAAAAGCGACTAATTTGTACTGGGAAAAAGGTTACCATGGAACATCTATGCGTAACTTACAAACGGCTATTGACCTCCGCCCAGGTAGCATATACGCAACTTTTGGCAGTAAAGACAATTTATTCAAAGAAGCAATAAATCACTACGCTGCACAAACAGGTAACTTATTACAAGATTGTTTAGATCAATCTGCAACGCCATTAACAGGTCTAAAATTATTTCTTAAGAAACTTATTATAGATAATCTAGATGGTAAACCTAGTTGTATGTGCATGATTGTAAAGTCACTCTCTGAATTAACTGAAAGTGATAACAAAGAGCTTTTAGATGAAGTAAAAAAAATACTCTCTAATATAGAAAATAGACTGGCTGGCATTATTACAGATGCTATTGATGCCGATGAGTTAGACCAAAGCAAAGATGCAATGGAACTCGCAAGTTATCTGCAAGTACAAATCATCGGGTTAAGAACTTATGCTCGGTTAAACAATAACAAAGAAATAGTTAACAAGTTTATTGATCAAATATTTGTGGGTGCACCTTTCCATTAATATGCGCATGAACTTTTAAAGTTTATTAAAGCCTGTTTAGTAATTAAACGGGCTTTTTACACTACAGCACTTATTCTTTAAGTACTCCCAATACATTCAACTATATTTAACTATATCAACTACCTTAAATAATATTAAGATGCCTTAAACTACATTAGCGAACTAACCCCCACTGCATTTTACTTAAGCTCATAAATTAAACCCCAACGTATTTCTCTCGAACCAATTAGCATTTTTATACTTATTACAATATGGATGCGAATTAAAATGCAAATAAAACGATAAATAAGTATGTTTTTACCCCTTGATTTGAACGATTGTTCAGAATTAGGTTGAACAATCGTTCATGGGCGTTTATAGTAGTCTCACTTAAGAGAATGAACTTCTCATTAAAAACTAATTTCGATAATGATTAATCACTAGAGAGAGTAAAAGAATGAGCGAATTTAAAATCCATACAGTAGAAACGGCTCCAGCAGACAGTAAAGCAATTCTTGAAGGTGCAGTTAAACAAATGGGCGTTGTGCCTAATCTTTTTGGCACAATGGCTGAATCTCCAAATCTTTTAAAAGCCTACACTCAGCTTAATGAATTATTTACAAACACTTCTTTTAATGCAGAAGAGCTAACGGTTGTATGGCAAACAATCAATGTAGAACATGAATGTCATTACTGTGTTCCTGCACACACAGCAATCGCGCATTCAATGAAAGTAGATGCAGCCATTACAGACGCTTTACGTAATGACACTGCTTTGCCAACTGCAAAACTACAAGCATTAAAAGACTTCACATTAAGCATGGTACGTGACCGTGGTAATGTGCCAGCAGCTGCAATGGAAGCATTCTTCTCAGCAGGTTACGGTCAGCAACAAGTATTAGAAGTTATACTTGGTTTATCTCAAAAAGTGATCAGTAACTATGTCAACCATGTTGCAGAAACACCTGTCGATCCAATGTTTGAGTCATTTGCTTGGAAGAAGTAATTACAACGTTAACGGTTTGAAACTTAGCAAACTATTGCTTTAGTTTTAGGGTACTTGTTGTTATCAACAAGTACCCTTTTTTATAGCCAGCTATAAATGGGGATTTTATTAGACTCTAAATAATACCGTTACTTGCTGTTCACCAATATCGATACGATATCTACACTGTAAGTAAGTGGATAATAATTGGTTTTTCGCCCCCTCGCACTTAAACCAGTAACCCCCTCTACTTTAGTTAATATCCCCCTCATATAAAACACATCACGCATAAAAATTTACAATGTAAAACCCATGTCTATTTTGCCAATATAAGCTTAGTGCTACCTATTCAATTGATTAGTTTATTATTATTGGTAGAGTGTGATTTAATTAAATATAGGTTAAGCAAAAAACATACAGTAAAAACATATTAATAATATTGTCACGATTAATACGTTACTATCAAATGAAACAGTACTTAGATTTAAATTATAAAAATGAAGGTTTATGATAAAAAACAATAAGCCAGTGAGAATAACATTGGCACATATCAATGATACGCACTCTTACTTTGAACCCCAGGCATTGCAGTTACAACTTAATATCGATGGAAAAAAGCTTTCTCCCTATGTTAGTAATGGGGGCTTTTCGCGGATCGCGACACGGGTTAAACAACTTAAAGCTAACGCACTCGCACATGATCGAAATTTTCTATTTATGCATGCCGGTGATTGTTTTCAAGGCACATTGTATTTTTCTTTGTTTAAAGGCAAAGCAAATGCCGAAATGCTCAATGCATTAGGTATTGATATGATGACGATTGGCAACCATGAATTAGATATGGGTAACGAACCAGTTGCGACCTTTTTGGATCGGATCACGTTTCCGTTGTTAGCGGGTAACTGGGATTTGTCGAACGAATTAAACACTAAGTCTCATCGGTTAAATGGTCGTTCAAACTTACTCTCTTATCAACCTAAGGATAAGACTGCACAGTGGATCACGCGTATTGTAGATGGCGAGCCGATTGCAATATTTGGGCTTTCAATCGACAAGATGGCTGATATCGCAAATGTAGACTTAGACACACCCTTTGTTGATTCTTACCAAACAGCCATTAATACTATTAAATCAATTCAAGCAACGGGCATTAATAAAATAATATTATTAAGCCATCTAGGTTTTCAGGGTGATTGTGATTTAGCAGACAAAGTAGATGGTATTAGTTTAATAGTCGGAGGTCATACTCATGTTCTGCAGGGCGATTTAAGTGATTTAGGGTTTAAAAAAGAGTCTGAGTACGGTTTAAAAATTAATGATACTTATATTGTTCAAGCAGGATGCCATTCACAGGCGCTTGGCCATTGTGAAATTGACTTTGCCGCCGATGGTTCAGTAACTGCTTTTAATGGAAAAAATGAGTTATTAATAGGTCGCCGATTATGTATTGATAAAACCCTGTTAAGCACTCATGAGGATCAACTCTATAACAAAGCCAGCCTTTACCTTGCGCAACATAAAAATGTGGTCGTGTGTAAAAAAGATCTACAACTGCAAAGTTTGCTACTTGATAAATATATCCCCAGAGTCCGTGAGTTACAAAGTACCGTGATTGCAACCATCGCTGAGAATATGCGGCATATTCGTATACCAGATGTGCAAGGAGGAAGCGATATTGCGCCTCTTGTTGCAGAGTCATTTGTTCATATGATGAATCATAATGGGCATCAAGTTGATTTTGCAATCCATAATGCGGGTGGCGTAAGGTCATCTTTAAACAGCGGTAATATTTCAGTAGCAGATATTGCAGGTAAGTTGCTGCCTTTTGTTGTGCCTATTGGTGTTTATCGTATCAAGGGGAAATATATTGCGCAGGCTTTAGAGGGTGCAATTAATAATGCGACCAATAATGGTGTCATGGGAAGCGGGTCTGGAAGTTATCCTTATACTCATAACCTGAGTTTTCGCTATTATAATGAACGGCCTATGGGTCAACGTATTGCTAAACTGGTTATCTATACAAAAGCTAACGGTTGGCAACAGATTGACCATGAAAGCTTTTATTATGGCAGTTCTTCCGCTTATACCATGAAAGGTAAAGAAGGCTACGATGCATTGACTATGATGGAAGGTGAAGGAATTATTACTCAACATTCAATGGCAGACTGCTTTATCCATTTTATTAAAAATAGCACAAACAGTCTGCTCCTTAAGTCTGCAGCAAAAGAGCAGTAAAGAGCGGCAATAAAAAGAAGATTAACTCTCTTTACAATGCTTGATCAGCAATTTAAGGCATAATTATTTACAGGGCTAACTTCAGTCAAAAATATTTAAGCTTTAATTGCAAGTGCAATACCGCCGCATATACCAGCACTATCACCCAATAGTGGAGGTACTATATAGTGTTCAATATGCGTCAAAATTTCTGCTTTACTAACATAACCGTTCAACATTTCTTTTACTTTTTGTCTAATTAAAGGGAATAAATGGGCTTGCTTCATTACCCCTCCTCCCATAATTATCTTTTCTGGGGAGAGGATGAGAATATAATTAACCAGCGCTTGTGCTAAGTAATAAGCCTCCATTTCCCATGCTTGATGTTCAACGGATAATGTATTTGCTAACTCACCCCAACGCTTTTCTATAGCGGGTCCTGCAGCTAATCCCTCAAGACAATCACCATGAAATGGACAAGTACCTTGATAATTATCATCAGGATGTCTTCGCACAGAAATATGGCCCATTTCAGGATGTAATAAACCATGCACCCTGTTACCTTCAATCACCGCGCCAGCACCAATCCCTGTACCAACAGTAATGTACAATGAAGATGATAACCCTTTTGCGGCACCCCAATTTAACTCACCAAGCGCTGCACCATTAACGTCAGTATCGAAGCCGATGGGTAAATCAAAGTGTTGTTTCAATACGCCTATTAAGTTGTAGTCGCTCCAATTTGGCTTGGGTGTTTTTGTAATGTATCCATAGGTGGGTGAATCAAGGTTAGGGTCAATAGGACCAAAAGAACCAACACCTAATGCTTGAATAGGTTTATCTTCAAAAAAAGCGATAACTTGTGCAAGGGTCTCATCTGGAGTGGATGTTGGAATAGTTACTTTTTCTAAAATATTGCCTTGTTCAGTGCCTATTGCACAAACAAATTTTGTACCACCTGCTTCTATTGCACCAAATAACTTCATGGCAACCTCTTCTGTTATGTATCAATTTAATTTCTATTTAGCTTGTCTTTGTTTTTACTTTTTATATTTAATGTTTTGTGAATATTGAAACACAGACGCTTTGGACAGTCATCTAACATTGCAGCTAAACTTGAGCCTTGCACTTATTCTTAGCATTGTAATCTGAGCAGAGTAACTATTCTGAGTTCTGCAACTATTATGAGCGCAATAACTTTGATTTTTTATGGCTAACAATAAAAAATTAGCATTAAAAATTTAATTTCTATGATGAAACATCACTTAACTAATCTGTAGTTAGGTTAAACTCTGAAAAAATAATATCAGTTACTATTCCTTAATTTACAACTGATTGCATTAACAAACTCCCGTGGTACTACAAGCTTAGGCTGGATCAATAATCTTGCAGTAGCCTACACACTTTAGATGTTTTTATTACAAGGGTTTTAGATGATTTCCGTCGCGTTAGTTGATGATCATATTATGGTACGTTCTGGCTTTGCCCAATTATTGAGTGTTGAACCAGATATACAAGTACATAGCCAATATGGTTGTGCTTTAGATGCTTACCAAGCACTCGCGAGTACTACATTAGATGTTGCTGTTATTGATATTTCAATGCCCGACGAAAGTGGCCTAGTGCTATTGGGTAAGTTACGCAAAGTACAACCAAATTTTAAAGCCATTATTTTATCTATTTATGACTCAGCTTCCTTTGTTAGCCAAGCTATTGAAGCTGGTGCCAGCGGATATTTATCGAAACGTTGTGGACCAGGAGAATTAGTTGCGGCGATCCGAACCGTGGCTAAAGGTGATCGTTATTTATGCGCGGATGCATTATTTAACTTAAGTAATGCCGCAGCAACACCATCACCATTGAATGCGTTAACAAAGCGTGAAACAGAAGTATTTAATCACCTGATTCAAGGTAAAGATGTAAAAAATATTGGAAATGAGCTTTTCATTAGCCACAAAACTATACACGTACATAGAGCGAATATTCTTAGTAAGCTAGACCTTCAAAATAATGTTGACCTAATTCGTTTTGCACTTCGGCATAAACTATTGGCAGAATAAGTAAATGGCGATTAAGTCCCCTCTAACTGAGACCAATCAAGATGTGTTCAACAATTACATCATTGGTGAACACAGCCTCTCTAAGCTCGCTTTTGTTTATATATTTAGCTTTTTAATTTATAGCATTAGCTGGTTTTGTTTATGGAATATTAGCCGTTATTTATCGCCAGATATTTTATTAGCGGGTTTATTGCTACCTACAGGGTTAAAATTAATCACATTCACTCTCGCGCCGCGTAGTTTGTGGCATCTTTTTATGATGAGTGAATTGTTTATTGTTGCTAGTTTACTTTATCTCTTGGGAGAAAGTGAACACGAAAACTTATTATTCATGTTTGTTTTTTTACCCTATATTATTGCCATACCGTTTAGTCACTATTGGAAGCATTTAGAGACCTATTGGCAAAAGTTGCTTGCGCTATCTGCCGTTACTATCCTTTATAGTTTAGTTTGTGGCTTAGCCCTTTTACTACTTGCGAACCCCTTAAACTTGCCCTTTAGTTATGTATTTTCAGCGACCATTTCCGCATTAACAGGCGGGATTTTGTTAGCCCCGTTTTTATACCTGCTTTATGACTATCTTCAACATAAATTGTGGTTACCTTTAAGTCCAATTCTGATCCATCAAGAGATCCGCTTGCGCCCCTCTGCCATCATCTGGGGAATAGGCTTTTTTAGTATCGGCCTAGTTGCAGAATTAACGCTATTAGAAACAATGAAACCCTTGGTACTATTAATTATATTATTACCAAACATTTTTATGGCCTACAAATACGGTTGGCAAGGTGGTGTATTAGCGGGTGTGATTAACAGCATACTGTTAACTACCGCGAGACAAATCACAGGCACCTTTGAATCGGATCAAGAATTACAAATTTTTATGACTAGCCAAGCTCTAGTTGGATTAGGTTTAGGGATCGCCATCAGTAGACAGTATTTATTATCTGAACAACTACAACGGGTTAACTGTGATTTAGCAATGGAGCTTTCTAATAAGCAACAGTTAACACAGCAACTAGTGCAAGCGGAAGAAAATATTCGCAAGTCTGTGGCTCGCGAATTACATGATGAAATCGGCCAAAATATTACAGCGATTCAAATCCAAGCAATGCTTGCAGGCAAAGTAAGCCAGGATAAAAATAGTCAAGATATCGCAACCACGATTAACACATTAGCATTAAGAATTCACAGCTCTACTCGGCAACTATTAACTCAGTTGCGCCCTCATTCCCTTGATGAATTAGGCTTAGAAGATGCCATTAGACAACTAAGTGCAGAAATGCGCTTTGCCGATAGACGTATTGATTTTAAACTAAATTTTGGTTTATCTGCCACTAAGCTTGATGATATTACCGCCGTTACGTTATATCGAATTGTGCAAGAATTATTAAATAATGTCAGTAAACATGCGCAGGCAAGCGAAGTTAAATTAAGTTTATTACCCGGTGAAGTGTTTACCTTAGAATTACGAGACAATGGAATCGGATTGCCTGAACAATGGCAAAATAAGGGGCAAGGGCTTAAGGGGATCAAAGAACGGACCAGTGCATTGGGTGGAAAAATAAGAATACAAACCCGAGAAGTACAAGCAGACCAGCATCAGCAATCGGCAACAAGGTTAACAAACTTGAAGACCTCTTACCCCGGCACCCTAATAACCATTCATTTACCCGTAAAAGCCTTTTCCAACGCAGATTAAAATGACAACAACTAAAGTTATTAATGATTTAATAGGCCGCTAAGTAGGAAAATATTATGTTACCTAGCCCACAACTCTGGGCCTTACACAGTAAAACTAGGAATTTTTCTTAGTCATTTAGAAATTAGTCTCACTCTTTCACCAACACCATTCAGTACCATCGTTTTCAGTTAGGAGAATTTACACATGATGGGTTTTTTAACCTCTGAGCAACCCGCTAAAACGATAACTAATCAAGTACAAATTAATGCCACTTATCAATACTGGCGATTGCACTTAATGTTATCTATGTATCTTGGTTACGGCATGTTTTATTTTACGCGTAAAAGTTTGAACTTTGCGATGCCAGCTTTACTTTCCGACCTTGGGTTAGCACATTCCGATATCGGCTTTTTAGGAACACTTTTTTATATTACTTACGGCCTATCCAAATTTTTTTCCGGGATGGTCAGCGATCAATCAAAACCTAGTTATTTTATGGGATTGGGGTTGATAGCAACGGGCATTATTAATATTGCCTTTGGTTTGAGTTCATCGTTATTCATGTTTGCCACATTGTGGGTAGCGAACGCCTTTTTTCAAGGTTGGGGATGGCCACCTTGTGCCAAGCTATTAACCACTTGGTATTCTCGTTCTGAACGTGGTTTTTGGTGGTCGATTTGGAATACATGTCACAATTTAAGTGGTGCGTTGATCCCTATTGTCATCGGCTTTATAGCGGTCTCTTGGGGTTGGCGTTATGGGTTCATTATGCCAGGACTTGCGGCCATATTAGTTGGCATTGTTTTATGTTTCAGAATGCAGGACAAGCCAACCAGTTTAGGTCTACCTAGTGTCGGCGAGTGGCGAAATGATGCACTTGAAAAGCAACACGAACAAGAAGGTAAAGGATTAAGTTTTAAAAAAATCCTAACTGTTTATGTATTAGGTAATAAGTATATTTGGATTTTATGTAGCTCTTATTTTTTGGTGTATATCGTACGTACCGCTATTAATGATTGGGGAAACCTTTATTTAATGCAAAGACATGGATTTGAACTTTTTTCAGCCAATGCGGCTGTTTCCATGTTCGAAATAGGCGGTTTTCTTGGGTCATTATTTGGAGGTTGGGGATCAGACCGATTTTTCCGTGGTAACCGCGCTCCAATGATTTTGATTTTTGCTTTGGGTATTTTCGCTTCTGTTTCTGCCCTGTGGTTAACACCTGTAGATAATTTTGTGGTGCTATCGGGTTGCTTTTTTTCCATTGGTTTTTTTGTATTTGGCCCTCAAATGATGATTGGAATGGCAGCCGCTGAATGTTCACACAAGAATGTAGCAGGTACAGCAACTGGGTTTGTAGGATTATTTGGGTATTTAGGCGCAGCACTTGCTAGCTACCCACTTGCTTTAATTATTGAACGATTTAATTGGGAAGGTTTTTTCAGTGTCATTACTTTATCTGCAGCTTGTATTGGTTTACTGATCTTACCTTTTGTAAAAGCACAGGATGTGCGAGATAACGCGAATGGCTAGCCGTATTGTTGTTACTTGCTAACGCTTGTGTTTTCTTGAAAAGAAAATTTAGAATGTTTTAACACCATTATTCATATTTGTATTAGCAGAATAGTTGAATGGAATAACGAGACTAAATGCTTTGGCATTATTTATTCACACAGTGAAATATTAGTTTTTTATCAAAAAAAGGAAGGGAAAGAATATGAAAATTAGCACTCAACGTACTTTATTAGCCGCTTGTGTTCTAGGCTCCACAATGACCATTGCACCACAAGCCGTTGCTGAAGGTCGACTTGTTGTTTACTGCAGTGCAACCAATGCAATGTGTTCAGCAGAAACTAAAGCATTCTCTGAAAAATATGATGTTAAAACTTCATTTGTACGTAACGGCTCTGGTAGCACGTTTGCTAAAATTGAAGCAGAGAAAAAGAACCCTCGTGCCGATGTTTGGTATGGTGGTACGCTAGATCCACAATCTCAAGCGGGTGAAATGGATTTACTGCAACCTTATAAGTCTCCTCAGCTTGAATTCATTATGGATCAATACAAAGATCCAGCTAAGCGTAAAGGTAATTACTCATCTGCCGTTTATATGGGCATTCTTGGTTTTGGTGTGAATACTGAACGCCTTGCAGAGAAAGGGTTAGAAATCCCACGTTGTTGGAGTGACCTGACTAAACCAGAATATAAAGATGAAATTCAAATTTCTGACCCACAAAGTTCAGGCACTGCATACACTGCATTAGCAACCTTCATCCAACTTTGGACTGAAGATAAAGCGTTTGATTACTTCAAAGCATTAGATAAAAACATCTCTCAATACACTAAATCAGGTGTAACACCATCTCGTAACTCTGCACGTGGTGAAATCGCAATCGGTGTAGGCTTCTTACATGACTATTCACTTGAACAATCCAAAGGTGCACCATTGGAGCTTATTTCTCCTTGTGAAGGAACCGGTTATGAAATTGGTGGTGTGAGTATTATTAAAGGGGCTCGTAACCTAGATAATGCAAAACTTTTTGTCGATTATGTATTATCAAAAGAAGGCCAAGAGTTAGCTTGGAACAAAGGTCAATCGTTCCAAATTTTAACCAACACAACCGCAGAGCAATCACCTAATGCGCTGGACCCTAAAAAACTAACCTTAATTAATTACGATATGAATAAGTACGGCTCATCTAGTGAGCGTAAACGTTTAATCGATAAATGGGTAAACGAAGTAAAAATGGGTGAATAACCTTCACTTAGATGAGCAGTATTAGTACTGCTCATCTCCCCTTAATATTTTATTTTAATTCTATTATCAATCGCGATTACAAATTACATTTCCATTTGCTGCAGTTCGGGAATACTTAATCTAACAAATTGATTAAAAATAACTTTTTATTAACTCGGTATTTTACAATGAATGATATAACAGATAAATCATCTACTCGTCACCGGCCTACTCCTGAACATCGAGATCCTATTTTTTATTGGGTTTTGGTGTTACTTGCCGGCTTTATATTCCTCCCCAGTTTTTCACTCGATTATGGGGTGTTCGATTCCACTTTTGAAGAAATTAACATGGCTATGGGCTGGAGCTCAGCTAATATTTCTTGGCTATGGTTTATCTTACCGCTCGGTTTATTAATTCGCCCTCGTAAAATACAAAACAAATACGCCAAAAAACAACATTGGTTCGATATTGTTTTTTCTATTTTCTGTATGTTTATAACGCTACTTTCATCCTGGTATACTGAACAAGGTTTAGGTTACTCCACGATTGTTCTATTCATTGGCCTTGGCGCAGTAATGACACTCGCCTTTTCAAGAATGGAATACCTTGGTGGTGATGTGTTTATTATCGCATCGCTCATTTCCATCATTATATTAATCTCTACTTTTATCATTTATCCAAGTATTGCCATTTTTGTACCGATGTTTCAGGATGATGCTGGTAATTTTGTACTGTTCCAGTTCCTTGAAATACTCACTAAATCGCACATTATACAAATTATATTAAACTCGGTTATGTTGGGTACTTCAGTTGGAATCGGTGCTACTTTTTTTGGTCTCATTTTTGCCATTTATACTACGCGTATTGCAAAACGTTCCGCTTTTATCGCGCGCATATTTTCTATTCTACCGATTGTAACTCCACCCTTTGTTGTAGGTTTAGGCGTAACTTTAATGCTTGGTCGTTCAGGTTATATTACTGAATTAATGGTCGATTGGTTCGGTTTAGAACAAACTAACTGGTTATATGGTTTTACTGGTATTTGGATGGCTCAAGTACTTGCTTTTGCACCTATGTCTTTCATGATTATTGACGGTGCAATGAAATCTTTACACCCTTCATTAGAAGAAGCGTCATATACATTACGTGCTAACCGTTACCAAACCTTCTTTCAAATTGTGATGCCATTATTAAAACCTGCATTGGCTAATTCCTTTTTAATCATCTTCGTACAATCTCTTGCTGACTTCAGTAATCCATTGGTACTGGGTGGTAGTTTTGATGTATTAGCAACACAGATTTATTTCTACATTGCGGGTGCTCAACTTGATTATGCTTCGGCAAGTACTTTAGGTGCAGTGCTACTGTTATTCTCTTTAGCTATTTTTGTAGTGCAGTATCTATGGATTGGTAAACGTTCATACGTGACTATTTCAGGTAAGTCTTACCGTGGTGATGTTCAACCACTACCACCATCGTTGAAACTAGGTGTATCGGGTCTTCTGTATTTTTGGATGGCCTTTAATGTGCTTCTTTACGGCAGCATCTTTTATGGCAGCTTTACGGTTAACTGGGGTGTTGATTACAGCCTGACATTTAATAACTACATCAACCTATTTGGTATGGGAATGAGTGAGGGAGCTTGGCCTTCTTTAATCACTACCATGACTTATGCTGGTATTGCCGCACCAATAACTGCTTTCTTCGGTTTATTGATTGCTTACATAGTGGTTAGACAACAATTCCGTGGCAAAAAAGTGATTGAGTTCTCAACCATGCTTTGTTTTGCTGTACCCGGAACAGTAGCTGGTGTGTCTTACATATTAGCCTTTAATGATGCGCCAATTTATCTAACGGGAACAGCCGCGATTGTGGTGATCTCAATGGTGATGAGGAATGTGCCAGTTGGGATACGCTCTGGTATAGCAGGACTGGGCCAATTGGATAAATCATTGGATGAAGCTTCATTAAGTTTACGCGCTAATTCTTTAAAAACGATTACCCATATTCTACTTCCGTTATTAAAACCAGCTATTTTATCGACACTGATTTATAGCTTTGTGCGCGCAATGACCACAGTAAGTGCCATTATATTCTTAGTTACACCGGAAACGCGTGTTGCCACTTCTTATATTTTGAATCGTGTTGAAGATGGTGAATACGGTATCGCTATTTCCTACGGATCAGTGCTGATCGTGGTGATGTTAGCAATTATTTTAATTTTTGACTTCCTTGTTGGTGATACCCGTGTATCTCGTTCTAAAGCAACCAACCAAGAATAATGACTGGAGTAACGATTAATGGAAAACAGTAAAATGGAAAATGAAAACTTCGTAGTATTAAAAAATATCTGCAAAAAGTTTGACGATAAAGAAGTCATAGGCAACTTAGACTTAGAGATCAAAAAAGGCAGTTTAGTTACATTATTAGGTCCTTCTGGTTGTGGGAAAACAACAGTATTGCGTTTAGTGGCTGGATTGGAAAAGCCCACCAGCGGTCAAATATTTATTGATGGTGAGGATGTAACCAATACTTCGATTCAACAGCGTGATATCTGTATGGTATTTCAGTCCTATGCACTATTTCCTCACTTATCATTACACCAAAACGTTGCCTATGGATTAAAGATGCTAGGCATCTCTAAAGCTGAAACTAAACAACGTGTTGATGAAGCATTAAAATTAGTTGATTTAGAAGGCTTTGGGGAGCGTTATGTGGATCAAATATCCGGTGGTCAACAACAACGTGTGGCACTGGCCCGTGCGCTAGTATTAAAACCAAAAGTGTTGTTGTTTGATGAACCTCTCAGTAATTTAGATGCAAATTTACGCCGTAGCATGCGAGAAACCATTCGTGAACTACAGCAACGTTTCAACATCACTTCTTTGTATGTAACGCATGACCAAACTGAAGCATTTGCCGTGTCAGATACCGTGATAGTAATGAAAGATGGCGAAATTATGCAGCAAGGTTCGCCCACTGAGCTTTACAAAAATCCAGCGTCGATGTTTATGGCAAACTTTATGGGTGAAGCTAATATCTTCCCAGGTGAGTTTGATGGTGAACAAATTAACATTAATGGTTACAAGACCCCTGCCGATCCGACCATGGTTGAAGGTTTTAAAAGTGGAAACTATTTAATTGGCGTTAGACCTGAAGCGATCCTATTAACTAACCAAGGTGATGAAAGTCAACGTTGCCAAGTGAACAAAGTTGCTTATATGGGGGCTATGTACGAAGTGAGTGTAACTTGGCAAGAGCATGAAATATTATTGCAGCTTAACTCTTCACAATTTAATGCCTCTTTAGCTGAACGAGCATTTTTAACGATTAATCCAACGGGCTTATTTTTATTGCCTGCCGATGCTAAATAGTTAGATTACAAAATATAAAAAGGCCAAGTAGGAGATTATCTTACTTGGCCTTCTTCTATAAGCACTTATTTAGCACTTGCATAGTACGTACGCCCACTCGACGTTTAAGCTTTAAACCTATTTTGGTTTTTTAGCTAATACTGCATCAATATCTGCAGCTGAATGACGCTCAGGAACTTGTTCCCAATCCTCACCCCAAGAACGGTTTATTATACGACCTCTTTGTACACCTTCTCGTGCTTCAAGCATTTTTGCCCATCGTAAAACGTGCGTATAAGTGTCAACTTGTAAAAACTCTGCAGCATCATATAAGTTCCCAAGTACTAGATTTCCATACCATGGCCATATTGCGATATCAGCAATTGTAAACTCTTCACCCGCTACATAAGTATTGTTAGCAAGTTGCTTATCTAATACATCCAGTTGACGCTTAGCTTCCATTGCAAAACGATTGATTGGATACTCAAATTTTTCATCTGCGTAAGCATAAAAATGACCAAATCCACCACCCAAGAAAGGAGCTGAACCTTGAGCCCAAAATAACCAATTAAAGGTCGTTGTTCTCGCCGCACCTTGTGTTGGTAAAAAATGCCCAAATTTCTCTGCTAAATGAACTAAAATTGAAGCGGATTCAAACACATTAACAGACTGATCACTCGATTTATCCACCAGCGCTGGAATTTTAGAGTTAGGGTTTGCACCCACAAATCCTGAAGAGAATTGATCGCCTTCACCAATGTTGATCAAGTAAGCATCATATTCAGCTTCTTTAACACCTGCTACTAATAACTCTTCTAAAAGAATGGTTACTTTTTGGCCATTTGGCGTACCAAGTGAATAAAGTTGTAAATTGTGTTCACCAACAGGTAATTCTTTATCATGTGTAGAGCCAGAAACCGGTCGATTAATACTCGCCCATTTGTTGCCGCCACTTGTGTCATGAACCCAGACTTTAGGTGGTACATATTGCTCTGTCATTTTAATTCCTTACGCAAATAAAAAGTTAAACTTTAGGGTAGTTAGATGGGAAGAATGCCCGTTTAGCTTCTTCATCAAACTCTTTCTTAAATGAGATGTCTTTACCAATCTCTCTCGCGCGCGCTGCTGCTGGACGACTATTAATACTATCAAACCAACGTTTAATATTAGGGTAAGGCGTTAGCCCTTCTTCGCCCAATACTACTGCCGCTTTATCAATCCAGCCCCATGCAGAGACATCGGCAATAGTATACTCTTCGCCAACTATATATTCACGCCCGGCTAAATGCGTATCTAACACTTCATAATGACGTTGCGCTTCACGTAAGTAACGGTTAACTGCATAATCATTACCTTCAGGTGCAGCATGACGGAAATGTACACATTGACCAGAATATGGACCAAGACCAGAAGCAATAAACATTAACCAAGAAAGCATTTCAGCACGATCACCTGGTTGGCCAGCCAATTTTCCAGTCTTTTCAGATAAGTACATCAAAATTGCATTTGAATCAAAAACACGTGTGCCATCATCCTCAATGGCCGGTGCTTTAGCATTTGGATTTATTTGACGATATTCAGGTGTGTGTTGCTCTCCTTTTAAAGTATCAAGTGCAACTAACTCAAAGGGAAGCCCTGTTTCTTCTAAAAACAAAGCCACTTTCATTGGGTTTGGTGTGTGGTGAAAATAAAACTTGATCATGTCATGCTCCTTTTTATGATGATAATATTGAAACACAGACAGAACGATCGTTCAATAAAATTTTAATAGATTATTAAAAATTAATGTTGAAAGTGATACATTTACCAATAACTGTATAAATAAACAGTTAGGTGAGAATGCAATAAAAAGCGGATAATCATATTAACCTACTGATTTAGTATAATTTGTTCGATTAATAAACATTAATGCTTCAAATATGTGTTAAATGTTTGAGAGTTTACTATTAAAATAAAAATCGCCCATTTAACTGTATGCATATACAGCTTTCGTTGCAATTTATGACGAGTGTAATATATGGCATTAATTACTAGGTATTAGTGATTAGTTAGTAGTTAGTAGGTATTGGACGTTGGTAATTAGGAATTGAATGTTAAACATTAACAGTGGTATTTATTAACACTGGAATTTGATATTAACCGCTATCACCCTCTTTGGAGATAGCGGTTAACTTATAGATATTAAAATGTAGGTCTTAAATTGTAGAGGTTATGTTATGGAAGTTAACTCCATAAACTTAATTTAAATTTGAGCAGCTACAACCTCATCTTCAGTTCTAGATAAACGATAGTTAACCAAGCAAACCATTACAATGATCGCGATCCCCGCTATATTGATATAAAGATAAGGTACTAACATAGTAAACCCAGCAATCAACAATAACCCACGGGCAAGCAAAGGTAGCTTAGTGGCTAAGCGTCCTTCTATAGTGCCTGCAAATGCAACGATTAAACCAATGGTTAATACGATAGCAATAAAAAAGTCGATGTTTTGACCTTCCATCCAAATCAACCCAGAAAAAGCCATCATAATAGGAATAATGAAGAAGCCTTGAGCTAACTTAAATGCTTGAACGGCGGATCGCATCGGTGATGTATTAGCTATACCTGCAGCGGCAAAGGCAGCTAATGCAATTGGTGGCGTGACATTAGACGTTTGCGATAGCCAAAATACAATCATGTGTGCCGCTAATAAACCCACACCTAACTCAGTTAAACTTGGCACTGCCATAATAGATAAAACGATATAAGCTGCGGTTACGGGTAATCCCATTCCTAGGATAACCGCTGCAATTGCAATCAGACCTAATACTGACCATAGGTAACCGCCTGATAATGCCATTAAGAACTGAGTAAATTGCAATCCAATTCCTGTTTGTCCTACAACACCGACTACAATACCAGCAGTACCACAAGCTACAGAAATAGGTAATGCTAATAGCGCCCCTTCCTTCATGCCTTCAAAGAAAACCGCTATGGTTATACGGCTATGCTTTCTGCACATAGCAGCCACCAAAATAGCCACACAACCTGAAATACCCACCAATATAGGTGAATAACTCATTAACAGTAAACTAGTGATTAAAATTAATGGTACGAGGAAATGCCAACCATTTTTTAACACCACGGAAATTTTCTCAGTGATTTCCATGCCTTGTAAGCCTAATTTACACGCCATTAGGTGGACATAAAGCAAGGTACAAGCAAAATATAAAATAGCAGGAGCTATCGATACTAATAAAATTTCACTGTAGGGAATGCCCGTAAACTGAGCCATTACAAACGCACCTGCACCCATAACAGGAGGCATGATTTGACCACCTGTAGACGCCGCCGCTTCTATACCTGCAGCTTGCTCTGGTTTATAGCCTAATTTTTTCATCATAGGTATGGTCAATGCGCCAGTGGTTACCGTATTAGCAATTGCAGATCCTGAAATTGAACCTAAAGCAGCTGAAGCAATAACACTCGCTTTTGCTGGGCCACCGCGGTATTTACCTGCAATCGAAAATGATGCATCGATAAAGAATTTACCCGCTCCGGTTACCTGTAAAAAGGCACCAAACAATACAAAGATAAAAACTACACCAGCAGCAATTGCGAGTGGCGCGCCATAAACACCATTGGTTGAATAGATATGGAATCTAATGATCTCCTCAACAGCAAAGCCTTTACTTGCCACAGAGCCAGGTAGGTAATTACCAAAAATAGCATACACTAAAAATAATGCGGCTATAAACACCATGACTAAACCAACCGTACGTCTTGTTGCTTCTAGTAATAACACTAAAATAATTAAACCGGATATTTGATCAAGCGTTGTTAATCCATCTAATAAGAATGAAATATCGTCATAGTCAAAGGCAACGATATGATAAGAAGCCCAAGCTATCGCGGCAATAAAGATTAAGTCTATGATACGCCCCATTAGGTATAAACCTGTCGAACGTTGCGATTTAATTAGTGGTAGGGTAAAAAATACTAGGATTAATACCCAGCTTAAGTGAATAGGTCTAAATATGGTAGCGGCTAAGTCGGCTGTTATTCCTTGCCATATTTGAAAGATTGATAATGATATAGCTGCTAATGCAGCAATTAATACTATTTTGTCTGAAATCCATTTACACGTAGTAGTAGATTCACTCATGCTATTCTCCACAGGGTCACCAAATATTATTAGATTTATAGATTGGTTCTTGATTACGTTAGTTATTACGTTAATGATTAAATCAAGTTAAAAGGCTGATGTTAAAAGTTGTACTTACTGTTATTTGTTAATTGCTCCTTGCTTAATTGTCCCTTGGTTAATTACTACTTGGTTAATTACTACTTGGTTAATTACTACTTGGTTAATTGATACTAGGTTAATTGTTATGCGTAAACTATTCGTTGCCATGCATAAAATAAAACGGCTAATAAATACCTATTAACCGTTTTTATAATGACTCTCTCTAAGATAATTTACTTTGAACTTTTTCTCTAAGCGAAAGCTGTTGAGATTATTGCATTTGTTCTTTTAAGTATTTAAGTGAACCTGGGTGTAAATCAATCCCATCTAATTTGTTCATATTTTCTAACGTAGTAAATTTAGTCACACTGATCACTTGATTAATTTTGCTCATATTTTCAAAGGCAACTTTAGTCATCTTGTAAGCTAAATCAGTATCTAGGTTTTTATTAACTACTAAGATGTTCCACACTGCTGGTGCATTAAATGCGTTCACACCTTTATAACTACCTGCAGGCACTTCGATTTCTTGATAAGAAGCATTACTTGCAGAAACTGCTTTTAGTTCTTCAGGCGTAAAAGATAAAATACGAATATTGTGAGTAAAAGCAAGCTCAGTAATCGCGCCAACACCAATGCTGCCTACGATAGCGCCGGCATCAATTTGTCCTGCAGAAATAGCACTGGTAGTCGCAGTATAGTTAAGCGACTGCGCATCAATATCTTTTTCTGTAATGCCTAAAGCGGCAAGAATATTAGTTGAACTCACACGCGTACCCGAACCTGGTGCACCTAGAGAAATACGCTTACCTTTAAGATCTTGAATAGACTGAATTTCAGAATCAGCAGGCACAATAAACTGCACAACATTTGGATACAAAGCAAATAAGACAGAAACATCCATTTTACGTGGGAAAGGTTTTACACCTTCATGTGCTTGCAATACCACATTACCCATGGCAATACCTGCGAGCTGTTTGTTTGTCGACACTTTAATCGTATTTTCAACAGATGCAGCCGTTACTTCAGCACGCATATCAAAGTCTTCTATGTTTTCACTCCAGATTTTAGCAAGTATGCCACCAAGAGGATAATAAGTACCACTTTGGCTACCAGTACCGATGGTGTAGTTCTCCGCCATTGCATTAAATGAAAATAAACACGCTAATCCAATTATTCCGTTTTTAAAAATCTTCTGCATTTTCATAATCCCTTTTAGTTCATTTAGTTGATTTGTATCTTGTTATCAATTTGTTATGGGTTTGTAACCTGCAAAAGACTACCATTAAAACTCAACTTCACAATGGTCTTGTGTCACAAAGTTGCAGTGTGTTGCAGTAGTTACCGTTAGGGCCAACTATTATTTGTAGTTAATAATAAGCAGTGAATGAAAGTGAACAGAGTAAATGAGTTCGGGATTTAGGTTAAGCATTAGGTTTCGATCTGGTTCTTATAAATGGTAAGAAAGTGAATTCATTTTAGCCTCAAGTCGTCTACTGCTCCCAATATGCATTTTCAACAAAATACTGTTTACAATAATCAATAAAAGCACGAATTTTTGGAGCAACTTGTCGAGCACTCGGGTAGATAGCCCATATCGAAGTATCGCTAGCAAGAGGATAATCCGTTAGCACAGGAATGAGTTTATTATCCTGTAGTTGTTGGTAGGCAATCCACTTAGAACAAACGGTGATGCCTAATCCATTAACACAGGCATCACGAATAGCTTCGCCATTATCTGCACTGAGGTTACCTTTTGCTTTTATCACCATTTCTCCATTTTCTCCTGCAAAGCTCCAATGATCCAAACCAGTTAAAGAAATACATTGATGATTTTTTAGATCTTGCGGAGAAACAGGAACGCCATGCTTTGCAAGGTAGTCAGGGGATGCACAAACAATACGGCTATCGGTCGCTAATTTTCTGGCGATCAAACTTGAGTCTTTCAGCTGTGAGTTGCGTATGGCAATATCAAACCCTCCTTCTACTAAATCGACTATGGAATCAGATAACTTTAAATCAATATTCAATCCTGGGTGCTGTGCTAAAAAGTCCGTTAAAGCAGGGATTAGATGCATTCGCCCAAACGAAGCAGGTGCAGTTAAGCGTAACGTCCCTTTCAAAGCATTATCAGTAAACCTTAACGCAGCTTGTGCAGAAGCTACACTTGCAATAACATCTTCGGCATAGGGTAAAAAGGCTTTGCCCTCTTCGGTTAACGAAACTTTACGTGTTGTTCTATGAACCAGACGAACCTTTAAATTCTCCTCTAATTTACTTATATGATTACTTGCAACCGCTGCTGATAACCCTAATGCTTGTCCTGCTAAACTAATGTTATTCGTCGCAGCAACGCGTAAGAATAATTTTAAATGTTCGATATTCAAAATTGTATAACCTCTATCATTATCAACATAAAATATAAAGTGATTCACTGTTTAAGTATATTATCAAGATTGTCACTAGGTCATATAATTATTTAACTTAAACAACACCAACTAGAATTTATGGGTTAACTTTTAAATCCACTACAAATTATAACTAACCCTTAATCTGGGCGTATTCAATACTGGATTCTTATCATCTTTCTTTTTATTTTGGAGTTATATAATGCATAAAACAATTTTAATTACGGGTGCTACAGATGGTATTGGCTTTGAAACAGCAAAGAAATTAGCATCTCTAGGGCATGATTTAATCATTCATGGTCGTAACAAAGAAAAATTAAAGTCTGCACAACTTAAACTACTTGCTTTAACGAATGTGTCTAAAGTAGACACCATGCTCGCAGATTTATCCGATCTCGAGGCAGTGAAAGATCTTGCCGCTACAATATTAGCTAAATATAAAAGCATCGATGTACTGATCAATAATGCAGGTGTATTTAAAACATCAGCAACAAAAAATAAACAAGGATTAGATGTTCGATTTGTTGTTAATAGCATTGCGCCTTATTATTTGAGTCAATTGCTGACACCTGTTTTAGGTAAAAATGGTCGTATTGTTAATTTATCATCAGCCGCGCAATCACCAGTAAATATCGATGCAATGCTAGGGAGAGTCGACCTTGATGACATGCCAGCTTATGCACAAAGCAAATTAGCCATTAGATTATGGACACATTCATTCAGCCTTAACAGTGAAGGCCCAGACTGTATTTCGGTCAATCCAGGATCATTATTAGCCAGTAAAATGGTGAAAGAAGGCTTTGGTATTGCAGGAAACGATTTAAGTATTGGTGCAAACATAGTGATTGAAATTGCATTATCGCCAGATATGGCTGAGCACAATGGCCAATATTTTGATAATGACCTAGGCCACTTTGCAACTGAGCCTTTATCCAAGCAACAGCTAACGATGGCGGTTGATATTATTGATACAATGCAACACATCATTAATAATGGTTAATTGCTAATGAATGACAAAGCTGCCTAATAATTAATAATAACTTTTGATTTAACTTTACTTGGTATTCGTTACAATCCTCTTCATTAATTGATCAGAGACGAATACATGAGTAAGGTTTTTATTATCGGTTTACCTAGAACTGGCACGACTAGTATCAGCGTTGCATTTTTAAACTTAGGTTTTAAAGTGGCGCATACTGCTTTCACTAAACAGACCTTTGCTCTTGCCGATGTAGTAACTGATTGCCCATGTTTTTCAGATTATAAACAATTAGATAAATTATTTCCGGGATCCCAGTTTATCTATTTAACACGAGACTTAACCGCTTGGTTACCTTCCGTTCAACGTTTATTACAAAGAATGTTGCCACACCTAACGCTTAAAACAGGTCAATTTAGTCCCGTATTAAAACGTTCATTTGATCAAACCTTTCAGTTATCCCACCCTGATTTATTAACCGATGAACATCTAACGGCTTGTTATGAAAATCATAAAACAGAAGTAACGGATTATTTCTCAGGCAAGTCTTGTTTTCTTTCCATTGATATAAGTAAGCAAAATAGCTATCAAATACTTTGTGATTTTTTAAAAATTTCTATTGATGAAAAGGATTCCTCATCGCATGTCAGTTCCTCACCACATGACAGCTCCTTTCCTCATGTAAATAAGGGCGCACAGGTTGCACATTGGAAAGCAGTAAAACACCGCAATAAGATAAGCAGTTTTAGTGCAGGTAAAGACCATAGACAATTTTTTGATTACACCTAATAGGTTAAATAAGTTAAATAAGTTAAATAAGTTAAATAAGTTAAATAAGTTAAAAATAGCTTAACCTACATTTTCAAATAAAAGTCTTTGGTAAGTGCAATAAACTCCTTTGAATAACCATTCCCTTCATTAATTGTTAATATCTCAAATTGGGTTTCGTGTTTGCTCGCCATAGTTGCAAGAGCAGTGTTAATTTGCGGATCAGGTATTTGTGACAAGGTTGTTTTAGAATCTGTTATTTTAGAGTCAGCTACTTTAGGTTCAGGGAGTAACGACTTAGTTATCTCTATTAATAAGCGCGTTGGTTGTTTATCTTGGCGCGTTTTTACCAAAGTCAAACGTGATAATTTTAGTACATTACTACTAATAATATCGCAACTATCCAATAGTGCGATAAAATTCATGCCTTCGACTTTAGGTAAAATAAAACTAGCAGTGCCTCCTGTAATTAGTAAGTCAGAACAAGCATTAAGTAATGTTTGATGTGATAAACCCGAAGTATGCCTAGCCAAGGCTCTTTGTGATAATAGTGCTTCTTCACCACTATTAAAATAAGGTGGATTACATATAATGTTTGAGAATGTTTGAACATTTCTAACAAAATCCTGTAACGAGCTATTTTTGATCGTAATTCTATCAGACCATGGACTTTGCTCACTATTATCCGTTGCCGCACCCACTGCATTTTCTTCTATATCTATACCTGTAATAAACGCTTTTTTATTGCGTTGCGCACACATAATAGATAATAAACCTGTACCACAACCAATATCTAAAATACTTTGTGCATTACTAATATTCGCCCATGCTCCTAGTAGCACACCATCGGTGCTGACAGGCATACCACAAAGAGCGGCATCAATATGAAATTGTTTAAATGTGAAGCCTTTAGCCATTTAACACTTTACCTATTTTGTTAATCATTTTTTCGTTTTTTGTTCTATTGCTGAGTAATGAGTTTATTAGTATCGGCACCCCTTTGAGTGACTTGAAATTAATGATTTAAAATCGCCTCATCTATAGATAATACAAAACTATAAGTACTCGATTACAGTTATTTTTATAAGTGCTAGTCGGTCTCATTTTGCAACTTTTAGTATCAGGACCTCCGCTTAAATAAGCTATTCTATTAGTTTTTTATTATAATTATCATAAAACTTTTTACATACAATCTGCTATCATCCTGACTTTATTATTTTTTGCAGAACTTTCTGCTCACTTTGACTTTTTATAGGATATTTTTATGAGTCTTGCCGACAAAGTATTAGCTGTAAACAACGATTTACCAATTCGTACTGACCAGCCAGTCCACAGTGGTAAAGTGCGTTCAGTTTATTGGTTAACAGCTGACGATAGCAAACGTTTAATTGAAGAAAAAGGTTACGATGTAGCAGCAGATGCTCCACTAGCCATCATGGTGATCAGCGATCGTATTTCTGCGTTTGATTGCATTTGGCACGGCGAAGGTGGAATGAATGGCGTACCAGGTAAAGGTGCAGCATTAAACGCTATTTCAAATCACTGGTTCAGACTATTTAAAGAACAAGGCTTAGCAGACAGCCACATTCTAGATATCCCACATCCTTTTGTTTGGATTGTACAAAAAGCTCGTCCAGTAATGATTGAAGCGATTGCACGCCAATATATTACAGGTTCGATGTGGCGTGCCTATGAAAAAGGTGAACGTGAATTTTGCGGTATCGAAATAGCAGAGGGTTTATCTAATAATACAAAATTACCTGAGTTGTTAATCACTCCTTCTACTAAAGGTATTTTAAAAGGTATTGCAGGCGTTCAAGAAGCTGATGACGTAAATATTACACGTAAAAATATCGAAGATAATTTTGCTGCATTTAACTTTACTTCAGCATCGCACATTGCTGATTATGAAAAACTACTAAAAGAAGGTTTTGAAGTGATCAGTAGTGAGTTAGCTAAATTGGACCAAATTTTTGTTGATACAAAATTTGAGTTTGGTTATGTCACGGATAAAGCTGGCAATGAAAAACTAATCTATATGGATGAAGTCGGTACTCCCGATTCATCTCGAATTTGGGATGGCCCAGCCTATCGTGAAGGTAAAATTGTTGAAAATTCTAAAGAAGATTTCCGTCAATTATTACTTAAACATTTTCCTGATCCTGATATTCTTTTGAATAAAGAGCGTATGCCAGAACGTTTTGCATTAGCACAAGAAAATGCTTTACCTGAATCTGTATTAATGAAAATTTCTGAAACCTACATTGGTATTGCTGAAAAAGTGATTGGTAAAAAAATAGTACTTTCAGACAATCCAAAACAAGAAATCATCGATATTCTTCGTGAGCAATACAATCTGATCGACTAATACTAGCTAATCTACAGGTAAAGGTTAATATCGAAGCAGAACTAAGTTCTGCTTTTTTTATATCCATCGGAGAAATAATTATGTCTACAGGTTGGGTGATCTTTATCGTGGTGATTGTATTAGGAATCATCCTTAGCAATATATTACTGTTAAAACAAAGCGCGAATATGAAACTACCCGATAGTGTAGTGATAGCGATTAAAGAGAAAAAAGAAAAAGAGGCATTAGAACAGCAGAAACGACTTGAAGAAGAACAGGTACAACAACAAAAAGATCAAGATAATAAATAATTTTAAAAGTTAAAAGATAAGGAGTGTTATTAGTAATAAAATTTTTAATGCTTACAGTGAATAGAAACAAAAAAGCCTAACTCATCACAAGTCAGGCTTTCAATATCTAAACACTATTCTTATAAAGGTTTAGTCTGAATATCATTTTCTAAAATAACACTGCGAATATTATCAGTGATACTTAAATATAACTCAGTCACTTCCTGCTCAGAAAGTTGTTTTTTATCAGAGTTTAACCAAGTTAAAGATGTATCCCCACCGGTTAATTCACCTAATTGAACAAAGTACTCGCCTTCTTCCAAGTTAATTGGATTCAAGTTTCTTTTCTGCCAATATTGTGCATCTTGAGATTCAAATTTTACTAGGAAATAACCTAGATTCTTATCATTATCAACAGGACTAAAGCTCATTAACTGCAATAAGGCAGGTAGTTTACGCCAAACTTCTGTAAATTCTGCATCAATGATCCAAGCCGTTTGATGACTTTCATCAAAACCAAGTTTAATTGGTAAAGGCTTATTGTCAGCCGCGATTAACGCCTCTGATTCTTGCTTCAAATAAGCAAAATTGAGCATGTCGTTGATAAAGCGAATTTCTATGCTGCGTTTATTGCGGCCTTCTAAAATTTCTTTAACCGGCTCATTATCATTTAACTGTTGATAGCTTGTCGCGTCAACAGATAAAGAAATACTTCGCCCATCTCCGCCTTCCGCTAATTGTAATTGATATTCACCTTCTTCACGCACTGTATTTTTACTTAAACTGCCGTAACTACGTTGGTTAACAACAACACCAGTATCAATAGATAGCGCTGATCTGTCTGCAACAACATCCTTCGCATCTTTGGATGCTAAGTACTGTAGCGCTAAGTCCCACACTTTTTGTTCAATATTGGTTTCTTGTTTAAAAGCATTAAACCAAACTTTACTCTGTGTAAGATCTGGGTCGAGTAAAACACCATCAAGTACAGCCATCAATTGACTTGGAGGGCGAACATCTACATCTTTACCACTTAATCCTAGCTTTTCTTGTTGCGTTGAAAGCCCTTGAATATCAAAAGTAGAACGATTTTCTAATGTTGAAAAATTTCCACTATCAAATTTTTCAATTAGTGTAGCTTGTAGATAATCATCATTACCTTCTGCTTGTGTTCTAGTATCAAACCTAGCACAGCTAGTGATCGCTGAACTTAGGATCACCAAACTAGCAATTTTAGTCAGTGCGTTGTTTTTAATCATGACAGTAATTTTGCTTCTATTAAGGCATTTCGAACAGTACCCTGATATTGCTCAGATAATGTTGTTAATGGCAAACGTAACGTAGCCGTAGGAATTAAACCTAGCTCCGCACAGGCCCATTTAACTGGAATTGGGTTCGCTTCATGATAAAGGTTGGTATGTATAGGCATTAATTGAGTATTGATAGCTTGTGCTTTTTCAACTTCACCTGCCAAAGCATGCTCACACATTTCAGCCATTTCAACGGGAGCAATATTGGTTGATACAGAAATTACACCATGACCACCTTGTAAAATAAAGTCACAACCCGTTGCATCGTCTCCACTATAGAGTACAAAATCTTCAGGCAAGATTGCTTTTAATTCAGCAAGGCGTTGTAAGTCACCAGTTGCTTCTTTAATACCAATAATATTTGGAATTTTAGCTAAACGCGCAACCGTTTCAGGCAACATATCAACCGCCGTTCTACCAGGTACGTTGTATAAAATTTGTGGTAATTCGCACGATTCTGCAATCGCTTTAAAATGAAGGTATAAACCTTCTTGCGTTGGTTTATTGTAATAAGGAGTTACATTTAAACCTGCAACAATGCCACTATTAGTAAATAATTTGCTTAATGCAATTGCTTCAGATGTTGAATTAGCGCCATTACCAGCAATCACAGGGATTCGACCCGCAGCATAAGTGATAGTACGTTCAACAACTTTAACATGATCATCAACACTGAAAGTTGCTGACTCACCAGACGTGCCTACAGCAACAATAGCTGCAGTTTTTGATTTAATATGGAACTCTACAAGTTCTTTTAATGCATTATAATCAATTTCGCCGGTCTCATCCATTGGGGTTACGAGTGCTACGATACTACCTGTTAACATGTAAATGCTCCTTTTATTGAGCGTCTAATGTTACTTTTGCAAGCCTTTAAAAACAAGAAGAAAAATCAACTCATTACTTCTCAAAGCGAATATTTATAACATTGTTGCTGATGCTCACCTTTTTATACGTTAATCACTTGATAATAGCGCTAATATCAAACGCATAGTCTTTGCTGTCCATCAATCTTCACGTATCATTGGCAAACATTTCGTAGAATATTTAATAAAGAGGATAAACCGAATATGCAAGCAGATATATTTGATGTAACCGTGCAAGATTTTCAAACTATTATTGCACAAGGTTCAGTGAATAAACCTGTGCTGGCTGTTTTTTGGTCAAGCCAATGCACTATCTGTCGTTCTTTGTTGCCTTTACTTGAACAACTACAAAGAGAACATGCAAATGGCTTTACACTCGCGAAAATAAACTGCGAGACAGAACAGCAAATTGTGCAGCATTTTGAAATAAAAAGTGTTCCAACTGTTTACATGTTTGTTAATGGACAAGGTGTAGACGGTTTTGCTGGAGAGCAAAATGCTGACTTCATCAATAACTTCATCAATAAACACCTTCCCGACCCAGCGCAATCGTTGTTAGGTGATGCGCAAACACTATTTGCTCAAGGTAAATTAGATGAAGCGAAAGCAACAATTGTGCAAGCGCAAAATCTTAATCCTGAAGATAACCAAATTAAACTTGCAACGGCACAAATTTATTTAGCATTGGGTGAGTTTGAAAATGCAAAACCTATCTTAGCAGTTATTCCTACGGCAGATCAAAATATGATTTATCATAGCTTGATGTCAGAGTTAAAACTCGCTGAACAATCAGCACAAACGCCAGAAATAATAGCGTTAGAAAATGCGTTAATTGATGCTTCGAATAAACAACCGATTCAATACCAACTTGCGATTCAATACCATCAAAACAAACGCTTTAGTGAAGCGCTTGCTCTTTTATATAGTCTGTTATGCCAGGACTTAGGTTATGAAAATGGCGATGCAAAAAAAACCATGTTAGATATTTTGGCCACAGTAGATGATGCGGCATTAGTCTCTGAATACCGCCGTAAACTTTATAGTTTACTGTATTAAAGTAGGTAACATTCTTTTTATATCGCTGTTTTAAAATTGCTGGAGCTTGTATTAAATAGATCAAGGTTAGAATAACGAGTAACTATCTAGTGCCGTGAATATAATTTACGGCACTAGAATAAAAACTACAAATATCGGCAGAGCTAATTTAAACAAACACTACTTTAGAGTAAGTAACTTATAGTCATCGATACTCATCAAGTATGTAATAAATCAACATTTAAAATATCAAATAAACCAGTTTTTAGTATTAATCGTAGATGCTTATGGTTGTTCTAATGATCTCTACTTATGGTAATAGCTGTACAGTTTCACCCACGCTTAAAAATACAACAATTGTAGGATCCGGGTTTTGCCCCCCTATCACTGTAGTTTCATCCTCAATTTCTGTTTCAACATTAAGATCAAGACTATCCAGTATCAAAGTTGCTTGTGCCAATGTTTTCCCAACGACATTAGGAACTGGGCGACTATTTTCAATTTCACTTGAAGGAGGGATAGCCACAACATCGAAAATAATTTTTGCGCTGACCTTGCTTTCATAATTATATTGATTTTGAAAACCTGCATCCACAGGTGAAGCATAAAGTTTTGGTACAACACGTCGTGTTTGAGAAACCTTTAACGTCTGCAACTTGTTATTTAAATTAATGTTACTACTTGGAGCCATAACCTGGCGACTAACAAGGGATTGATTATTTATTCCCTCGCTTTGTGACGAACCCGAAATAGTAAATGCAAGGTTAATTTCTGCACTCGCTTTTGGAATGGTATAAAAGGTCGGTCGATACCCCAACTCCCGTAACGCTTTTAAATGGGCTTGATCGGAATAAAGATCTAAATAGGCTTGAATTGAGCTTTCGTCGAGCGCTTTTTGTGCTTCGGCAACACCGCGCCCAACCGATGCGATAATATCACCCAGTGGTGCCGTGGCAATATCTTGAGTTAATTTTTTAAAATCACTCATATTTTCTGCCCCCCTCTTTTAACCGCCACAAAAGCCGAAATAAAATTTTCTCCCAAAAGGATCTCTGTTCCAGGATCTGGTTTTTGCATAAAAATTCCTCCAGTTGGGCTGGTTGATTGTTCCATCTCAATAACGCGTAATTTTAACCCCAAGGGTAATAAAACACGGCTCGCAGTAGCGGGTGTAAGCCCAACAATGTCTGGCGCCTTTTGCGATGAAGAACTGTCATTATTGGTGTTGCTTAGAGTAAAACTAATTTCACTTGCAGTTTCTGGATTAACACGGGCTAACTCAACAGCATCAAGCGCACGAAAACTCCTGCCACCATTAGCCATGTACCCTTTAAGTTTGACATTAGCTGTTGAGATTTTATATCCGGTATTTACACTGTCAATTTGTATAGCTTGAGATATTTCATTGGCAATATCATTAATTTTGGGGGCTTCTGTCCCGCCTTGTAATATTTCAAGGTCACTTTGGAGTTTTTTAACTTGTACATCACCCAACTCTTTTGCATCAATGGCAACTTTTGCACTTTTCCTAACCAAACTCAGCTCTTCCTCAAGACTGATTTTAGCCACATTTAATTCAGATACCTTTTTGCGTAAGCTATTTTCTAAATCACTTGAAGACCCGATCTCCCCTGAGTCCCCTCCTTTACTTTCCTTTATTATGCTACCATAAAATGCAGTATCAGCTTTCTCATAAGCCGGAGATAAGAGCTCAAGAGGTCTTTTAACATCAATAAAAATAGTGCCAAAGTTTAATAAAAAACTAGTTTCTTCCTTGATTGAAATAACAGGGGACGTTAACAATATTGCATTTTTTGTATCCAGCTGAGGATGAACAATGCGAAGTTGCATTGCAGGAAAACTTGTAAGCTTGGTGAATGCTTCGGGGTTGATTTTTTGGGAGAACACACCATTTTTATCAAACGGTAGCTCAGCATATTTAATCCAGCCTCTAGGAATTGAAAAATACTCGAGTACAACTGACATTTCAATATTTTGTAAAGACAGTTCACTAATAAATTGGCCTTCTACTGTGATTGTTTTGATCATGTCAAAGCCCCCTTAGTGATGGCAATATAGCTCTCCGTATTACCACTCGAAATGCGTAATACCATAGGCTTTGTAGCATGTAACTGTGCCGTGACAATATCTATTTGGGCAATGCCGCCTGCATCTGTCAAATACTGTTGAGCAACTAAAAGAGATGTCTTTTGATTTGATGTTGGTTGTGTTCCACCTGCTTGGACCGTTAGTTCACTATCGATCTCTACACTAATCTGTGTATTGGTCATCATCTCACCAGCTTCATTTATTAATGTTGCTATTATTTTTTGTGATGCCAACTCAATTAATATTTCAATTTTAGGTAAACCGGCATTAGGAGGAATAGATACAATCCTGCCTGAAATTTTTGCACTTGTTTCGACACTACTCGATTCCCTTGGCCCCATTTTAAAGCCAACACCTGGTTGAGTAGACTGACTAGCTTCGATATCAAAAGTAAAATCTAAGTGTGGAATATGGTAACGCGGTAATTCTCGTCCAGCTGCATCATATGCTGCCATCGAAGATAAATGAGCCTGAGATGCTCCTAGTGCATCGGTAAGCGCTGTTAACATATCTTGTATCCCTTGCGCAGTCACTTTGGTCGAATCTGGCATAGCTAACCCCTCAATCTATTTTTAATGCTATTCAATCTATTTTCGTCTCGATTTTTATCTCGAGAAGCATCTCGATCTTTCATTCCATTATCCACACCTGTTTCAGCCATTTTTTCTAAACGTTCAGAAATCAGTTTTGCTCTTGCATCCAAATCACCCGATCCCCCGTTGATAACTGAAAGTAATTTATTCCTTCTTGACTCATAACTTTCCTTAGCTTTAGCTGCTTTACGAACAATCTCTAGGCTTTGTTCTTTAGCTTTTTTACTCAATTTATCCTTTGAAAATCCATTCTTTAGTGTGTCATCAATCATTTCATTACCAACACTGTTAAGTTTTTCTTGTAACTTGGTAAGTAATTTATCTTTATGTTGCTTTAATTTTTTATCACTTTCTAAATTTGTTTTGTCTCTCAAGCTTTGCAGAGGTTTTTCAATATCAAAATCTTTTAGCGAACTACGTTGCTTGAAAGCAGTTTGCCCTGTTCGTAATTTTCTGGCAGTCCCAGTTGCAGTGGGGTGTTGTGCTCTAATAAGTTGGCGTGATGATTGCACCTCTGCTTTTGAAAAAATTTCCTTACGTTGAGCAAGCCAACGGGCATCCTCATTACGCCGTTGGGATAACGTTTGTACCGGAAATCGAGGGTCGGAGCTTGAATCATTTTCACCATTTTTTTGGGTTAGGAAACTCATCTTTGCTTCAAGATTTTTACGTTCGAGGAGCAGCTTAGAAATTTTAGAATCTTCTGTAAGCAATTTTCCTATTTCTTTTGATGGATTTTTTTCAAAATCTTTCAAGGGCTCATCAACTTCATCAAGAAGATGTTTCCAAGATTTAAGTGTCATAGCATCAAACTCCTCTGAAGTTAAATTGAAATATTAGGCTTCACCATCTGGTTTAATTACTGGTTTAACATCTCGATCAAGAATTTGACGAATGCGTTCTTCTAGCATTGGTGGTGGTGGCACAGTCACGAGTTTGGTTCGCATCAATGAACTTCCTTCTGCTGAATACTGGTATTTGCTTGAAAAACTTGCTGAAACCGATGACGCATTTACCGATGCTTTAGCGGAGAAAAAACCAAGTTTTCCTGACATATTCACTTGCCCTGACTTTATCTTCTTCGCCCGCGTAGTTTCACGACTCATGGATATTGACATTTTCACTTCTATCAAAGTATCAACAAACTGATAGAATGTTGGTGTAAATCCAAGCTCCAGTAGACTATATTCATCGTCTTCTTTAGGGCCAATTTTTACCAGGTTAGTGCGTTCTCCAGTTGTAGAAGAGTTTCCATTCTCATCCTCTTCGATATCATATCCCCCCATCAACCTTGCAATTTTCATCGATGTTAAATCAAGTTCATATTGCGCTTGAGCAATACCAACTCCCATTGATTTGACCATTTCGGGAAAGGGTACGTTTAATAGATCTTGTCCAATGCTCATGTTAACTCCTTTCTATTTATGAGCCCTCACGATTGGGCACGAATCCAAATGAAAATTAAATAGTTAGACGATTGGTCTGGGTGCGCTTATTTAACTTTCATTTGTTTTAGGTTTATTGTTCTCTATTTGCTGTGCTAGCAATTCGGCCTCGATATCCATACGTTGACGAATACGATCTTCTAACACAGCAGGAGGTGGAATAGGCACCATTTTGGTACGCAATAAAGTAGCCCCTTCAGCAGAATACGAATATTTACTTGAATATGTGGCATCTACCTGTGTAGTTTGCACACTATTACTAGTTGTATTGTTTCTAGCGGCAAGTAAGCCAAACCTCAAACCTTTAATACCCGAGAACTTTAGCCCTCTCGTTTTATCGGTACTTGAATCGTTTGTAGATTTTGATGTGGTACGAGAATAGCTAGATTCACGAGTCATTTTGATGGCAATTTTTACTTCAATAATCGTATCAACAAACTGATAAAATGTCGGACTAAACCCAAGTTCCATCATTGATAAACGTGTTGGAACTCGAATGATTTCATCTTCAAATTCCTTCAAAGCTGGTGATAACTTCCCACCATCATCCACAACATCACTCCTATCTGTTTTTGAAGTACCTGTTGAATTATTTTTATCTGCAAAAGTTGCAATGACATCGAGAATTAAATCTTTTAATTTCAATGTGTCATCATTTATTTCGCCCGTTAGTCCGTCGTCGAAAATTGCATAAGCTAATGCTTGTTTGACAGTCATATATTCATAACCAAAGAATATTCTACTATCATCAAAACTTATTTTACCTTCTTCGTCATAAACCGTTTGCAACCCTCCCATCATTTCAGCAGTGCGCATACTGCTTTGATCGAGTTGAAATTGACTGTCCGCAATAGCAAATGCCATATCTCGGATCATATCACCCATTGGTACGTTTAATAGATCTTGGCCAATACTCATTATGCTCTCCCTTTACTCTTATTGTTGGTTAACGTTCAATCACTGCATTTAGTACTTTTAAAAATTTTTCAGGTGGTGGCAGCGCGACTAATCGTGCAGCAATTGATGATGAACCAGAGGCTTCTACACTGAACTTTCGTGCATAACTAGCAGACACTGTCGCAGCAACTACTGCGTAAGAAATGGTAAGCTCGCCTGAAATCTCTGTCTCAGTACTTTCATTGATTGTATAGCTCAACTTCGCTTCAACTGTTGCTTCTGTATAGGCGTAAAATGTAGGTAAAAAACCTAGCTCTAGAAGATTGTAATTCTTACCATCAATCTCTATTTCAGTGGTGGTTAAGGTTTTTGCGATTTCTGCAGAATTCAAATCAAGCGCGAATTGTCCCTGCGCAATCGCAAGTCCAAGACTACTTACAATGTCAGGAAGTGGTGCTGAGGACATTTCCCGAACAGTTGCGCCTGCGCTACTCATTCTCCTAACCCATTTTGATATTCTTTGATCACCTTAAGAAACTCAGGAGGCGCCGGTATTGAAACCAATCTTGCAGATATTTGTGAGTTACCAGTTACTTCCATTTCAAATTGTCGTGAATAACGCGCATCTACCGATACTCCAATAGCAACAGTAGAATTACTCTGAGAATTTTCTTCGCTGTTTGTGGTGGATGATGTAGAACTATTAAAATTCTTTGTAACTTGATATGTTTCGTTACTTGTTAATTCAGCACTTTGGTCAACTTTTGAAAATAACTTAACGCTATAGGTATCGGTCGCTTTCATAATTCGTACCGTCGCACCTGTTCTTGAGGCGGCATACCCTGGCAATGCATTTACTGCCAGCGTTAAATTTTCAGCATAGGCATTTGCATGTCCCGAAGCAATGGTATTAACTGACCCACCACTGTAAGGAATATTTGCAGCACCATTATCAATATTTAGTTCCTCTCCCGAAATACTTAATGCTTCCGTTGGTGCAAGATAAAACCATCCATTTTGCAGGTTAGTATCGGTGATGGCGTTAGGTGCAATCTCTGCACTATCAAGAATGGTATTTGTAGATTGCACTTTTAATACATAGGACTCAAGTGTCGGAATATAGACAGACGTTTTACGATAATTCGCATTTGCCGTACCGTTGTTATCACCAGCCTCAGCAGCAGCGGCTTCTCCTCGACTAGGCCGTATGATAATTGAGTTTGCATTCACACCATGTGCAATAAAAACATCCTTCATCCGGTTTGCACGACTTTTGCCAAGTTCCAAATTTTTAGCAGTACTTCCTACACGGTCAGTAAATCCTTCAATTTCTACGGGTAAATTTATATATTTAGCTAAATTTGCCAACAGCACTGCCTCCTCAAGTGCGTCGCCTTCTAACTCAGCAACACCTGTAGCATATGCAACAGAATTAAACTCATCCCCCTCTTGTGCCATTTGCGGGGTGAACATACTAACAAAGTCGTCCTGATGGGTGAACGCTACCCTAAAGCTTGCTAACACTGATGTCGCATACGTCCCTAGATCAGCGGCTGATACAGTGGGAATTGTTGTTGTATCGTTAATTATGTAATCAGTATCTTGGTTTGCTTTCATCCAAATAAAACCATAGGGTACCGTTGTTTTTAAAAATGTTACAAATGGTGATTGTATAAGTACTTTATCGTTTGTGGCTAGAGTACTTAATACAGGAGGAGTGGTAATGGGAGGCTCATATACTAAGCCTTCTATATTGGAGCTTGTGTTTCCTAATAATTGATCTCGAAGATTTTTAAGCCTTAAAGCAGGTGTCGCCCCAGTGGCAGTATAATTTGTACCGTTTAAAGACATAGTCCCAGTCTCAGTGACGTGGTATTTCATTTCGGCTGTGCGGTTAATACTTGTCGTACTTGATACAGACTCTTCACTATTTTGATTTAAACTTTCTTGCGAAGAAGCATTATTTCCATTGTTAAAGTCTAAACTTGCCTGACCACCTATTTCAAAACTTTTTCCGACCTCAAGTCTAATTTGCATAGAACAGGAAATATCAGCGTATTGATAGTGATAAAACGCTGGCATTAAACCAAGTTCAAGCAAAGATCTGTTCCCAAGCCCTTCGCGAGGCAATGAAAATTGCCCAAGTTGACTAATAGTATTTTCATCCAAAGCTTGTTGTGCGGCGGCAATACCCAACCCTAAGCTAGAAATAAATTCAGCAACACTTGCATCTGCTAGGATTTCTCCAGGTTTCATTCCATCATATTTGGCCATCTGCATTTACCCTTTTAAGTTAATGTTTTTGTCCTATTTCCGCTCGCTTTTTATCAACATTATCTTTGCGCACGGTGTAAAATTTATGGTGATTCAATATTTGATCTAACCACCTTTCGGGCATCGATTGACGTCGGACTAATGCTTGTTTCAATGCAAGATATAAGGAGCTATCTGCATACATTGTCGAATCCAGCTCTGAGACTAAAATCAAAGCCTCTTGGTGCTGTCCAAGCTGACATAAAACAATCAGCTTTCGAAATAGAAATGGTGCAATCACAACAGGACTTTCATTGCCTTTATTTGAAATTGCTTGGTCCAACAATTCAAGCGCAGCATCAAATCGTTTAGCATGCTGTAAACAATCTAAAATACAGTCTACATAGTGGCGGGCAAACACCTGGGGAGCATGTTGTGAAGCACACATAACCATGGCATTTCGATATTTTTCAAGTGCATCATCAAAGCGCCCTACAATATGCAATAGTTTACCTGACTCACAAATTCCTAAATGGAGATTATTTTGCGATTGTTGTTGATTGTTTGCGTCCGTCATTCAACCATCTCCTGTTCGAAACGATAGACCAACCCCATTGCATCAAATTGTGGCGTTAATATTTGACACTCAAGTTCAGAAAAACCGCTTTTGATTTTAGCGGGTAAACGGTTTGGCAAAGCAATATCATAAAACTCTTTTAACTCCGCAATGCTTGAGTGATGACGATATTGATCTACATAGAGAGAGTATTGTTGAAAATTATAGAGTCGATTAGTCAAGTTAAGGTTCGACTCCTTTGCGAGTTCACACATTAGAATAGATTGTTCATAATCGAGTGCTTCTGCCACAACAATTGGCGTATTTTGCATAATTCGCTGTACAATTTTTTCTGGCATATCAAGGATTTGAGCAAGAGCCCTAATTGCCTCAGGAGCATGGTTTTCACTTTCCAACACTAGGTCATAACTGAGTAATTTACGTTGGAATATCCTTGAACTATTACCTTTAGGTAATTTAACAAATAATTTCTTTGCATCCTCATAAGAAACATCTAGTGGTATATATCCTCGGCTTTTCCCATAAGTTTTTTCTAAACTAGTTTTTAGTTCATGTGGCAAATATTGTGTATCTTCGACAAAAATATCGTAGATATCTTCATGGGCCTTAGCAAATAATAACTTGGCATTTTCACCTAGTCGCTTTTGCAAAGCATCAATTAAACCGATCCCGACTGAGCCAATTATGATGCCAGGAGGTAATGACGACAACGACAGTATTTTTTGAGGTTCAAGTCCAATGACGTGAGAAATGATATCAAGCGTTTCTTTTAAGTGAGTAACTTCAAGGTAACGAATTGCGACATCATAAAGCTGGCAATTTTCGATTGAAATGTTGTCTTCATTATCTACGACAGTATTCAATCCAATAGACTTCAACAATTGGTTTATTTGTTCTGCGCTTTCTAAATCAATTTCAGAAATAAGCACAGAAGGTGCTTGGCAGACTTTTTTTGCAATTTGATTTGGTGGCGTCCCAAGGCCGGCTGAAATCTGAAGAATAGCCTGAATTCCAGCGGAGCCAATATCTTCAACCAAGATACAATAATTTCCAACCGTAGCTACCATATCGACTCCTTCAGCATACGAACAACATATGATTTACTGTTTGTTTTTTAAGCTACCATGCAGATATAAAAAAATATACATTAACAAACTCTAAAAGAGACTTTAAACAGCTTTTTAGTTTACATTTATTTGATCCAAAAATTAAATGGTTAAGAAATTGATAAATTAGAATGTTACATTTATTGGCTAAATCTAACCCAAGTAATAACTTAACTTTTTGTATTGGTGTGTTTATACCTAGAAATACTACTTGATCACTTTTACGAACTTATGATCTGAATCCAAGTTAGATAAAAAGACTCAATTTCCATAATTTGATAAAGTATTTTGCTGCTCATGAATAGGCCTTTAATGAGCAAAAGTAGTTATGCAAAAAAGGATTGCATCTAACGCACGAATTATTTGAATCTAAGTTTAAAAAACAGATCCTTATATTGGTTTAAGACGTATTGCAGCATAGATAAAAATTTCTAGAGGCTGCTATGAACATATTTATATTAGATAAAGACATAAAACAGTGCGCTCAATACCATTGCGATCAACACGTTGTAAAAATGATATTAGAAAGTGTGCAACTACTTTGTACGGCATTAAATAAAAAAGGATTCGTTACCCCATATAAATCGACACACATGAAGCATCCCAGTGTATTGTGGGTAGAAGAATCCTACGATAACTTCATTTGGTTACGCGATTTAACTGTGGCTTTAAATGATGAGTATAAGTACCGTTATAATAAACAAAACGACCATAAGTCGATGGCCGTTTTACCAAGTATTGAACAATATGCTTTTCCTGCTATCGGTTTAACCCCCTTCCCCCAAGCAATGCCTGACATTTATAAAGTCGATGGTGACGCTGTTGCTGCTTATCGAAAATTCTATCGAGGAGATAAAGCGAAGTTTGCAAAATGGACTAAACGTGCTGTGCCAAGTTGGTTTGAAAGCATCTAAATGTTAACTGTTTATAATTAACATTATGTAAAGTGATAGGTAGATGGACTAAATAAGCTAAATAAAGGTTACATTGATATATTGCGACAAATTCTGTTGTTCAATATTATCTAAATAAGGTATTTCAGCAAGTAATGGCGCATTAATGAAACTTGTTAAGGAGACAATATTTTGTTGCACATAGGGCATCTCCGCTTGAAGATGATTGGCAATCCAACCAGCGATATTTAGCCCACTCTGTTCAATACTCTGAGCGGTTAATAACGCATGGTTTAAACATCCTAGTTTTAAACCCACCACTAAAATAACTGGTATTTCATTTGCAACGACCCATTCTGAAAATAACTGATGCTTATTAATCGGCAAATGCCACCCTCCCGCACCTTCTACAAATAAGCATTGAGGCAACTGTTGTTGTAAGAATGTTAAACCTTGATCTACCGTAGCGAGACTAATAGGCTGATTAGTTTCATTGGCAGCAATATGTGGGGCAATAGGTTGCTGGTAAGCAATGGGATTGACCGCGGCATAGTCAACTTGCAAGCTACTATTTTGCTGTAAAATTAACGCATCATCATTGCGTAACCCTTGTTCAGTTTGACTACAACCTGCAGATATAGGTTTATAGGCCAAAGTGCTTTTCCCTTGCTCATTGGCTGCTTGTAATAATGCTTTGGTGCAAATAGTTTTACCGACGTCTGTATCAGTTCCAGTGATAAAATAGGTAGTAGAAGCAAGATTTGTGTTGATTCTAGTAAGCATACTGGGTTCAGTTATTGGGGCTAAAGTAGATTCTGACATTGATTGTTTACTCATTTTTTAAAAGGGTGTTAAAAAGCGATGCTAGCAATACAAGCATTAGCTTATTTTTGTGCAACAATATAACAAACTTGATAACTCAAATTATAGTAACCGTTTTGGTCTTTAAAAGTTTGATAACCAAGCTCTAATTGATTTAATAATTGCCTATTTGAAGTTTGCTTGTTGTCTCTATCATGCACATGATTAGCCCCAATTCCTTTTAAAGCCTTAAGCACGCTGATTACATCGGGGTATTTTTTTATACGTGTTTCAGTGAATATTTTAACCTGTTGATAACCTGCTAGTTTTACAGCAGTCAAAACTTGTTCTTTACTTAAAAAATGATTAACGTGTACCGCGCTATCAATGCTTTTCCAAGCTTGTTGAAGTTCAAATAGAGATCCATCGAGTAAGGTAGAAAAGCACAAGTTACCATCGTATTTAAGGGCATGATTAGTTTGTTGTAATGATAAACTGAGTTGCTCACTCCACTGTAAGACTAGATTTGAAAAAATCAGATCAAATTGCCCAGCAGTAAATGGCTGAGCATCAATATCACCTTCTACATATTGGCATGATGTCAATTTTCTTTGTGCAGTTTGCTGCAACATCTGTGGAGACAAATCGAAGCAGGCAAGTGAAGCTTTAATATTCATTTCACGTAACAAAGCAGAAAAATAACCGGTGCCACACCCTAAATCGAGTATAGAACTCGATTGCTTGACGTTAACAGGCATCAGGTCAAAAAGGTGGTGACCTATCTCTCTTTGTAAATCCGCGAATTGATCGTAATGACCAGCTGCTTTTGAAAAAGAGGCTTTGACCGCTTTTTTGTTAATGGTCTTTTTACTTGTATCAGTTGAAGCCACGTTTACCTGGTTAACAGAATTTTTTACAGACTGTTGCTTTAGGACTTTTTTATTGGAAGTTATTTGCATCAATAGCCTGTTTAATCTGTTTGACGAGTATTTCAATATCTTGTTTTTGATGCTGACTGGTAAGGGTTACTCTTAACCTAGCACTTCCCTTAGCGACTGTTGGTGGACGAATCGCCGTTGTCCAAAAGCCTTTATCTTTTAAGTGTTGACTAACCGCTAAGGCAGTATCACTCGCTCCAATTAATACCGGTTGAATAGCGGTGTTTGATGGCATTAAAGGAATTTCGTAGTGTGCTGATAAGTGTTTAAAGTAGTGAATTAATTCTCCTAACTGATCTCGACGCCATTGCTGCGTTTGTGCTAGATGAGCAGCCTGACCAATGCAATACACCATTGCCGGCGGTAGACCTGTGGTGTAAATATAAGGTTTTGAAAAGTTATTAATATAATCGATAAGTTGCGATGAACCCGAAACAAAAGCGCCGCCCACACCTAAGGCTTTACCGAAAGTGGCCATATAAATATTTACATCGCTATTATCAAGTTGCTGGTCAACAATCGTACCTTTACCCTCTTTGCCTAATACGCCTAAACCGTGTGCATCATCAATCATTAACCAAGCATTATGCGCGGTGCATTGTTGTTTAAGTGCGTTGATAGGTGCACTATCGCCATCCATGCTGAATACCCCTTCTGAAATAACCAGTTTGTTTTCAGCTCGTTGGTGGGTATTTAAAATGCTGTCAAGATGTTGCATATCATTATGCTTAAAACGGTGCATTTTAGCAGCACTAATGGAGCCGGCTTCCATCAAAGAGGCATGATTTATTTTGTCTTGTACTAATAAATCATTTTTTGAGAGTAGTAACTTTATAAGAGCTTGATTAGCTGAATAACCAGAGCTAAAAAGTGCAACGGCTTCTAACCCTAACCATTCTTGAAGTTGTTGGGTCACATCGTGATGCACTTTATTATACCCAGTCACCAAATAGGAGCCACCACTGCCAATACCAAATAAATCAGCACCTTTTTTCCAAGCATTAACTAATAACGGGTCTGAAGCTAAGCCCAAATAATCGTTGCTAGAAAAATTAAGGTATTGTTTTCCGTTAACTTCAATATAACGAGCTTGTTTACCCGTGATGGGGACAGAAGCACGGTGCAAGTGTTGCTGTTTACGCTGAGCAAGCTGCTCAGCAATAAAGGAAAAGGCCATGTTTATACTTTACTGGTTGCATCATAAAATAATTCATCTTTCTCACTATGACGAATAATAGCGGCATCTACTGTTTTTTCGGTTTCGTAAGGAGATAGGTTTATTTCCTCTTTATTGATACCTAACTTATTAAACAAACGCATATCCGAATTTTCATCGGGGTTTGCTGTGGTTAGTAACTTGCAACCGTAGAAAATAGAATTCGCCCCAGCCATAAAACATAATGCCTGTGTTTGTTCTGACATATCTTCACGGCCCGCTGATAAGCGCACATGCGATTTAGGCATCAAAATACGTGCGATAGCAATAGTTTTAATAAATTCAAAATCATCAAGATCTTCTACACTATCCAATGGTGTGCCTTTGACTTTCACTAGCTTATTAATCGGTACACTTTCAGGTTGTACGGGTAAATTAGCTAATTGCACTAATAACCCTGAACGATCTTTCCCTTCTTCACCTAAACCAACAATACCCCCGCTACATACTTTCATACCAGCTCTACGTACATTGTCCAAAGTATCTAACCTTTCTTGATAGCTACGCGTAGTAATAATTTCACCGTAATATTCAGGTGAAGTATCTAAGTTATGGTTGTAATAATCTAAACCAGCGTTGGAGAGTTGTTGTGCTTGGTTATCATCTAACATACCTAAGGTCATGCAAGACTCTAAGCCTAACGACTTAACTTCTTTAATCATTTCTACAAGATAAGGCATATCGCGTTGCTTTGGGTTTTTCCATGCTGCGCCCATACAAAAACGGGTAGAGCCCGTCGCTTTTGCATCTTTAGCAGCCTTAATTACTTTTTCGACTTCCATTAACGTTTCTTTTTCAAGACCCGTATCATAACGTGCACTTTGCGGACAGTACTTACAATCTTCTGGGCATGCACCGGTTTTGATAGACAATAAAGTACTAACTTGAACTTGGTTATTTGGAAAATGAGCTCGGTGTATTGTTTGTGCTTGAAACATTAAATCCATGAAAGGTAATGCATATAACGCATTCACTTCTGCAACAGACCAATCGTGACGAATTTGTGTTTTATTAACCATGTTATTTGAAATAGCATTGTGCATTGTTATAACCCTGAGCAGAAAAATATTTGGTTAGTTTAATGTTGAAAGTTACACTGTCAACTTTAAAGCTCACTTTTACTTTACATGTGGTCACAAAATGAACGATAAACAGATAAATAAGCAAAAAATCGACTTATCTTATGATAAACAGCATATTTGGCATCCTTATACTTCAATGACATCACCCATTCCTTGTTATCCCGTAGACAGTGCAAGCGGATGTACTATTTCACTAACTTCAGGTGAAGTATTAGTCGATGGCATGTCATCTTGGTGGGCTTGTTTGTTTGGTTATAATGTTAAAGAATTAAACGAAGCCGCTACTCAGCAGCTCGCAAAAATGTCACATGTGATGTTTGGCGGCTTAACTCATCAACCAGCTGTTGACCTTGCAAAAACATTAGTAGAAATAACACCAAAGGGTCTAGAAAAAGTATTCTTTAGCGATTCAGGTAGCGTTGCTGTGGAAGTCGCCATGAAAATGGCACTTCAGTATTGGCAGTCACTCGGGCAAAATAAAACAAAATTTATTGCGCTTAAAAAAGGCTATCACGGTGATACCTTTGCTGCCATGAGTGTGACGGATCCTGACGGTTCGATGCATGAACTATATCAAGATTTTGTTGCTAAGAATTACTTTACTGAGCAGCCTAGTATTAACTTTGACCAACCTTGGCAACAGAGTGCAATGGATGATCTTTCTACTCTTTTAGCAGAAAATCATCAACACATCGCAGCTTTAATTCTAGAGCCTATTGTCCAAGGTGCTGGTGGCATGCACTTTTATCATCCTAATTACCTCAAAGCAGCAAGGTCTTTATGTGACCAATACGGGGTGCTATTGATTGCCGATGAAATTGCCACGGGGTTTGGTCGAACCGGAAAACTATTTGCCTGTGAACACGCCGATATAAGCCCTGATATTTTATGTTTAGGTAAAGCTATCACAGGTGGATGCATGAGTTTTGCTGCAACGCTTGCTACAGAAAAAGTTGCCACAACAATTAGTGAGGGTAAAGCGGGTGTTTTTATGCACGGCCCTACTTTCATGGGGAATGCATTAGCTTGTTCGGTTGCAAACGCTAATCTTAAAAAGCTCTTAAACACAGATTGGCAAAATTTAGTGTTCTCTATTTCTTCGCAATTAAATACTCAGCTTTTATCCTGTGAGCAATTACCAAGTGTTAATAAGGTGCGCGTATTAGGTGCGATCGGTGTGGTTGAATTACACAAAGCGGTTGATATGGTTAACATTCAAAAACAGTTTGTAGATTTAGGGGTTTGGATCCGCCCATTTGGTAAGCTTATTTATGTCATGCCACCCTACGTAGCATCCAAGCACCAAATTAATAAACTATGCGATGCGATTTACCAAGTATGTAAAAAAATCGATGGATAAAAATCGAAAGTAATAATAAATGAGCTAAATAACATTAGCTAAATAACATTAGCTTCAACTCTTTACTTTACCTTTTATTTTAATCTTGTATTTATCAACTGAATTAAACCCCACTAACGGGATAAAACCCTGTGGTTAGCGATGATGGCTATTTAATCCGCTTTTATAGGGCAATAGTGGCATTAATATAGAATGAGAGACTTGTATCTAAAACTGGCCAAGGTAATATAAGCAGCTATCAATATTTTTAGTATAAAACAGTTAAGACTGTGATTATGGAGCACTATTTAAGATGTCAAAAACACCAATTGTTGATATTTTCAACAGCAAATTTGCATTAGGCAGCCAAGTAACAGTAAAAGGTTGGATCCGAACTCGTCGTGATTCAAAAGCAGGGATCTCTTTTCTAAATATTTATGACGGTTCATGCTTCGATCCAATTCAAGCTGTTGTACCTGCTGAATTAGAAAATTATACTGCCGATGTATTGAATTTATCAGCAGGTTGTAGTGTTGCAGTAACTGGTGAGTTAGTTGAAAGCCCAGGAAAAGGCCAGCAATTTGAGCTACAAGCAACATCTGTAGTAGTACATGGTTTTGTACAAGACCCAGACACTTACCCAATGTCAGCTAAACGCCATAGTATTGAATATATGCGTGAGCATGCACACCTTCGCCCACGTACTAATATGTTTGGTGCTGTTACCCGTGTACGTAACTGTTTATCTCATGCAATTCATAACTTCTTCTATGAGCGTGGATTTAATTGGATCAGCACGCCAATTATTACAGGTAGTGATGCTGAAGGTGCAGGTGAAATGTTCCGAGTTAGTACATTAGACTTAGAAAATTTACCTAAGAATGATGCAGGTAAAGTAGATTATAAAAATGATTTCTTTGGTAAAGAGACATTTTTGACTGTTTCTGGTCAATTAAATGCTGAAACTTATGCTTGTGCATTAAGTAATGTTTATACTTTTGGTCCAACTTTCCGTGCTGAAAATTCAAATACAACTCGCCACTTAGCTGAATTTTGGATGGTTGAGCCTGAAATCGCTTTTGCTGATTTAGCAGATGCAGCTCAATTAGCAGAAGACATGCTTAAATATGTATTTAACGCGGTATTAACAGAACGCGCTGATGATATGGCCTTCTTTGCAGATCGTGTTGATAAAGACGCTATCAAACGTTTAGAGAAAATGGTGAGCTCTGAATTTGTTCGCATGGACTACACTGACGCAATCGAGATTTTACAAAACTGCGGTAAGCAATTCGAATACCCTGTTGAATGGGGTGTGGATTTACAATCTGAGCATGAACGTTACCTTGCCGAAGAACACGTTGGTGCACCAATCATTCTTCAAAACTACCCTAAAGATATTAAAGCCTTCTACATGAAGTTAAATGCAGATGGTAAAACGGTTGCTGCAATGGATGTATTAGCACCGGGTATTGGTGAAATTATCGGTGGTAGTCAGCGTGAAGAAGATTTAGACGCGCTAGACAAACGTTTCGAAGAAATGGGGTTAGATAAAGAAGAATACAGCTGGTACCGTGATTTACGTAAATACGGAACTGTTCCTCACGCAGGTTTCGGACTTGGTTTTGAGCGTTTAGTTTCATACGTGACGGGGGTTCAAAATATCCGTGACGTTATCGCATTCCCACGTGCTCCAGGTAGCGCAGAATTCTAAACACGTCAGTAATTGGCACTAGTAATTATTCTAGTAAAAAATTTAAACCAGCTTAATCGCTGGTTTTTTTATAGCTAAAATAAATCTATTAACAATTTGCCAGTAATATTTACCTACAAATAAGCTATCAATAATCTAATTAAATGCATGTTCAAATATTACGTAGAGGATAGATAACATAATTTTTAAGATGGATTTTTCATTGAAGCAAATACTAAAAAGCACAGCCGAAGCTGTGCTTTTACATGACTCTAAAACAACTAATCAATAGGATTACGATTCGTTGTACATTTCTAAGTTAGCAATTTCTTCTTTTTGAGTTTGGATTTTCTTCGCATCTTCACTACGTAAACTTGCTAAATAATCAAAATATTCTTTATTGATACCCGCAGTCACGTACTTACCATCAAATACTGAACACTCAAACTCTTTAATCGATGGGTTTTGTTTACCAACCGCATCTTTTAAATCCTGTAGGTCTTGGAATATTAATTTATCAGTACCAATACAATCGCTGATTTGTTCAACATTACGACCATGTGCAATCAACTCTTCAGGTGTAGGCATATCAATACCATACACATTTGGAAAACGCACTTCCGGTGCAGCTGAAGCTAGGTATACTTTTTTAGCACCCGCTTCTCTTACCATTTCGATGATCTGCTCTGATGTTGTGCCACGTACAATTGAATCATCAACTAATAAAACATTTTTACCTTTAAATTCAGCGGTAATTGGATTTAACTTACGACGTACAGATTTACGACGTTGAGTTTGTCCCGGCATGATAAAGGTACGGCCAATGTAGCGATTTTTTACAAAACCTTGGCGATATGGTAACCCTAATTCAACAGAGATTTCTAATGCGATATCGTTTGAAGTTTCTGGAATAGGAATAACCGCATCAATTTCTAAATCTGACCACTCACGTTTTATTTTTGCACCTAATTTACGGCCCATTTCTAAACGTGCTTCATAAACAGAAACACCATTTAATGTTGAATCTGGGCGTGCAAAATATACATATTCAAAAATACATGGCGTTAACGATGTTTTCTCGGCACATTGCTGGGTGAATAACTTTCTGTTTTCAGTGATGTATACTGCTTCACCCGGTTCAACGTCACGTAAGAATCTAAAACCAATAGTATCAAGACCTACACTTTCAGAAGCAACAATGTACTCAATATCACCTTCATCTGTTTGACGAGATCCAAGTACTAAAGGACGGATACCATCTGGGTCACGAAAAGCAATTAAACCATGGTCAATGATCAATGCAGTCACTGCATAAGCACCACTGATTTGTTTATGTACTTCTGAAATTGCATTAAAGATATCGTCAGCGGATAAATGATCTGTTTTAGTTTTACCTAATTCAGCAGCCAGTGTATTTAACAACAACTCTGAATCAGAAGTGGTATTAATATGACGACGCGACTTGATTAATGCAGCACGTAATTGCTTGGCATTAGTTAAGTTACCGTTATGTGCTAGAGAAATTCCCCAAGGAGAATTAACGTAGAAAGGTTGTGCCTCAGCAGCGCTAGAGCTACCTGCAGTAGGGTAACGCACGTGACCAATGCCACTATTACCTTTTAGACGTTGCATATGTTTAGTTTCAAAAACATCTTTAACTAAACCGTTTGCTTTACGTTGTTTGAAGTTACCACCATATGTAGTAACAATCCCCGCTGCGTCTTGCCCGCGGTGTTGCAATACGGTCAATGCATCATAAATACTTTGATTGACAGGAGTTGAACCAACGATACCCACTATTCCACACATAAGTTAAAGCCTTTCTATTTTTGAGAGTGTTCACAAAAAAGTACAGATTAATGTACCTTAAAATTGAGTAACTAATTTAAATCAACCGCTAAATAGTGGTCGATTTAATGTTTTTTAGAAAACTTGACGATCCTTCCAAATGTTCAAAAAACCATTCGATTACAATCCCAAATTCAGGGATTAAAGTAGATTCTTTCCACCACGTGCTGTCATGGAATGAAGTAAAGGAATCAATAAAAAAGAGCACTGCACTGACAATTAAAATGCCACGTATTGCACCAAAAATCACACCTAACAAACGGTCTGTTCCTGATAACCCAGTGACAGCAACAAGGCGATTAATGATGTAATTAATTAAAGCGCCAATTAATAAAACCGCAATAAATAGAATGCCAATAGCAGCAATATTACGTAGTTTATCGTCATTGATTTGAGTTAAGTATTGTGTAACTTCAGGATAAAAATTGCTGGCAACAAAAAATGCAGCAAACCAAGTAACAAGTGAGATGGCTTCTTTGGTGAAACCGCGAACTAAACTGATTAATGAAGAAAAACCAATTACACCGAGAATAGCGATATCAAACCAATTCATAAGAACCCTAATTTGTAGTAAGTATTAAACGCGCGCATTCTAACAGAGATTTTTTTGAAAGGCTTCAAAAACTAAGGCTCAATCGGTGTAAACGGTACTAATTTTCCGTTTAAACTGGTCAAGTTTTTTAATCTAGGCAATTGACTTTCAAGCTTTTCTTTGGAAACATCTGGACCAACAAATACACGGGTTAATTGCCCGTCCATCACAACTTTTGGAATGGTATGTGCCCTAAATCCAGCTTTATTAAGCTTTTTCAATAAGGCATTAATATTGGCTTTATTTTCAAATGCACCGAGTTGAATAGTCCATGCAGGGTCAGTAAAGTTCACTTTTTCATAACTTGAAACAGCATTACTGTGTTTAGTAGGTGCCGCAGTCTGCTTAGTAGATGCTGTTTCTGTTTCTAAGACAGCAGCAATTTCTTCTACTTTCCATTCTGCATTGTTGGTTTTTTCTTTAACTGACGGAGAATTTTTTTGCTCAACAGTTTTAATAGATTGAGAGACTTTGATGGGTTCGACAACCAATTTAGGATCATTAATGCTCACAGGCTCAGCGAAAGTTTTAGTATGAGGTTGTAATTCTGGTTTGATAGGCGTTGCAACAAACTCTTGTTGGTATGATGTTTTTTTACCATCAATCAATGAAGGTAAAAAGATCACCACAAGGGCAACTAAGATGGTGACGCCTACTAAACGGTTTTTAAACTGAGTTGCCACGTTTTACCCTTGCCAATTAGTTAAAATATCAGAAACGGTATGAAAAGAACCGAATACAATAATTATATCAGAAGCTGCTGCACTTTTGACGACTTGATCGACAGCACTCTGTACATTTTTATAACAGGTCACATTATGCCTATTATTGATATTGCTAGTAGTGTCGTTATTAATGTTGCTAGTAATGTTGCTAACAATGTTGTTAGTAACATTATTATAATTTTGACTGTGTTGATAAGCTTCTAAAAGTAATGCTGAAGATGCGCCTCTGAAACAATTCAAATCAACAAAACTATAATCTGAAATAAATAAATTAGTTTCTGCTAGCGTAGCACTCATATCTTTATCAGATAACATGCCCACGACAGCATGTACTTTACAATCTTCGCCTTTGTCTGCTTTTAATCGTTGTAATTGTGTCGCTAGATATTGTGCAGATTGCGGGTTATGTGCCACATCAATATAGAAGTCACAAGGATAACCCGATAATGCTTGTAAACGCCCTGCTAACGATGCCGTTTCAACGGATTTAATAAGCTGTTGAGGAGCAATATCTATCGCTAACGCTTCTATCACTGCTATGGCAGTCGAGGCATTTTGCATTGGCATCAATGTTTGTTTAATGGGAGACAATTCTTTTTGCCCATGCCATGACCAATTTTTATCATCAATAACCGAAAAGTTAAAATCTTTACCGGCTAATTTAAGGTCAGCTGAAATGGAAGCCGCATGTTTTAAAATGGAGACTGGAGCATCTAACTCACCACAGATAGCAGGTTTGTGTGATCTAAATACTCCGGCTTTTTCAAAACCGATCACTTCTCTATCACTGCCAAGCCAATCAATATGATCGATACCGATGGTAGTGACTACACTCAAGTCAGATTCAACCATATTGGTGGCGTCTAGACGACCACCTAATCCTACTTCTAATAAAATATAGTCACAGTGCTGCTTTTGAAGTAAGTATAAACAGGCTAACGTAGCATACTCAAAGTAACTTAATGATATATCTAATCGAGCTTGTTCAATAATGGCAAAAGCTTCACAATGAGCTTTATCATCGAGTTCTTTTAGATTAATACGTAATCGTTCGTTGTAACGATGTATGTGTGGAGAACTATAAACGCCAACTTTAAACCCAGCATCAATTAATATTTTTTCTAAATAAGCACAGGTTGTACCTTTACCGTTGGTACCAGCAACCGTGATCACTTTAGCATCGAAATGAATTAAGTTAAGACGTTTACCCACTTCAGTAATACGTGTTAATCCTAATTCTATTGCATTTGGATGTAATTTTTCTAAGTGCGTTAACCATTCACTTAATGTCTCTGAACTGAAAACCGGTTGTATGGTGTTATTAGTCATAATAAATTTGCCACATTAAATATCTAGAAATAAAGGCCCACAAGCAGGTCTCGGTAATTCAAATCTTTCTGGGTAATCTACTTCTACAAGATACAAACCACCGGGCTTTGCTGTTGCAGCCGCTTTTGAACGATCTTTGTAATCGAGTAAAGTATTTAACCAATCAACGGGCTGCTTACCTTGGCCAATTTCAATTAAACTACCCGCAATATTACGCACCATGTGGTGCAGAAAAGCATTTGCTTTAATATCAATAACGATAAAGTTACTACGTCTTGTTACATTTAAATATTCAATGGTACGTACAGGGCTATTCGCTTGGCAATGTAACGCTCTGAACGATGTGAAATCTTGTTCGCCAACCAATTGTTGTCCGGCTAAATGCATTTTGTCAGCATCTAAATCACAGTGATAATGGCTTAAGCCTTTACTTAAAATACCAGGACGATAAACACCGTTATAAATAATATAGCGATAGCGTCTCGCCGTTGCGCTAAAGCGGGCATGGAAAGAGTCATCAACTTCTTTTACCCAACGTACTGCAATATCATCGGGCAATTTGGCATTAACACCTAAGGTCCATGCTCCGATCTGGCGGTCTGCATCGGTATCAAAATGCACGACTTGCCCTGTACCGTGAACACCGGCATCGGTTCGACCTGCACAATTGACACTAATCGGGTGATTGGCGATATTGGATAATGCTTTTTCAAGTTCTTCTTGTACAGAATTAACTTCTTTCTGTCTTTGCCAACCGTAATAGTTAGCACCATCATATTCAATACCTAAAGCAATGCGCATTTGAAACCACCCTTTTAAAAAACGCTAGTATATACAAATGTTTAAAAAATTAAACAAGCAAGCATACTGAAGCGAATAACATTCTTACTAGATGATGAAAAAACAAGCACTAAGCTAACGCTATATCTGGAAAAGCAATAATAGGCAGTAAATACTCAGTCACCATTTTAATTAGTTATAAAATTCATCAGATATAAAAATGGCAGCGAAAGCTGCCATTTTTAATTCAAAGAAAAGTTACTTTTTCGCTTTCGCTTTTTTAGCCACTTTCTTCTTAGGTATCTCTTCTACCCATTTATTATCGATATATTTTGCAGTCCAACCTGTTGCCTTTTTATCGATTTCGGTCATCACATATTGTTCTTTATTTTTTCTGCTATAACGAACAATTGCTAAATTTCCATCGGGATCTTGTTGTGGCGCATCAGCTAAATAGTAAAACTTTTCAGAAATTCTATCGCGGAATTTTGCTAATTCAACCACTTTAGGTGCACGTGTTTCTCGCGAACGAGGGAATGTACTCGCTGCTAAAAAGATACCTGCAGCGCCATCACGTAAAATAAAGTAAGCATCACTTTGTTCACATTCTAATTCAGGCAAATGAACCGCATCTTCTTTAGGAGGAGCAACTTCACCACTACGTAGAATTTTACGCGTGTTCTTACATTCCTCATTAGTACAGTCCATATATTTACCAAAACGACCATCTTTAAGCTGCATATCAGAACCACATTTGTCACACTCAACAACTGGGCCGTCATAACCTTTAATTTTGAACTCACCGACTTCAACCGTATGTCCATCACACAATGGATTATTACCACAAACATGCAATTTACGGGTTTCATCAATTAAGTAGCTATCCATCGCGGTATCACATTTAGGACAACGATGTTTTGCCATTAATGCAGCAGTTTCAAGATCTTCTGAACTTAAAATATCTTCAACTTCTTCACCATCAACTAAATTGATGGTTGTTTTACAGCGCTCTTTGGGTGGTAATGCATAACCTGAACATCCTAAAAACACACCGGTACTTGCAGTGCGGATACCCATAGGTCGCCCACAGGTTGGACATGAGACATCATCAATGATCACCGGATCATTAAGACGCATGCCACCTTCTTCTACGGGTAACTCGGCAGTATCAAGTTGAGTGGTTAAGTTTTTATAGAAACGGTCTAACTCTTTATGCCAATCAGCTTTGCCTTCGGCAATGGCATCCAGTTTTTCTTCCATTGCCGCAGTAAAGTCATAGCTCATTAAATCGGTGAAATTTTCTGTTAAGCGATCCGTTACAATTTCTCCCATTTTAACCGCAAAGAAACGGCGTTTATCGACTTTTACATAACCACGATCTTGGATAGTAGAAATAATGCTCGCATAAGTTGAAGGTCGACCAATACCTTGCTTTTCAAGCTCTTTTACTAATGCCGCTTCAGAAAAACGCGCTGGCGGTTTAGTAAAATGTTGTAAAGGCTCCAGCTCAACTAATGTTAATACTTCACCCACTTTTAAGTCTGGTAAATTAACTTCATCTGCTTTACTTTTTGTAACAGGTTGAGCTTTTGTCCAACCCGCAAAACGTAATGTACGGCCTTTTGCACGTAATTTATAATCACCTGCTTCAATAACCAAGGTAGAAGAGTCATAAAGTGCAGGTAACATTTGACATGCAAGGAACTGACGCCAAATTAATTCATATAAACGTTTTGCATCTTTATCGGTTACATCAATCAGCTCAGCACGTTGCAATACATCCGATGGACGAATAGCTTCATGGGCTTCTTGTGCTCCGGCTTTACTGCTGTAAGAAACAGCCGCTTCCGGTAAATAATTACTACCAAACTCTTTTTCTATAAAATCACGAGCAGAGGCAACCGCATCTTTACTCAAGTTTGTAGAGTCAGTACGCATATAGGTAATGTAACCCGCTTCATACAGACGTTGTGCTAACATCATGGTTTTTTTAACACCAAAACCTAAACGTGTACTCGCTGCTTGTTGCAGTGTAGAAGTAATAAAAGGTGCACTTGCTTTACTTTTAGTTGGTTTATCTTCACGTGCATGTAACGTGAAGGTTGCCTCTTTTAAGGCATCCACTGCAACTGCAGTTTCTTGTTCTGTCACTGGGGCAAATGTTTTATCGTTATGTTTATAAACTTCTAAGCGAAGTTGTGTTTTATCTTGCGCAACTGTTTGTGCATGTAGATCCCAAAATTCAACGGGATTAAACGCCTTAATTAAACGTTCACGTTCAACTAATAGTTTTACTGCAACAGACTGAACGCGTCCGGCAGACAAACCACGTGCTACTTTTTTCCAAAGTAAAGGGGAAACCATAAAACCAACAAGTCGGTCTAAGAAGCGACGTGTTTGTTGTGCATTAACGCCATCAATATTTAGTTCAGTTGGATGCTTAAAAGCTTCTTGAATCGCAGATTCGGTTATTTCATTAAAAACAACACGTTGATATTTACTGTCATCGCCACCTAATATTTCTCTTAAGTGCCATGCAATTGCTTCACCCTCTCTATCCAAATCGGTTGCGAGATAGATAGTAGGAGCGTCAGCAGCTAATTTGAGTAACTCATCGACAACTTTTTCTTTACCAGGCAAAATCTCATAATTTGCTTCCCAGTTTTTATTTGGGTTAATGCCCATACGCGTAACGAGTGCAGCTTGCGTTCTTTTCGCTGTTTCTTTTGCTTTTTGCGCGGGTGTTAGGCCAGCTAAAGATTTTTTCTTTTTAGCATCGATTGATTTTTTGGCACTGCCACTTGTTGGTAAATCACGTACGTGACCAACACTTGATTTAACAATAAAATCTTTACCAAGATATTTATTGATTGTTTTTGCTTTGGCAGGTGATTCTACGATAACTAGAGATTTGCTCATATTGCTTTGATACCTAAATAGTCTTGTCTTAGACGGAATGTAAACATGTCCACTGAATTTCTCTTTTTATATAATCCAAACTTTTAACGAATAGCAACCTATTTCTTTCATTTTGTACAATAAAAATAAAAGCCGACTGGTTCATAGTCGGCTTTTGCAATTATTTCAAGGTGAGCTATTTAAACAATCTAGAAATATTAGTATGCATAATTTGTAATAAGCTGGATTCTACAGAGGTTGCGACACTCTTACCTATCTTTTCAGCTAATTTTTTACTTTTTTTGTATTGTACTTGCACAATATGTTTAGATTCGAGCTGTTCGAGTAAATAATCATCACTGGTTTGAATCTTATCGACTAACTCTAAATCCAATGCCTGAGTGCCATACCAATGTTCACCCGTTGCAATTTTATCAATGTTTAATTGCGGGCGATGCTCACTTACAAAGAGTTTAAATAATTGGTGTGTTTCTTCAAGCTCTTGTTTAAATTTTTCACGACCAAGATCATCGTTCTCACCAAACATAGTTAACGTACGTTTGTATTGTCCTGCCGTTAATTGTTCAAATTCAACATCATGTTTTTTAAGTAACTTATTAAAATTTGGAATTTGTGCAATCACTCCAATTGAACCGATGATAGAAAAAGGCGCCGCAATCACTTTATCTGCTACACATGCCATCATATATCCACCACTTGCTGCGACTTTATCTACAGCAATGGTTAATGGAATATTTTTGTCTTTTAAACGTTGTAATTGTGAAGCAGCTAGTCCATAACCATGAACCATACCACCACCACTTTCAAGTCGTACAAAGACTTCATCTTGTTCTGAGGCAACACTCACAATAGCGGTGATTTCCTCTCGCAATGACGCCACTTCTTTTGCATCGATACTACCTTTAAAATCAAGTACATAAAGTTGAGGTTTAATGGTTATTTTGGTCTCTGATTTTGCTAATGCCTTTTGTTCTTTTTGCTCAGCTTTATGCGTTTTTTTGTCTTCTTTATGTTTTGCTTTTAATTGAGCGGGTGTTAATAATTGCTCGCTGATTGATGTTTTAGTGTCATTAATTTGCTCTGATAAATCGGTAATTTCCAACTCACCTTTCTTTGCTTTTTGCTTGCTGGTTAAAGCAATAATAGCAATCAAAACAGCCACTATTGTGATCACAAAGGTCACGGCTTTGGCTAAAAATAGCCCATACTGCATTAAATAATCCAAAATAAATCCTCTTTATAAATTAATTGTGCTCATAATGACAAAAAATGTCTCAACCTACAAAAGAGATTGTGAGTTTTTTTTAAAAAAAGCTATCATATTGTTTTTTTTACAACAAGAGAACAATAAATGGACTATATAGCGCCTGATAATTTATTAGAAAATAAAACTATCCTGATCACCGGTGCAGGTGCAGGTATAGGTAAAACCTTAGCCATCAAATGTGCAGAACTAGGTGCTAACGTTATCCTTTTAGGTAAAACAGTAAGTAAATTAGAAGCTGTTTATGACCAAATTGAAGCATTAAATAAACAATCGGCAGCTATTTTACCTGTGGATTTAAATGGAGCTTCAGAAGAACACTATCGAGATCTTGCCGATACGGTATTACGTGAATATGGAAAACTTGATGCACTTGTTCATAATGCCAGTCAACTAGGTGTATTAAGTCCATTTACGCAAGTTGAAAGTAAAATGTGGGATGAAGTAATGCAAACCAATGTTAATGCTGCATTCTTAATGACCAAGTATCTGATACCTGTATTGGCAAAAGCTCCACACGCGAGTACTATTTTTACGACATCAAGTGTTGGACTCAAAGGAAGAGCCTACTGGGGCCCTTATAGCGTGTCTAAATTCGCAACTGAAGGCATGATGCAAGTTATCGCTGATGAGTACGAGAATAGCACCTTACGCTTCAATGCGATTAATCCAGGTGCAACAAAAACCGCGATGCGAGCAAGTGCTTATCCCGCTGAAGATGTGAGTTTATTAAAAACACCAGAACAAATATTAGATGTTTATTTATATTTGTTAGGTGATGAAAGTATTGAAGTCACTGGACAACGCTTTAACGCCCAATAATATTGGTTTTATAGCGTTTTTGATTATCTTAGATAGGCTAACAATGAAAGACAGCAAGCTGTCTTTCATTTTTTAAAACATGTGAAATAGTTTTTAAACATGTAGAATTTTATAAAATTTTAAAGAGAATAACTGGCATTAGTCTCTCCTAGCATTATCCTTGCTTATAAATTTTCAAGCCAACTTCAGGCCTTGTTTTAAAGAGTTTTAAAGTCCACATGTACTGCGCCCTATTTTCATTAACAACACGTTCAATGGCAGCATTCATTAGATCAGTATCCTTTTGCTCGTCACCACTTGGAATGTCAGTTAATGGTGCATGACAGATCACATCCACTTTACCAGTTTTGGCGTTATAAGACGTATAGGTAGGGATCACGATAGCACGCCCTAGTTTCGCTAATCGACCGATAACTGGTAAGGTTGCTTTTTGTGTAGCAAAAAATGACGCAAAAAGACTGCTATCTCGACCATGATCTTCATCAGGCAAATAGTAGAAATGTGCTTTATCACGTAAGCTTTTAATACAAGGTTTCAAACCTTCACTACGGTGATACAAGGTGCCTTTATCATTAAGACGGCTAAAACGGGTTCTATAACTTGTAACAAACCAATCAAAAATAGGGTTTTTGTAATCATTAAACATGCTTGATAGAGGATAACCACGCGCAGAAATAGCGGCGACACCCGCAAAATCAAGACCATAACAATGCGGCGCTAAAAAGATGATCGCTTGCCCTGCTGCTTCCGCTTCTTTTACGTAATGTTCGCCGATAAAGTTAACACGTTTCTTTAGAAATGAAGGACTACGAAATGCAATTTCACCTAAGGCAAGTGTAATTTGTGCCACTGAACGTAAATTTTCACGCATCAACAAATCTTTTTCAAGCTCACTGTATTCTGGAAAACATAAGCCAATATTTATAAAAGCTATCTTTTTACGTTTATTGAGAAATTTTGCGTTATAAAATCGATCTGCCAACCATGCTGCAAATTTATCTCTAATACCAGTCGGAATAAAGCTAGCTATGAATAGTAGGCCTAACAAAATCCATGTTCCCCAATATTTTGGTAGAAAATGTTGTGCTTTAAGGGATGTATCAAATCGAGAATTATATTGGGTCATAATTAGACCTTAAGAGACTAAAGTTGAGTAAGGAGTGTATTATTATATGGATTTAACTAAATGAGTTCAATTAACTGAATTCTAATGTGCGATTGGAGTGATGTGGGTGGTAGACCTCCCAGCAAACTCTCGGCACTTGAATCACCTACTATGGCTGCTGCCTTCCGGCTCTGACCAGGTTAATAAGTTATCAATGCGAGAAACCAAGAGGCCTACCATTGTCACTGCATCAAGTCTTAACACTTGATGCGAGGAATTATACGTAAGCCAATTGATAATTCAATAGATAAATAACAGTTTTATGTTCAAACGATTAAATAGTCAGCAGTTTATTGAAAAATAAGTATTTTTATTAAATTAGAAGCACAAAATATGAGCATTAGCAGGATCAAACCACTCACTATGAATTTGTGTTGTGAATGAATAATTAAGGTAGCAATGATTTTTGGGGAATATGGATTAATTTTATGAGTATTGACTTGTTATGAAAATAACAATACTGCCAGTGTGTCCTAGTAAAATGGAGGGAATACGGCTAATAATTAGAATTGGAGCAGTCAGCGAACTATCTAATTATTATATTCAGTTTAACTATTTCACTCAGTTTAATAATTTAGGGGAGCAAAAATTAAAACGTCATCACTGTTAGCTTAAACGACAACGTTTGATTAGGAAATATCTTAAATGATACCTTTGATTATCTTATCTGCTTTTAATCTTCTTAATCGAGAGATAAGTTGTTTAACTTTATCAGGGTAAGTATCAATATCATCAATACCTTTATAACTACCAATTTGTCGAGTATGTTCAAGAATATTACTCAACTCCTCATTCATTTGCCCTGCTAACTGTTGATTTGGATCATCCACTAACAGTCCATTTTCTAGGTCTAAGCGCCAAGCACGAGGGTTAAGATTATGCCCCGTCAATAATGAAAATCTATGATCAGAATAAATGCCTTTTAAATGAAAACTATTACTATCATGCTTCCATAAATGCAAATTAAGATGCCCTTGTAAAATAGAAGTATGATGTTTTTTTGCAAAGTTTCTTAAATTCACTTCATATAGAAAAGGTAAAGCACCAATTGTTTTAAATGGTTTATCTTCAGGGATATAGAAATCATTCGCGGTTTTATCGCCAACAACGATAGTAATATTTACTTTGCGTTTTAGTAATGCAGTTATATCACGCGACAAAGCAGTAGGTAGATTAAAGTAGGGTGTAAACAACACTAACTCTTTCTCTGTAGAATGAAAAATGGCACGAATAACTTTGTTTAACAGATTTTTATTGGTCCCGATCCCTGTTAATGGCCGGATAGCTAAACCATCAGTGTAAACTGGGTCGAAACGGTATCCTGCTAACTTTAAATTGCGACTTAAATTTTTATGTTGTTTCTTAAAATCATTAAATTTTGGAACACTAGGCGCATTTAATTCAACCACGGCTTCACTGTTAATGATGACTTGCTGCAGGTAATCCACCATCGAATCAGCGAGAGCATGATCCTTAATCAACCAATAACGATCAAATCGGTATCGTTGTTGTTGATGAAGGTAGATATTATTAATACTGGCTCCACTATAAAAAACCATATCATCAAAAATAAAACCTTTTAAGTGTTGGACGCCAAATAATTCTTTTCTTTTTACTGGTAGGCCAATAATTTTAACACCGCGACCTTTTAGACTAGCAATCTGCTGATACCAGGTTGTATTTGTTTCTCCGCCCTTTACAGAACCAATCAAACCTCGTTGTGCACGATGAAAATCGATACAAACAGTGATATCCATTTCTGGATGGCGTATTTTTGCCGCATATAATGCATTCAATACTTCAGCACCAGCTTCGTCTGCTTCTAAATATAGAGCTGCGATATAGATCCGTTTGGTGGCTGTATTAATTTGATTAAATAACTCAGTTTTAAATGCAGTGGTAGTTAATAAGCATTTTACTTCGTCTGCAGATATTGGCAGCTTTTTCAATTTTGTTAAAAATGAAAGACTTTGATTTATTTTTTTACTCATAGATCTCTATTATGTCATATTCTCTTTGTCTCGTGTAGCTAGATAAAGAGAATAAAAACAATATTTTGATTGCAATAATGTGCTGCTTTTTATCTTCTAGTGATCGATTCTATTGATGATTAATAAACCAACAGAAAAAATACAAAAAGGTATACATGACAGCCAAAAGATCACTGTAACAATGAAATAAATAGATGCTCAATAGTGCTGATTGTAAAAAGCGAGTTATTAGTTAACTGTTATGTGACGACAGCCCTAATTAAACTCGCTTTTAAATCTAGCTTTATTGTTGAATCACATCAATAAATCGTTATTAATTAGATAACTTTTGCTAATGCATCACACAATGGTTGCATGTTATTTTTAGTCATACCGGCTACTGAAATACGGCCAGAACCAACAATGTAAACTGCAAATTCTTCTTTAAGTTGATTAACTTGCTCAACACTCAAACCAGAGAAAGAAAACATACCTAATTGGCGACTAATGAAACTAAAGTCACCAGGGACACCTTTCTCTTTAAGTGTTGCTACAAATAAATCGCGCATTTCTTGAATACGGTTACGCATATCAGCAACTTCTTGTACCCATTGTTCATACAATTCTTTGTCGTTCAAAATTGTTGTCACAATAGCCGCACCGTGACAAGGTGGGTTTGAGTAGTTAGAGCGTATACCTGATTTAACCTGGCTAAATGCAGCTTCTGCTATGTCACTGTCTTCTGCTACCAGTGTTATACCGCCAACACGTTCATTATATAAACCGAAGTTTTTAGAGAATGAATTAGCAATCAAAAGTTCTTTATTATATTGCGCAAATTTACGTAACCCCTGTGCATCTTCTTCAACGCCATTACCAAAACCTTGATAAGCAAAATCAAAGAATGGAATAGCACCTAGCTCAGCGATTAATTTAGCAAGGATATCCCACTGCTCTGGTGTTGGATCAATACCCGTAGGATTATGACAACAGCCATGGAATAATACCAACTCGCCGGGTTCAACAGATTGCAATGAAGCAATCATGGCATCAAAGTCTAGATCTTTTGTTTCCGGATCGTAATAATCATAAGTAACAACTTCTAATCCAGCAGTTTTAAACACGTTGCCGTGATTTGCCCATGTTGGATTACTTACCCAAATCTTTTTAATACCTAATTTGCTTACAGCAAAGTCAGCACCGGTACGTAACGCGCCAGTACCACCAGGAACCTGTGCAGTACGAGCACGTTTAGAAGATATTATTTCAGCGCCTTGACCAAATAATAGTGTCTGAACAGCCTCACCATAAGCTGCTATTCCTTCAATGGTTAAGTAGCTTTTGGTGGTTTCTTCAGCAAGTAGACGTTTTTCAGCTTCTTTTACTGTCGCTAGAATTGGGGTTTGACCCATTTCATTTTTATAAATACCAACACCTAGATTGATTTTATGATCGCGTTCGTCTTTTTTGAATGCATCTGTTAAGCCTAAAATAGGATCTGCAGGCGCCATACTTACTTGTTCAAACATACTTATTCCTTTATTAGTAATGATAAGATCTATACGTTGATGCTTTTATACCATTACTACTTTTTCAATCAATCAATTTAATGACTATTCTGACATTTTGCTGTCTATTTCGGCAATTTTCGCTTTCCAAATAGCAGGGCCTTGCTCATGTACGTTATTTCCTTGACTATCAACAGCAACAGTTACAGGCATATCTTCAACATCAAATTCATAGATAGCCTCCATTCCTAAGTCATCAAAAGCAACAACACGAGATTTTTTAATTGCCTTAGCCACTAGGTAAGCTGCACCGCCCACGGCCATCAAATAAACAGATTTATGCTTAGCAATTGAGTCCACCGTTTGTTGACCACGTTCAGATTTGCCAATCATGCCTAGTAAGCCCGTTTCTTCCAACATAAAGTCAGTAAACTTATCCATTCGAGTAGCGGTAGTTGGACCAGCAGGACCGACCACTTCATCACGTACTGCATCAACAGGCCCTACGTAATAAATAAAGCGACCTTTAAAATCAACTCCCTCTGGTAAGCCTTTACCACTGGTGATCAATTCTTGAATACGTTTATGTGCAGCATCACGACCAGTTAAGATTTTACCTGACAGCAATAATGTATCTCCACTCTTCCACTGGCTCATATCTTCTTTAGATAGACCATTAACGTTAACGCGTTTAACATTTTCGCCAACTTCTCGCGTAATTTCTGGCCATTGATCCAACGATGGTGGTGTTAATGTTGCTTCTCCTGAACCATCCAAAGTGAAATGTGCGTGTCTTGTGGCTGCACAGTTAGGGATCATAACCACAGGTTTTGAAGCCGCATGAGTTGGACAACTTTTAATTTTAATATCAAGTACTGTAGTTAAACCGCCTAACCCTTGTGCACCAATACCAAGATTATTTACTCTTTTGAAAATTTCTAACCGCAACTTTTCATCGGTATCTAAAGATTCAGGGTCAGCTTTTGCCTTAGCCTGTAACTCAAAAATATCCACTGGTTCCATTAATGACTCTTTTGCCATAACCGCTGCTTTTTCTGCAGTACCACCAATGCCTATGCCTAACATACCCGGTGGGCACCAACCTGCCCCCATGCTAGGAACTGTTTTTTCGATCCAGTCTTCAATAGAATCAGATGGATTCAGCATTGCCATCTTAGATTTATTTTCAGAGCCGCCGCCTTTAGCTGCAACCATGACTTCTACCTTATTTCCTTTGACCATTTCAACATGCACAACAGAAGGTGTGTTGTCTTTAGTATTTTTTCTTGCACCAGCAGGGTCTGCGACAATCGAAGCACGTAACGGGTTGCTTTGGTCGTTGTAGGCTTGTCTTACGCCTTCATCTACCAACTCTTGTACAGTTAACTCAGTGTCAAAGGATACTTTCATGCCAATTTTAACAAACACGGTTACAATCCCCGTATCCTGACAAATCGGACGTTTTCCTTCAGCTGACATGCGAGAGTTGATAAGTATTTGTGCTATTGCATCTTTAGCCGCCGGATTTTGTTCTGCTTGATAAGCTTTATCCATGGCTTGGATAAAATCCAATGGGTGGTAATATGAAATAAATTGCAGTGAATTTTTAACGCTGTTAATAAAATCTTGCTCTTTAATGACTGTCATCAGTCGCTCCCAATAAATAGTAAACCGTTTTCAATAAAACAATGGTAATATTATTGGCCTTATCCGCCTAACTTTTTGTTATAAGAATGTTGCCTAAATACGAAAAAATGACTTATATATCAACTAATACACTCATAAAACCTCTATTTCTTTCTGAAAAGATAATCACTCTCATTAAGCAACAACTTTCTTGCTTAAACTGGTCTATGTTTTTGGAATCTGCTAGCCCTGAACATGTTGATAGTAATTGGTCTATTTTCACAGCAGATCCAATTGCCACACTCACCTCTTTAGAGAGTGATGCGATTTTTCATGACCGACTTGCTGATACAACAAGCAATATGGGAAAAGATCCTTTAACTGCACAAAAAAAGATGCGTGAACAATTATTTCACCATGATGACCAATCCGATTATCCATTCACAGGGGGCGTAATCGCCGCTTATCATTACGAGATGGGTGAAGTGTTTGAGTCACTGCATAAACAACAAAAAAATTCAGGGTTGAACTTAGGCCCATTTCATTGTGGTTTTTATGACTGGGCAATTTTATATAACCTTAAACAGCAACAATATTTTTTAGTTCAGCAACGTACAACCAATCAAAATAAAACGGTCGAAAATCTTTGGCAATCTCGATATCATTGGCTTGAACTGCTTGCAGGAGAAAAATCAGGTGTTTTGAGCTCGGCTAGCACTTTCAATTTAAAAGAATCTTGGCAGTCTAACTATACAGAGCCTGAATACAGAGCTTCATTTAATAAAATACAAGATTATATTGTAAGTGGAGATTGCTACCAAGTTAATTTAGCTCAACGATTTCAAGCACCTTATCAAGGTGATGAATATCAGGCCTATCAGGCTTTGTTACTGGAAAATCAGGCCCCTTTTGCAGCCTTCATTCGTTTACCTGAACAAGTCATTATATCCTTATCCCCTGAACGTTTTTTATTACTATCAGGTAAACAAGTTCAAACCAAACCCATTAAGGGAACAACCCCACGGCATTTAGACCCTGAGCAGGATTCAATTAACAAGCAACGATTGTTGAATTCTGAAAAAGACCAGGCGGAGAACCTAATGATTGTGGATCTATTACGTAATGATATAGGTCGAGTTTGTAAGTCAGGTAGTGTTTCTGTGCCTAAATTATTTGATATTGAGAGTTTTCCCGCCGTGCATCATTTGGTGAGCACCGTCACAGGTCAATTAGATGCTCAATATCGTTGCGAAGATTTACTACGAGCATGTTTTCCAGGCGGTTCTATTACTGGAGCGCCTAAAATAAGATCGATGGAAATCATTTGTGAACTAGAAAAATTTCAACGTGAAATTTACTGTGGCAGCATTGCGTATATTAATGGTAATGGCGATATGGACAGCAGTATTACTATTCGAACTTTAGTGTGTAAGAACCAACAGATATATTGCTGGGCAGGCGGAGGTATTGTTGCAGATTCAAATGTTGAAAGTGAATATAAAGAGTGTTTCGATAAGGTCAGTAAAATTCTTCCCGTGCTAGCCAAACTCAATCACTAATTTATCTAGTTACAGAGGGTTTAATAGCAATCACACTAATTAACCTATTTTTTTGCTTGTTAAAATAACTTACTGAATATAATTGCTACAAAATATAATAAAAGCCCATCATGGGCTTTTATTAGTTAATACTGTACTGCTAAATAATATTGCGAAACTAACGAGTGGGTAACTCGATATCTTCAAATAACTTATTTACTTCTGCGGTATATTTAAGTTGGATAGCTTTTTCAACTAAAGGTCTAGTTAGGTGTGGTGCGAATCGAACCATAAAATCATACATATAATCACGCAGGAACGACCCTTTCCTAAATCCGATACTAGTCAGGCTAGATTTAAAGATGTGGCTTGCGTCCAACACACAAAAATCATCATCCTCATTAATCGCCATAGTCGCGATCACGCCAACGCCGAGACCTAAACGGACATAGGTTTTAATTACATCTGCATCTGTTGCGGTAAAGACTACATCTGGTTTATAACCTGCTGCATTAAAGGCTTCATCTAATTCTGAACGCCCTGTGAAACCGAATATATAAGTAACGATAGGATGTTTTGCAATGTCGTCAATAGTTAAATGTTTGATATTAGCTAAAGGATGGTCTTTGGGGACAATTACAGAACGATTCCAATGATAACAAGGCAACATAATCAAATCTTGATACAAATGTAGTGCTTCCGTTGCGATTGCAAAATCTGTTTTACCCTTAACTACAGACTCACTGATCTGTGTCGGCGTGCCTTGATGCATGTGCAATGAAACTTTTGGATAACGCTTGATAAAACCTTTAATAACATCTGGTAACGCGTAACGTGCTTGAGTATGCGTAGTAGCAATATTCAAGGTTCCCTGATCTGGCATAGTATATTGATTAGCGACCGCTTTAATACTCTCAACTTTGCCTAAAATTTCAGTTGAGTAGCGAATTATCTCTTTTCCCGCCGGTGTGACTTTAGTCAGATGTTTGCCACTTCGCTCAAAAATTTGAATGCCAAGTTCATCTTCCAACATACGTACTTGTTTACTGATACCTGGTTGAGAGGTAAATAGGTTCTCAGCAGTCGCTGATACATTTAAGTTGTGATTCAATACTTCGACAATGTAACGTAATTGTTGTAATTTCATAATGTTATCAGCTTATCATTCAATGAATTAAAATTAGGGCTTATTCCATTTAATTCTATCAGAGTTCTAATATTTACAAAGTTATACTTTCCTATTTTGCATACCACCATATATTTACACTAAATATTGAATTCGCTGTTTCGTTTTGTTATTTATAACCGTTACTATAAAGATCCAAATATTAGTCAGCTTTTACGGCCCTAGTTCTGTAAAAATAGTTCTAATTAATAATGTAACGTGAGGTATGTCTATGGATAATAATGATCAGTTAGATTTCAGCACAATATTAGCGACTAGCATCCATGACATGAAAAATTCACTATTTATGTTAATGCAGTCAATAGAAGATTTAGATCTAGCAGATAATTTGACTGCACATCAACATCAAACCGTTGCTGATTTACATTATCAAACCTCTCGTGTTAACGGTACTTTAATGCAGTTATTAGCCTTATACAGGGATGAAAAAAAACAATTACCTATTTTTATTGAAGAGAATTCAGTTAATGATCTAATGAATGATATTGTTGAGCGTCATCGACTCTACTTTCAAAGTCGTCATATCGATGTATCGCTTAATATAGATAAAGATTTATTCGCTTATTTTGATTTAGATTTAATAAAATATCTGCTCTCAGACATTTTCATTAATGCGTTACGTCATACTAAAAGTTTAGTTGCTATAACCGTTGTTCAAACGCCACCATATCTCGTTTTTAAGGTCGAGGATGATGGTGATGGCTATCCGCAGCATATGTTGGATGTCAATCATGGGACATCAAATTCATTTAATGCCAATAAGGGTCGCAGTGGTTTAGGGCTTTTATTTGCAAAAAAAATAGCAGAACAGCATATAACAAATCAACATAAAGGTTATATTTCACTTGAAAATAAACCTAACAATCGCGGCAGTATATTTACCTTACATATACCTTAATAAGATAATCCCCATGATGGGGTGGTAATGTTCTATACTCTGCCTTTCAACGCATTTTTTATTTAAGAGTTTCTATGTTATATACAATAATTTTTGGTCTGATTGCTTTATTGCTTTTTGTTTTAATTGGTTACAACATAATTGAACAATATAAACAAAAAGCTGAAGCTGAAAAACGTATTACTATGAGTAAGCAACGGGCGATCATTACTGAGGTCGACGAACTCCTATTAAACGCAACCAAAATTCCATTCACTAAATCATTGCTATTAATAATGCAAAATAGAATTAGAAATGCGCTTTTAACCATGGTAAATCTGTTTCCTAGCACCCCTGCTATTAGAGAGCACCTCACTAATACTGATTCGCAAATTAAACAAATTAGAGAAAACTATACTACACCCGATAGTAATAGTTTTAGAACACCAGAAGATAACAAAGAAGCGCTGGCGTTATTGCAAGTCACTAAAAAGATACGTGCTGTGCTACGCTCAGAACATGCAAAAGGTAAAATCAGTACTGATATATTTGTTGCAGAAGCACAACAAATTGAGATGATGCAGCTAAAAATAAACTTAGAAAATAGCATTAAACGTATTAACGAATCTAAAGCTGCACAGCAATTTGGCAGTGCGAATCAAATGATAAACAGAGTATTAAAAGCCATTGATTCTGTGCCCACCAAAGATAATTATCTGCAAAATAAAGAACAACAATTGAAACAATATGCAGAAGAAATACGATCCCATTTAGTTAAAACGAGCAATGAAGAGTTACAAGCAATACAGAAGAAAGAATCCGAAAATAAAAATGATTTAGATGCTTTATTTGCTGAAAGGAAAAAATGGTAGTCACAGCACTTTAGCTGTTATTTAAAATGAGCCTAAAAATCAAAATAGACATGATCTAAAATTGTATGCCTCTTAAGCAGATACATTTCACTTCATATTGATTAGTTAATATGTCAAAAAATAGTACTAAAAAAGATGTTCAATTTGATATAAATCAATAACTTTTAAATAATCTTACTTATTATAAGGGTACATAATAATGAGTAAGGCAATTGCTATGCAAGAAATTACAACTGAGCAGCAACATATTTTACAGCAGCACCTATTGTCTGAGTTTGCGGTGTTAAAAGAGAAAGTGAAAGCAAGATTAGCTACTTCATCAAAGTCATACCTTAATGACTTAGTTCCACAGGTAGATAATATGAATGCAGATACTTTGATAGATAGCTTAGTACACAGCGAAAGTCATTCACTTAACCTCTACAAAAAACAAATAAAAAGCATAGATGCAGCCCTGCAAGGTATGGAATTAGGGTTATATGGTTTATGTTCTGATTGCGAAACAGAATTAGACATTGATGCCCTCCTTGAATGTCCAACCAAACAGCGTTGTGATAGTTGCGAAACTAAATACCAACAACAAAAGGTTAAGGGTTTTAAACTATAAGCACATTTTATTGTTAACTTTATTAGGAGGGATGTGATAAATTGCCCTCCTTTAACGTTAACTAGAGCATACATTTTGACCAAAACTATTTCGCCTTTAACTTCAAGCAATGCCTCTAGCAAGAATGATCAGATTAGTGAGCAAATATATCCCCTGACGGCACAGCAATGTACAACACATTTTGAAGCCTACCTTAAACAGTATAAAGAAATTGAAAAGGATGAATTAGCAGAGCTCTTTCCCGACGCTGTTTCTATTGTTTCGCACTATTTAAAGTTGCCTACACCACTGTTATTAATTAATAGTCGTCACTGGTTAAGTGCAGAGCAACTGCTTAAACAGGTGATCCCTGATACATACCCTACTCAGTATCTTTTAAGTTTTAATCAAGAGACATTATTTGGACGCATATCATTAATGAATGATGGCGAGTTAAATTTTGCTGATGGACAGTTGAAAAAGTCTAATGGCGGGTTACTAGTTCTTAACATTAGTCCTTTATTAGTTGACCCTGGCCTATGGTTTAAACTTAAGTCGGTATTACAACGTCAACATTTACTCGCGAGTGATGCCATTAATGCTGAAAGAATAAAACAAGTATTACCTGATTTATCAACTCAACTTATTACGACCAAAATCATTTTAGTCGCCAGTCGGTTGCAGCTTGAAGAGTTAATTCAAATCGATCCTGAATATACACAAGTGTCTTCATTATTTTGTGAATTAGCAAACCAAGTACCAGTGTCTCAAAAATCTGTCAATGCGATTGTTACTTATTGTCATAATTTAACACAGCGATTAGGTTTGAAATCACTACAGGATGAAGCGTTAGCGACGTTATTAAATTTTTTGTCGATTCAATGTGAACATCAAAAACAATTGCTATTTTCACCTGAATTATTCAAACAAGTATTACAATATGCAAACCTGTTCACTGACAATAAAGAAATCACTAAACTTGATTTGATTGCTTATTTCGAAGAGATAGATCAAGCCCAGTCGTTAGCTAGAAAGTACAGTGAACAATCCTTACTTGAAGGACAAGTAAACTTGCAGTTGTCGGGAGAAAACATTGGACAAATTAATGGCTTAGCAGTTGTTGAGCTATTAGGTTATCCCTGTGAATTTGGTGAAGTATTTAGAATCTCTGCCAGTGATATGATTGGAGATGGTGAAATTATAGATGTTGAACGTAAAGTTGAACTTGCGGGTAATATCCATGCAAAAAGTACCTTAATCGTACAGGGGTATTTAAATCATTTCTTTAGCCATATCAGCGCATTTCCATATTCTTGTAATTTAGTTTTTGAACAATCTTATCAAGAAAGTGATGGAGATAGCGCTTCATTAGCTATATTGTTAGCTGTTAGCTCATGCTATGCACAATTTCCAGTGAAGCAAAATATCTTTGTAACAGGGTCATTAGACCAACATGGTAACGTACTAGCCATTGGTGGTATCAATCAAAAAATAGAAGCTGTTGCGCGTTTATTTGAATTGGGCTTGTTAGATGATCCTATTTCAATCGTAATGCCAAAGGCCAACCAAATAAATTTAACACTTAATTTAAATACTTTAGCATTAGTGGAATCAGGTAAAATAAATATTCATTCAGTTTCACATTGCCATCAGGCTTTTCCTTTATTATTAGGAAAATCCTTTGAGCAAGTAATTAAAGCAATTAATACAAGAATTGAGATCACTGCTAAAGAAGAGATGGAAGAAACATCAGCTGGCTTGTTTTCTCGGCTAAAAGACTCTATCTTCCATTAGTAGAATAAAAAATAAAATACAATCAAGGACTTTGATTATTCTTGATTGTTTTTACTAGCTCATATACAGTATGGCGCTCATTATTTCGTGGTATTAAGTTAATTTCCTCTTTAATACCCCACCTTATCAATTATCTTAAGAAAAGTGATTATGACTAAAATCGTATCCCAAAAAGAGTTGGGTAAAAACTCTTACAACAAAGAAGAACTTATTAAATGTGGTCAAGGTGAGCTATTTGGTGAAGGCAACTGTCAACTACCTGTTGATAACATGCTCATGCTGGATCGCATTATTTCTATTACTTCCGATGGTGGAGAGCATGGTAAAGGTGAATTAATTGCTGAATTAGATATTGATAAAGCTTTATGGTTTTTTCAATGTCACTTCCCTAATGACCCTGTTATGCCTGGCTGTTTAGGACTTGATGCAATGTGGCAACTAGTTGGCTTCTTCTTAGGTTGGAGCGGAGGTCCGGGTAAAGGACGTGCATTAGGTGTAGGCAACGTAAAATTCACAGGCCAAGTATTACCTACCGCGAAGAAAGTAACCTACCGCATCACAATGAAACGTTTAATTATGCGTAAACTTGTAATGGGTATTGCTGACGGTGTTGTAGAAGTAGATGGAAAAGTTATCTATACAGCAGAAGATCTAAAAGTAGGTTTATTTGTTGATACTTCAAGTTTCTAATACTAACTAATTTAAGAACACTTAAATTGGCCAAGCATTAATTAGCGAAGAAACTTTAGCTAAAAAAGCACTAATTATTCAAATAATTGGTGCTTTTTTATAGTTACTATTAGTTCCTATCTGTGTTTATATCAATTTCATTAAGTGTATGGACAATTATTAACAAAGAAAAATCCATTAATTTAATATAGAAATTACGTCAAACAGCTTGTCCCCTTTGTAAAACTTATAACGCACAAACGGTGAATTTTAAGCAACAACAATGATCAGCTATTAGGCAGAATTATTTACAGGGCCGCATAAGCACCAAACCATTTACCAAAAGTTATCTAACATCTTACCTTTATTGCACTTTTAACTTAAAAAACGTTTATTATAACTACCTTATAAGAGCAATATCAGTGTGACCTAATTTACTATCACTCACCTTTTTCTCTCAATTTACATTAATCATCACTGCATTTGAAGGATCAGCTATGGCTTTTATATTTCGCTTTATTAACCAGCTTTTTAGAAAATTATTTAAACTGATTAATTGCCTCCGTTTAATCATACTTAATACCATCTTTATTTTTATCGTTTTGTTAATTGTTGTTTCATTCAACGATACAGAAGAAAAAATCTATGTTGCCGATAACTCTTATCTGCAAATAAACTTGAATGGTTATATCGTGGAGCAAAAACAACCTGCAGATCTTTCTCAAAAAATAACAGATCAACTAACCGGTACTGAACAAGAGCAGGTACAAGAATTCGAAACACAAACACTAATTAATACAATTCAACATGCACAACGAGATGAAAAAATTACTGGTCTAGTGTTAGAGCTTAGCGGATTAATATCAAGTAGTTTAGATCAACTTTCGGATGTTGGTGAAGCAATCAATGAGTTCAAGAAGTCAGGTAAGCCAGTTTACGCTTATGCAGATAATTATAGCCAAACGCAATACTATCTAGCCGCCTATGCAGACCATATAACGCTTGCTCCCAATGGATTAGTGATCTTACAAGGTTATGCCGTTAATCGTTTATATTTTAAAGACTTACTAGATGAACTATTAATCACACCGCATATTTTCAAAGTCGGTACTTATAAATCTTTTGTTGAACCTTTTACTGAAACAAAAATGTCTCAATTCAGTAAAGATGCAAACAAACATTGGTTGGATCAATTGTGGCAGGGTTATATCGACCATGTGCTAGTACAAAGAAATAATATTGACTCTTTAACTACACAATCCATCAACCCAACTTTATTTCAGCTTAAACAACAATTACAAGCAGTCTCTGGCGACGGCGCACAGTACGCAATTAGTGTAGGTTTAGTAGATGAACTTGCCTATCATGAGCAGTTTATTGCTAATTTACCGATTAAAACAGATATGGAGAATAAACCACTAAATCGAATTAGTTATAACCGCTACGCGTCAACCTTACCTCCAGTTTATACATTTACCGGTAGCAGCAATCAGATTGCTGTTATTCATGGTTCTGGAGAAATAGTTTCAGGCAATAGCGATGCAACATCGATTGCAGATAAAAGCTTTAATGCATTATTGAAGCAAGCCCGCTTAAATAAACAGATAAAGGCCGTTGTTATTCGACTGGACACACCCGGAGGCAGTGCAACCGCTTCAGAGTTGATACGTCAGCAGATACTGGCATTAAAAGAACAGGGAAAAAGTGTTGTTGTATCAATGGGGTCAGTAACCGCTTCAGGTGGTTATTGGATAGCCTCTGCGGCTGATAAAATAATTGCCTCCCCGACCACCTTAACGGGCTCTATCGGTATATTTGGTATGTTTGCCACTATTGATAAAACTTTAAATAAAATAGGTATTCATCAAGATGGTGTATCGACCAGTCCATTATCTAACGTTGGTATAACTCAACCTCTTAACCCTCAACTTGCTGAAATTTTTCAGATAGGCATCGAGCACGGCTATCAAAACTTTTTAGAAGTGGTGGCTGAAGGGCGAGATATGACAGTGCAGGAAGTAGATAAAGTCGCTCAAGGTCGAGTATGGACAGGCGTTGACGCATTGAAACTGGGTTTAGTTGATGAATTGGGAAATTTACAAACTGCGATCAACTCAGCAGCACAATTAGCGTCATTAAGTGAATATGATATTGTGTCAATCCAACCTGAAATATCACCAAAGCAGCTATTCATCAATAAATTACTATCACAATCTATTAGCTTTTTACCGTCAGCAATCATGCAATCTTCGCCTTTAATTGAAGCTTTGCTTAGTTTAGAGAAACAAAGCAACTTCATTACACGCTTAAATGATCCAAAGAACCATTTTATTTACTGTACCCAATGTAATATAGATTAAACGTAAAATAAAACATGCTTAAACTTGTCTCATCATCACTTATTGAAGTAATGGTGAGGCAAACTTTTTAACTCCACAGTCAGTCAAAATTGTTAAGGCTTATTTGTGCAGCGATAAATTGCTTACCAGCTTTAATACTTGATCACAAATTTGGTGCGTGATCAAAATGTCCTCAGCAATACTTTTATTAAACAAACCAATCTGTAGTTGCTGTAACCAATCTTCAATTAATGAAACGAAACCTCGCTTATATAAAGTTTGCTCCCAATCATTAAACGATAAACGTTTGAATTGTTGTTGTTGATAAACCTCACCTTCATTCAAGTTGTCAACCTGCCAACTACTATCTTTAATGGTTGCCGATATTCTTTCTTGATTGATTCCAGCGATACGGTTCATATTGGCATTCACAATTGAAAATTGGCTCTGCCATGATACTTGTAGATTTGCTAATGAATCTGATTCAAATTGAGCCATTACATTTATATGCTTGGGATGAAAATTAGACTCACCTTCTAAGTAACGCACAGTATCAATAACATGTATAAAGTCGTCAAAAATAAAAGTTTCGGCTGCAGCAGGTAAATTAAATCTATTTTTTTGTACTGTGATATTTTTATTTGCAGTAACATTTTCACTTAATGATGATTTAATTTGCTGCACCAGTGGGGAGAAACGACGATTAAATCCCACATAAATTAAAACATTATATTGCTCTGCTAATTGTATTAATAAATTAACTTGCTGAATGTTATCGCTTAAAGGTTTATCTACATAGACTGCAATATTATGCTCAATAGCAAGCTTTGCGAGATGATAATGAGCAGATGTTGCGGCGTGGATCATTATCGCATCAGGTTTGCTTTTAAGTAACATCTGATAATCATCAAACACTTCTTCAATTCGATATTTATCTGCTAATAATGACAATGTGTTAATATTTCTAGAACAAAGTACGGGCGTTATTAGTGGATGATGCGCAATGATCGGCAAGTATGCTTTTTGAGCAATATCACCTAGCCCGACCATCGCAATGCGTTTTTTAATTAGATTATTTTCGCTCATTAACAATTCCTATTAGTATTCACCAGCACTTTCAATAATAATGAGATAAAAATTATTGAGTCAGCTATGAAAAAACGTTTATATGCATTACATCATTATACAGAATCCGGTGATTTAAAGGCGCCTCCCATACTGTTATTTATTTTGTTATTCCTTTCTAGGACATGGGTATTATTAATTATCTCTGTCGCTTCACAACAAACAGGTAATACACTACTACAAATTTTTTATCCTGAAAAAAGTCATTTCTATTTAGGCTTATCAGTCGGCGTACTCCCAGTACTTATTTTTGTTATTTCAGGACGTCGTCACGCACAGGACAAATGGGCAATACGTTGTTGGCCTTGGTGTTTCTTTCTTATTTTATTAACCACTTTCAGTGATTTAGCATTGCAGTTATATTATTTATATATGATGCATTTTACCTATTCAGTCGCTGCATCTTTACAAATAGTGTTGGTTACCTGGAGTTGTTTATATCTGTTCAAAAGTAAACAACTAAGAGATTGCTTTAACATTACAAATTAAAAAGGCATGAACAAAAATGCCTCAAACAAAGTGAGGCATTTTATTATTTTGAAAGCGTTAAAAATAAATAAGTCGCATTAGCAATAAATAATGAAACTTTAAGAGTTTAGATTTAATGTAACTTTAAGCGTGGACGTAAAACACGGTTAATACGTTCAACTAAAGTCATTAAGCCAGTTCGAATATAACCATGTAATGCAACTTGGTGCATACGATATAAGGAAATATAGACAACACGAGCTAAACGCCCTTCTATCATCATAGAACCTTTCATTAAATTCCCCATTAAACTACCCACTGTACTGTAGTTACTTAATGAAACTAATGAACCGTAATCAGTATATTTATAATCAACTAATGGTTTATTATTCAATGTAGCTAAAATATTTTTACCCACTAACGATGCCATTTGATGAGCAGATTGAGCACGAGGAGGAACAAAGCCACCACTTGGTAATGCACAACTTGCACAGTCACCAATCGCATAGATATCTTTATCTAAGGTAGTTTGCAATGTTTGTTTAACTATTAACTGGTTAATTCTATTGGTTTCTAAACCTGCCAATGATTTCATGTAATCAGGTGCTTTAATGCCTGCCGCCCATACGATCAGATCTGCTTTGATCAACTCACCAGATTTAGTTAACAACCCTTCAGAGTTTGCTTCAGTAACCATAGTATTAATACGTACATCTACACCTAGTTTTAGTAACTCTTGATGTGCTGATGCTGAAATACGTTTAGGTAAGGCAGGTAAAATACTATCACCCGCTTCTATTAAGCTAACATGTAAATCTGCACTTTTAATATGTGAGAACCCATAGCTAGAAACTTGTTTAAGTGAATTATATAGTTCCGCAGATAGCTCTACACCCGTTGCGCCAGCACCGATAATTGAAACATTTACAGATTTTGTTTCTTGAACTCCTAACTGCAGGTATTTGTTTAACATGCGATGATGGAATTTTTTGGCTTGTTGTGGACTGTCTAAGAAAATGCAATGTTCACGCACTCCTTTAGTATTAAAATCATTACTGACACTACCTAACGCCATCACTAAAATATCATACTCAACTTCACTAGCTGGTAATATCATAGTGCCTTCTTCATCTATCAAAGGGTCAATTGAAATAGTTTTTTTAACGCGGTCAAGATTACGCATTGCGCCAAGTTTGAAGTTAAAATGATGGTTAGTTGCGTGAGCACGGTAACTTACCGCATCAATACCGTCATCTAATGATCCGGCTGCAACTTCATGTAAAAGAGGTTTCCACAGGTGAGTACTATTTTTATCCACTAGCGTGATATGCGCTTTTTGTTTACGCCCTAATTTATTGCCTAATTTAGTTGCTAACTCTAACCCGCCAGCACCACCACCAACTATTACTATTTTCTTCATAACCACCTCAATAATTTAATTTTTTTACGAAAAACAACTTATTTTGTGACAAAAAGTATTCTTTTGTAAAAAAACTGACCTAGATCTTATTATTAAGAATTTAAGGTTATAAAAAAAGGCGACTCAAGTCACCTTATTTTATAGTTTGATTGTCAATAATGTTACTTGAAAGCTATTTTAGCTAGGAAAAGTAAAATTATTACCGTAAGAAGTGATTAACGCCTGCGAATGTTATACTTATTGAGTAGATAAATCCTGTGCAAAATATCTACATATACGGATTATATATCAATCATCTTTGAATTTTTTAATTGTCTGAAGGTGAGCTGCAATATCAGAAAATTTATGACTTTGTTTATCATCAACAATAATAGGGTAATAATTCGATAACTCATAATCACCAATTTCGGTGTTTCTGACCAAATCCGTTGCAGATAAAATGCATAAACAATTAGGTTTATTTTGCTCTCTAAAGTCACTAGCGCATTTAGTTGCGATATCTAAATATTCTTCAGGCCATTCAATACGACCAACCATATTATCTTCAGGGTGTAAATTAGGATTAAAAATAACTTGTTTAATACCACATAAAAAGCCTATACGTTCACTCCAATATCCACCTAAGCCTACACCACAAATCAGTGGAGATTTGTCATCACTATCTTGCACATGTTGATGTACCTCTTTGAGGATGTGGCTCATATCATGCTTAGGGTGAATAGTACTGTAATGAACAAAACGAACATCTTGATCAATGAATTTTAATTGCATCACTTTCTCGTGATTACCAGGGCTCGTCGCATCAAAACCGTGTAAATATATGATCATTTTTAAATTCCGCCTTTATTATTCTTAACTGTTATTTAGCGATCTGTCTTTTGAGTCTATAAAGCTTGCTAACGTTATTTTATTTTTTAAAAATTAGTGAGCAAGTCTTATTGTGATATTAGTAGTATAACTAAATCTCATTGCTAGTGCCTAAATTAAAAAATACTCTCAAAACCGGCACACAAACTAGCTTAATCTAGTCTAAGTAAATTGTTTCAGAGTGCAAGCCTTGCTTAATACTAATTAGACTCGCTTAGCAGTATTTAACTTTGATCAGAAAATTCAAGTAGTAAGCGCTTATTTTTCAACCAAATTTGGTTCTTTTGTAAGGGCAATTTAAGTTTGTTTTTTTGTGCAAGTAGCGACAGAATTAGTGATTCATTATTTCTATCATCAGTTAATGTTAATCCGTCTAAAATTTGCATCGCGGCAGGTGTGTCATTACACGCTAAAATAAGATCGCAACCAGCATTGATAGCACTTTTAGCTCTTGAAAGGTGATCACCTACAAAACTAGCACCATGCATTGAAATATCATCACTAATTATTGCGCCTTTAAAGCCTAATTGCTGCTTAAGGATTTTCTGCAGCCAATACTCAGAAAATCCACAGGGTAAATCATCGCATTGAGAATAGACAACATGTGAAGGCATGACCGCATCTAACTGACCGGCTTTAATCAACTCGATGAAGGGTTGCATATCATTGTTAAATATTTCCGACTCACTGCGTTTATCAACGGGCAATGCAATATGAGAGTCTGCTTTAACACTACCATGGCCAGGAAAATGCTTACCTGTACTCGCCATACCCGCTTCTCTCATTCCATCAATATAAGCACTTGCTATTAAACTAACTTGATCATGGTGTTGGCTAAAGCTACGTTCTCTAATAACATCAGAAATTCCGTTAATATCCAACACAGGTGCAAAGCTTAAATCAATATCACAGGCTAGTAATTCACTGGCCATCACAAAAGCACTGGCTTTTGCTAATTTCACAGCTACTTGTAAATCATCAGATTGCGTTAATAAGTCTCCACATGCAGGTAACGATGTAAACCCTTCTCGGAAACGTTGCACTCGCCCACCTTCATGGTCTACAGCAATGATAATCTGGCGTTTTGCATAAAAGCGGATTTGCTGCACTAGTTCTTTTAATTGCACAATGTTGTCAAAATTACGGGTAAACAAAATTACCCCCGCCACTAAGGGATGAGCTAAATATTCTTGTTCTGAAGGTGTTAAAGAGACCCCTTCCACATCCAAAATAATTGGTCGCATACTATTTATTCCAATTTAAAAAAAAACCAGCAATGCTGGCTTTTTAGATAGACAAATATCGGGTTAAAAGACTAGTGAGCTATGTTTAAAAAAATTTGCTCAATTAAGCTTTCCAGATAATTAAGATACTTAGTTTATCTGTTTAATCGATTGATTTAAAAATATTATTTAATTCTTGCAAGTAATTTTTGAACCTCTTTTAATTTATCATCTGACGCAGTGGTTAATAATTTGTTTAAAATATCTTTGGCCCCTTCTTTTTCATCGATTTCTAAATAAGCGCGTGCCAAATCTAACTGTGCAGCCATACCATCATCATCGCTATCAAACTCGGTGAATGATTCAACCACATCCGGGAATTCATCAAGACCAAACTCTAGATTAAAGTCTTCTTCGTTTATAACATCGCCTCCACTACTTGTTAATAATGTGTCGATATCAATAAATTCATCGTCTTTACTTTTATCTATTGTAGGTAATTCAACGTCCTCATCAAAGGCACCCTGACTTAATTGTTCTGCTAAAGAATTTTCTTCGCTTTCACCGACTTGATCATCTGATTCTTCATCATCTGATTGGTCACTTAATTGCTCTACATCAGTTTGAGCTTCTTCTGCTGCATCTAACTCGGAAATGCTTTGGTCAACACTTTTTAAAGTCGAAAGATCGACATTTTCAAATTCACTTAAATCGTCGTCAATAATGTCATCTGTATTAACTGTTTCACTTGACTCGTCTGATTCTGTTGATTCAACAACAGTCTCGTTGGCCGCTTCAACTTCTTGATTAATCAGTTCGTCGATATCATCAACGGCTTCACTTGAAGTTTCTGGTTTAACTGCTTCAGTTGGTTCGCCTGATTCAGTTGATTCAACAACAGTCTCGTTGGCCGCTTCAACTTCTTGATTGATCAGTTCATCGATATCATCAGCGGTTTCACTTGAAACTTCTTGTTTAACTGATTCAGTTGGTTCGGCTAATTCAGCCGATTCAACACCAGTCTCATTCGCCGCTTCAACTTCTTGGTTGATAATAGGATCAATATCATCAACGGTTTCACTTACAGCTCCTGGCTTAATTTCAGTAGCGGCTTCTTGCTCAAGCAGTGCATCAATATCATCTACTGCTTCACTGGCAATGTCTTCTTTAGCTTCAGATTCAACTTCTGCTTCTTGTTCTATTTGAGAATCGATATTGTCTACGGTTTCACTTACATCTTCTGGTTTGACTTCTTCTGTATCGACTTCATTTTGCTCAGTATCAGCTATAGAGGTAGCGACATCTTCTTCTATTTCTTTTTCAGTGTCAGCGCCTTCGGCAAGTTGTGTTTCCCATTCAGCTGCTAAATCTAAATCTTCTTGGTTAATGTCAGCATCTAATGAAAGGTCAACTTCAGATAACTCGATAACCTCTTCTTTACCTTCAATTAGAGAATCGATGTCAAAATCTTCGCTATCAATTAACTCTGCTATACCAAAAGGATCATCTTCATTAGTTTCAGGTTGCGTAAATTCATCATTATTTTCAATTACTGGACTTTCTATTTCAGTATCATCAGGGCTAGCAAGCTCGATTACTTCATTGTCATCAACAACTTCATTATCATTAATAATCTCGCTTTCAACTATATCGAAATCACTATCACTTTCTGCGATCAGTGAACTTTCATCTTCTGTTGATTCCTGCGGTTCTGCTTCGAGAGGAACTGCTGCAAGCTCAACATCTTCAGTGAACTCTATATCATTACTGATTTCTTCGTTTACCTCATCTTCATCCAGATCATCTGTTAATAAAGAATCAAACTGACCGTCTTCTTCCATCAGAATAGAAGTCGACTCCGCAATCTCTTGCTCTCTTGATGCAAGCTCTCGTTTAGACTTTAAACGTAAGAAAATTAAGAAAACAGCAATCAGAAATAATAAAGGGGCTAAAATTGTTAGCATTAAGCTTGAAATAGAAGCAGTCATGGTCCGTAATATTTCATTCAATAAACCTGGGCCACTAAAAGGAGGTTCTTCAAAAGCTTCTATTTGTTGGCGGTATTGGTCAATTATTGCCTGTAATTCTTCTTGAGTGGCAATATCTTCCTCTACTTGTTGTGCAAGGCTATTAACTTGATCTGTTAATGGTTGTAATTTTAGTTTTAAACTTTGATTGGCTTCTGTGGCAACTATTAGTTGCTCGCTCAATAATTGGAACTCTTTTTCTTGATCGACTAACAACTTATTTTTTGCTTCTAAAGCAGAAGCTTTATCTAACGCCTCTTTTTTTAACTGATCAATAATTTCAGGTTCAACGACCTCGGTTGATTCAGCCTCAATTTTATTAGTTTCATCTTCGTTGACTTGTGTTTGTAATTTTTCAGTCTGTGTAATCACCGGTTCAACGGGTGCCGTTTCAATTATCTCTTTTTTAACAACTGGTTTTGTTACTTTTGGTGCAGGTTTACGTGGTCTTAATAACTGCTCTGCTTCTTTATTCGTTTGTTGTGCTATGAAGGCTTTATTCGGTATTGTTATCACCGATCTAGGTATAATTCTATTAATGTCACTTTGATAAAAAGCACTGGGATTTGCTTTGTATATAGCCACTAAAGTCTGAAATACAGACACACTCGAATCGGGACGCAATTTTGACGCAATAGACCACAAAGTTTCACGAGAAGAGATAGGTCCATACTTTGATATTACCGGAGAAGTGGCCGGTGTGGATGTAGTATTTGACGAAGGTGCTTGAATTGTCTCAGCGGGTTGTGCTAATTGGTCTTGATCATTAGGACCAACTAAATCAACACTTTGTACAAGAGGTACATTGAATAACAATGGAGAACAGAAAACTAGACTAAGCAAAATGCGCTTCATAAACGTTCCTTGTGAGGAAAAGCTGAATAATAATGACTATATAATAAACTAGGACAAGTAATAGAAGATGTTTAAAGCAAGTAATAAGGCTAGAATTGAGATCTAGCCCACTTTAACGTAATTACTACAACTTTATAGATAGGTGAAAGCTAGTTTTTCCATTACTAACACTGCATTAGTTGCAATTCCGTAATGAACATTATCAGCACAAACCCACATATTAATACCAGCAGCATCACAGGTATCTTTACGTAAACGCCCCACGTGAACTTCAACATTACCGACTACATCATCAATCATATTAGCGTAATCACCAACTGATTCTGATAATACAATGTTGTCACTATGGTGTAGCGCATTTGCAACTTCGCTCAGCTCAACAGGATAATGGGTTACAACATGAACCGCTTGCGAACAACCATAAAACATAGGTACAACAACCTGTGTTGTCGACACCACCATTTCAGGGTCATTTAGTAAACGTCTTGTTTCAGCCATTAAACGTAGCTCAGAAAAAGCAATACCATCTTCATCAAACTCATCAATTTGTGGAACAACATTAAAAGCGATTTGTTGCTTAAATTTATGCTGCTCTATTCCTTTAGCATTCAATAATCGTGCCGTTTCTCCCGCCAATGCTGTGACGCCATCTTTACCAATACAAGAAACTGATTGAAATCCAGCAACGGTGACACGTTTAATACCTACTTCTTGATGGATTTGTTTAATAGCCAGCGTTAATTGTGCTGTTTCAGGACTTGGGATCGCAATAATATTTGACTCGCTATAACGAGTAATATCATCTTCATTAATTCCCATTTGCACTAATGGCACAGTTGGATCTTCTAAATAATAACCACTGATATCGATCACGACACAATGCTCTTTAGCTACAGGTATCCATTGCATTGCAACATCACGGCCAGAAAGAAATAAAGCAATATCCACTTGTTCCCAGTCAAAAGATTCAATTTCAATAACATCAACAGGCTTGCCTGAATACATCACCGAGTTTGTATCGCTTTCACCAATACTGAGAGGGAACAGGTTATTAATTGGGAAGTCACGTTTTAAAAGTACTTCCAGTGTTGCTTCTATACAACCATCAATTTCACCAATGAGTGCAATGTTATATTCTTTGTTCATGTCGACCTTTTATTTTTTATTTACTGTAAAACCGATTCTGTTTAAATCAATTGCTTTCGAACTAGGACTAATAGTATCTATTAAAGTAAGTGTTAATGTAGATAATTCCCTACGCTCAGGATAATTTTTCCGCATTTGATCAAAGCCATTCAGATCATTTACTTTTGCTCTAAATAACGCATCATCTCTGCGCACATCATATATTAAATGTACTAAAGATTTTAACAATTCTGCACTAATGCTAGCCGAAATAGTTATTTCGGTAATATTTGCTTTATCTTTAAAATCAAGACTATTTAAAGTTGGCGATACATTTAAATGTTGGTTAAGTGCTTGGTATAACATTTCAGTGCCGCGTACACGACCATCTAAGCTATAACCGGCTATATGTGGCGTTGCAAGTTCAACATAAGGTAATAATGCTTTTTCTATATTAGGTTCATTTTCCCACACATCCAATACTAATATGGGGGCCTTTTCTTGTTGTGCCAGTGATAATAGAGATTGATTATCAACTACCTCACCACGACAAGCATTGATTAATATTTGTTCACAGTTCAACTTCTGAAGTACACCTTGGTCAAAGAGATGAAATGTTTTATACTCGCCATCCATCGTTTTTGGCACATGCAAAGAGATAATATCAGCAGCGAGAACATCATCAAACTCACAAAACTCTCTTTGATCACCAGCAGCTTGTAGTGGTGGATCATACAATTTACAAGCCACACCAACTGCCGTTAAGCACTCGTAAACCGCACTACCCGTATTACCAGCACCAACAATCGCCACTGTTTTATCATTTAATACAAACTGTTTACGCTCTGCTAAAATTAATAGAGCACTAAGTACATATTCCGCAACCGAAATTTTGTTACAGCCTGGCGCACTACTAAAAGTAATATTACGTTGCTTTAAATACGCTTGGTCAATATGATCTGTGCCGATAGTTGCAGTCCCAACAAACTGAATACGTTCGTTCAGAGCAAGTAAGCCTTCATTGACCTTAGTGATTGAACGTACTAATAAGATATCAGCATCTTTTAACTGTTCTGCTGTTACATTACGACCTGAGAAAGTAATGACTTCCCCAAAACTGTTAAAGAAATCTTTGCCATGCGGCATATTCTCGTCAATATAAATTTTCATATTCATTTAACCAATTTAATTTGTACAAATCATATCTTGAATTGAAGTAACCAGTATTCGCTTTTGCTTTTTAAAAAATCATTTATTACAACCACTCTTAGCCGTCAGGTTACATTGAGCCAAGTTAAGTTAAAATAAGTGAAATTAAGTTATTTTAATGACCTATAAGCAAAAACTACGCTGAGCTTAAGTGCTTTAACAAACTAGTAAAACAAAAAAAGGAGCCTAGGCTCCTTTTTTAATTACAATATTAAACTTTATTGATGACGTTTAAAAATTAATGTTGCGTTAGTTCCACCGAAACCAAAGCTATTAGACATAACGATATCTAATTTAGCAGCTTCTGATTTATTTTTAACGATTGGCAAGTTAAGCGCTTTCTCATCAACTTCTTCAATATTACAAGAAGGAGAAATAAAGTCATTTTCCATCATTAATATACTGTAAATTGCTTCATGAACACCCGCAGCACCTAGTGAGTGTCCTGTTTGTGATTTAGTTGAGCTAATTTTGGGAGCATCGTTACCAAATACAGCATTAATTGCTTCTAACTCTTTTACATCACCAACAGGGGTTGATGTACCATGAGTATTTAAGTAATCAACTTTACCTTCAACTGTGGCAAGTGCTTGTTGCATACAACGTATTGCTCCTTCACCAGATGGCGCGACCATGTCGTAACCATCTGACGTTGCGCCATAACCTACGATTTCAGCATAGATTTTAGCGCCACGAGCAAGGGCATGCTCTAATTCTTCAACAACAACCATACCGCCGCCGCCAGAGATAACAAAACCATCGCGTTTTGTATCATAAGTACGAGATGCTTTATCTGGCGTTTCATTATATTTACTTGAAAGAGCGCCCATTGCATCAAACTCACAAGCCATTGTCCAATCTAACTCTTCACCACCACCGGCAAAAACAATATCTTGTTTGCCAAGTTGGATCTGTTCAAGGGCATGACCAATACAGTGCGAACTTGTCGCACAAGCAGAACTCATTGAGTAGTTGATACCTTTAATTTTAAATGGTGTCGCGACACAAGCCGAAGTAGTACTCGCCATCGTACGCGGTACCATATAAGGACCAACACGACGAACGCCTTTGTCTTTCATAATTTGGCATGCATCAACTTGGTTTTTTGAAGAACCTCCGCCTGAGCCTGTCACTAAACCAGTACGTACATTAGAAACCATGTCTTCTGGTAATTGAGCATCTGCAACTGCTTGCTGCATTGACAAATAAGTGTATGCAGCTGCATCACCCATGAAACGCATTACTTTACGATCAATATGCTCTGAAGGATTTATTTTTAAATCACCCCAAACTTGGCTACGCATCCCAACTTCTTTGAATTGTTCAGAAAATGTAATGCCTGACTTGCCACTTTTAAGTGATGCTAATACTTCTTCTTTATTGTTACCTATACTAGAAACAATACCGATACCTGTAATTACTGCTCTTTTCATTATTAAGCCTTTATTGCTTGAGGGACTAATTATATGATCATCAAAAGTAAACCAATTTTCTTAAATCAACCTGACTGTTATGAAATATGATCGCATATATAGAGGAATATAACTTGTCTCAAGCCAAAAACAATATAATTAAGCATGCACAACTTAACTGGTCAGATCAGTCAGAGCCATATTCGACTATGTTTGATGATATCTATTTTAATAATAATCAAGGTCACTGCGAATCTCAATATGTTTTTTTTGAAGGCAACCATTTAGCTCACAGATGGGTTAATTTTAAGCAAAAACAGTTCTGTATTGTAGAAACTGGCTTTGGTTCGGGTCTCAACTTTCTTAATAGTGCGCAACAATTCATCAATTTCAAAAAAAACAATATAGAAAAACCACTGCAACGTTTACATTTTATTAGCTTTGAAAAATACCCACTTACTAGCAATGATATTCAGTTAAGCCTTAAAAAATTGCCACAATTTAGCAACTTGCTTGAATCTCTTGTGGTGCAATATCCGATGCCACTACTCGGATGTCATCGATTATTCTTTGATGGTGGCAATATTATTTTGGATTTATGGTTTGGTGATATTAATGAACAAATCGACAACCTAAGTAATACCCACAATGGTATTGCTGATGCTTGGTATCTCGATGGTTTTAATCCCAGCACTAATCCAGATATGTGGCATCTAGCATTATTTAAAAAAATGGTAGCATTATCTAACCCTCAAGCAACATTAGCCACTTTTACTGCGGCAGGTTTTGTAAGAAGAGCGTTGAACGAGTCCGGTTTTATTATGCAAAAGCGAAAAGGTTACGGGAAAAAACGTGAAATGCTTGTAGGGTATATTCCTGAAGCGAATCCCATTGATAACCATGTAGCGTTCTCAACAGGAACAACTAGAGCAACCCCCAACCAAGCAGATGACATCGCTATCATTGGGGGTGGTATTGCAGGATTATGCTCCGCCCTTGCATTAGCAAAACGCGATCATAAAGTAACTGTTTATTGTGCGGAGTCAACATTAGGCACAGGCGCGTCTGGTAATTTACAAGGAGCCTTATATCCTCTTTTGAATGGACAACATGATGCACTTGGACAATTATTCAGTAATGCCTATCAGTTCGCTTTGAATTTTTATCATGAAGTTAATCAACATCATCCTTTTTCACATCAATTTAATGGATTAATTCAGCTCGCATACGACTCAAGCTCGACGAAAAAATTACAAAAGATAAAAGAAGCAGGTTTGCCTGAACAATTAGTGCATTGGATAGATACAAACTCAACAAACCAATTAGCAGGTCTAGAAATTGACCACCCTGCTTTATATTATCCACGAGCAGGATGGTTGAGCCCTCGACAATTAATAAACTCGTTAGCGCAGTTATTAGCTGAATATGACAATGTCACTATTCATTGTAATCATCATATTGAACAGATTAGTTATAACCAGCATGCAAATGATAATGAGCAATGGATATTAAAAAGAAAGCGTACTAGTATTTCAAAAAATGCCCAACCTGAAAATACCTTAGATATATCACTACAGACAACCCCAGAGCAGAGCCAAACAGAGAACGTAACAGAAAATACAGATACCTTTAAACATCAAACTCTGGTGATTGCGGCTGGTTTTGATTCACTTAATTTTCAACAGTGTAGAGCCGTTCCTCTTTCCGCTGCGCGTGGTCAAGTCAGCCATATCGACTCGACACCTGAACTGACAGCGTTAAAACGAACCCTTTGCCATGAGGGTTATTTAACACCTGAAATAGCGGCGCAACATTGTATGGGCGCGACATTTAAGCGCCATGATAGTGATACGGCTTATCGTGAAACAGAGCAAACAGATAATCACCAAAAATTGAAAAAGTGTATTACTGACAAAACATGGGTAGATAATATTGTGTTAAATGATCAAGCACATACCGCTATTCGCTGTACAACCCGAGACCATTTCCCCTATGTAGGTGAATTAACCGATTATGATAGCCTGAAAAAAAGTTATGAGATGGATGAGTCTGCCACCTACCCTATAGCATCGCTACCTAATGCTTACCTATTGACAGGTTTAGGTTCTCGAGGTTTATGCAGTGCTCCTTTATTAGCAGAGATTTTAGCAAGCAAAATAAACAAAGAAAGCTTACCTGTTGCTAATTATATTGATGAAAAAATGAAAATTCCGCGCCAATGGTTAAGTTATATAAGCAAAAACAAACCGTTAAAAGCTTAAAACTAGCTAATTTTCATCAAAACTAACAGTAATTAGAAGTCAGTTTAGGATTGGACTTTGTTAAACTCAGAATATACGGTAACCTACGCCTCCGGTTTAAGGGTTGATTAAATTGGTCCTTTTTGAAGCATTAATGAGAAAAATTACAACTTAATGAAATATTCCCGCGTTTATATCAATAGTATGGCTTATGAATTAGCCCCAGAAGTCGTTTCAAGTAAAGATCTAGAAGCTCGTCTTGCGCCTTTATATCAAAAATTACGTATACCAGCTGGTCAACTCGCTGCCTTAACGGGCATTGAAGATAGACGTTGGTGGCCTAGCGATCATCGCTTATCAGATGGTGCAATTGAAGCAGCAAAAAAATCTTTAAATGAAACAGGCATTAATGTAGAAGATATTGGTGCAGTTGTTTATACGGGAGTATGTCGCGATCAACATGAGCCTGCTACAGCTTGTCGTATCGCTGCTGAAATTGGTGTTAATAAAAGTACCGCTATTTACGATATTAGTAACGCATGTTTAGGTGTGTTATCGGGCATTTTGGACATCGCTAACCGTATTGAATTAGGCCAGATAAAAGCCGGTTTAGTTGTCTCCTGCGAATCCGCAAGGCATATTGTAGATATTACTATCGACAACATGATTTCTAACCCAACTATTCAAAACTTTTCACAATCATTGGCCACTTTAACTGGTGGTTCTGGTGCGGTAGCAGTATTGCTGACCGATGGTTCATTGCAGTTAGATAACCAACGTCAACATAAACTATTAGGTGCTAGCCACCTCTCTGCGCCACAACATCATGATTTATGTAAATGGGGCTTACAAGAAGTGGGTCTTAAATTACACCGAGAATTTATGCGCACTAATGCAGTCCCATTACTGAAAGAAGGTGTCGCCTTAGCACTTGATACTTGGCAACATTTTTTAACACAGCAACAATGGACAGTAGACAGCGTCAATAAGGTGATTTGTCATCAAGTTGGTTCTGCCAATCAAAAACAGGTACTTGCTGCATTAAATATTCCCGTGGAAAAAGAATTTCCGACTTATCAATACCTCGGTAACATGGGAACCGTCTCACTGCCGGTTACTGCTGCATTAGCAGATGAACAAGGATTCCTACAAAAAGGTGATAATGTCAGCTTCTTAGGAATAGGCAGTGGTTTGAATTGTATGATGCTTGGATTGGAGTGGTAACATGAGTCTTGATAATTTATTGCCCTTCAAACGCAATTTTCTAGATCTAAATGGTCAAAAGTACCATTACTTAAATGAAGGTTCTGGCGAACCGGTTGTGATGGTACATGGTAACCCTAGTTGGTCATTCTATTACCGAAATTTAGTGAGCGCGTTAAGTGCACAATATCAATGCATTGTTCCGGATCATATCGGTTGTGGTTTATCAGACAAACCATCGGATAAAGACTATGACTATACCTTGGTACAACGCATCGATGACCTTGAAACCTTATTGGATAGCCTTAATATAAAAAAAAATATTACCCTAGTCGTACATGATTGGGGAGGCATGATCGGAATGGGTTATGCAGCACGTCACCCAGAGCGAATTAAACGTTTAGTTATTTTAAATACAGCTGCGTTTAATTTACCAAAATCTAAAAAATTCCCTATCCCATTATGGATTTGTAGAAATACGTATTTAGGTACGGTACTTGTGCGTGGCTTTAATGCCTTCTCCTCTGCCGCTTCATACGTAGGCGTAAAACGTAATAAAATGCCTAGTGACATTCGTCAAGCCTATGTTGCTCCTTTCAACTCATGGAAAAATCGTATTTCAACACTAAGATTTGTGCAAGATATTCCGTTATTACCACATCATCGTAACTATCAGTTAGTGGAAAGTATTGATGCAGGTTTACAACAATTTCAGAATATTCCGACTGTCATTTGTTGGGGATTGCAGGATTTTGTTTTCGATAAACATTTTTTAAGTGTTTGGAAACAAAAAATGCCACACGCACAGGTACACGAGTTCGCCGATTGCGGGCATTATATCCTTGAAGACGCAAGTCATGAAGTGATCGATATAGTGAAAAAATTTATGGATAAAAACCCATAAATGTACAATGCACGTAAGTCATTAAAGAAAAGCACTAAAAACCAAAAAAACAAAGGAAACTTGTGCCGCCACTTAGTGACAGCCTCGAAAGAGTTTCCTGAAAACCTTGCGGTTAGCGTACAAAAAAAGACCTTAAAAGGCTTAACTTATCAACAGCTAAGCTTTGCTGAGTTGCACCAACAAAGTGATGATATCGCCTATGCACTAAACCGGTTGGGTCTTAAAGCAGGAGACAAAGCGGTATTAATGGTTACCCCAAGTATCGCATTTTTTAACCTTACCTTTGCTCTCTTCAAAACAGGTATTATTCCCATCTTAGTTGACCCTGGAATGGGGGTTAATAACCTCAAGCAATGCTTTGAAGAGTCACAACCCGACGCTTTTATCGGTATTCCAAAAGCACACCTCGCACGATTGCTTTTTTCATGGGGCAAGCAAACCATTAAACACGTTATTAATGTTAATGGTCCGGCCTTTTTTGGTGGTATTCAACTATCGAGTTTATTAAAAAAATACCCTCGCGCTAAACCCTACTCAATGCAACAACTTAAGCCCCATCAGTTAGCTGCTATTTTATTTACTAGCGGTAGCACAGGAACCCCTAAAGGGGTGGTTTATAGCCATAGTATGTTTGAAGCGCAAATCAGTGTGTTAAAAAATGATTATCAAATTCAACCGGGTGAAGCGGACTTAGCGACTTTTCCATTATTTTCACTATTCGGCCCCGCGTTAGGAATGACTTCGATAGTGCCTGAGATGGATGCCAGTCAACCCATTAAAGCTAATCCAAACTATATTTTTGCCGCTATCGAAAAATATCAATGTAGTAATCTATTTGCAAACCCCGCTTTATTAGATGTGTTAGGCCAAGCAGGACAGAAACAACAACACACTTTACCTACTATTAAGCGTGTTATTTCTGCTGGAGCCCCCGCTTCTTTAGACGCAATTAATCTATTTAGTCGCATGTTAAGTGATGATGCAGAAGTGATTAACTCCTATGGTGCGACAGAATCATTACCAATCAGTAAAATCGGTAGCCAACAATTATTAACCACCACTAATATTACCGAACAAGGTGGTGGAATTTGTGTGGGTCATGCAATTGAACATGTTGATATAAAAATCATTAAGAACACTGAGCAAAACATAAATACATGGCATGATCAGTTAATATTAGCCCCCTTTGAAATAGGTGAGATTGTAGTAAAAGGTCCACAGGTCAGTGCCGCCTATTACCATCGTCAGCAAGCAACAACACAGGCTAAAATTAAAGATGGTAATAGTGTGCGTCACCGTATGGGCGATTTAGGTTATCTGGACGACCAAGGTAAATTATGGATGTGTGGTCGCAAAGCCCATCAAGTTTTGTCTAGTCACCGTGAGTGTAATAAACCTTACTATTCTATTCCCTGTGAGCGCATATTTAATACACATAAAAGCATTAAACGAAGTGCATTAGTGGCTGTAGTTATAGATAAAAAAGTCACTCCGGCTGTTTGCATCGAAGTTGAAAAAAGCAATACTTATGATTCAGCTCGTTTATTTCATGAATTAAAAGAGATAGCTAACCTGCATACACAAACACAAGGTATTGAGCTGTTTTATATCCATAAAAAATTTCCGATGGATATTCGCCATAATGCTAAGATATTCAGAGAAAAATTAGCGCTATGGGCACAGCAACAAATTGAGTAGATTCAATACGGCACACTTAGCCAACTACTAGCGACAACGAGATAAATTATGGCGATAACTCCCCTTCTCTTTTCTGAGCTTCACCCGAAGCTACAACTTGCACTAACAGAGCTTCGCGAACAGGTTGATTGTGTACTTGTTACCGGTGCAGGTGGCTTTTTAGGGACGGCATTATGCCGTTGTTTACGCGCAGCGAATATTAAAGTCGTTGGGTTTGCTCGTGGTCATTATCCGCATTTACAAGCACTCGGTGTAACCTTAATTCAAGGTGACCTGCAGGATAAACAATCATTGATTAATGCAATGCAAGGTTGCTCCCTTGTATTCCATGTTGCCTCAAAAGCAGGAGTATGGGGAAACAAACAAAGTTACTTCAAACCCAATGTAATAGGCACTGACAATGTTATTGAAGCATGTCGAATCAATAACATTAATCGACTAGTGTATACCAGTACACCTAGTGTCACTTTTAGTGGAGATGATGAAGCTAATATTGATGAATCACAACCCTATGCAAAACAATTTCTTAATTTTTATGGTTTATCAAAAGCCGTCGCAGAGCAGAAAGTGCTGCAACAAAATACAGCAAATTTAAAAACAGTTGCCTTAAGGCCGCATCTTATATGGGGACCAGGCGATCCACATTTAGTGCCTAGAGTAATTGAGCGTGCTAAGGCAGGTAAATTAAAACTAGTGGGGAAAATAGATAAATTAGTGGATACTATTTATATTGATAATGCCGTTTATGCCCATCTGCTTGTTGCAGTAGAATTGAATAAAGAAAACGCACAGTGTGCGGGAAAAGCATATTTTTTAAGTAACGATGAACCTATTTTAATGGCCGCAATGCTTAATAAGATCTTATCAGCGGCTAGCTTACCAAAAGTCACAGCCAGAGTATCGAGTCACCTTGCCTATGTTGTTGGTACTCTATTAGAATGGTGGTACTTACGCACCGGCAATACTAATGAACCAATCATGACTCGTTTTGTAGCAAAGCAACTTTCCACCAGCCACTACTTTAATATAAGTGCAGCAAAACAAGACTTTAACTACCAAGCATTAGTGACAATAGATCAGGGGATGGCGCAATTAAAAGATCATTTGAGAACGACTGACTAAGCGGTAAATTAGCTGCATTCCATTTAGCTTAGCCTGTTTCATTTAGCTTCATTTAGTTTAATCTGACTCACTAAATAAGTTAACCTACAGTTATCGCAACACTATGATAGTGTTGAAGATAAACTAGTAAATCCCACCTTTCAACTCCAACTGCGTTAGATACAAGCGCATTTCAAACTCTAATTGATGGTAATCCGGTAACATATGCTCACACAATTGGTAGAAAGCTTTATCGTGATTTTTCTCACGAATATGACTTAACTCATGAACCACAATCATCTCTAAAAAAGGTTCAGGCGCCACTTTAAAAACTTCGCTCACACGAATTTCGTTTTTACTTTTTAATTTACTACCCTGTACTCTTGAAACAAAAGTATGTAAACCCAGTGCGTTGTTCACTACATGGATTTTTTTATCATAGATAATTTTACTCAGCGGCGATGACTTGCGTAAATAACGATTTTTAATATCCAATACATAATCACGCAATAATTTATCATTATTAATATTATGTTGTTCAGGGTGTTTTTTTAATAAAAACTCCCCTAATTTATCTTGCTCGAGTAGTGTCTGTATTTGAGTTTGCACCTGTGGTGAGTACGCAGAAAGATATTTAAGTGTGGCAGCTTGATTTAATGGTTTAGACATATTCGAATCTTTAGGTAAATAATGAAATTATAACTTACATATTTTTAATAATGTAATGATAAGTTTAATAGTAAGTTAAGGCAGTAAAGTTTCTATAAAATAACGTTTTACTCTTTATTTTTTATAATCACTCGTGTTTATCTGGCGATCAACAGTCTCATTACACTTTCTATTACAGTTTTGTCACTAAAATTAAAAACTCAGTTGAACAGCTATTTACGTAATTATTAATGATATACGACCTTGAAGGTTTAATTAGTCGAAATATGTGAAAAAGGCTTGTTAAGACCTTTTGTGGAATCACTTAATACACTTTAATAATTGTATTTCAAACAACTCATCAATAGTATTATTGATCAATTCAACTCGACTTTCCGAACACTCATCTAATACAACTTCAGTAAGTTGACCTGCAGTGAAATTATACCCAAAAAGACCTTTATCGGTAATCATAACGGCTTTCATACGATCAACTTTTAACTCTGTTAATAACAAGGTTAGCTTCTGATACTCAAATACTTTATCAGATGAGAAACGCCACCCGATACTATAAAAACCTTCACCTTCATTAATAGCTTTAAGCATGCCACTCTCTGGAATAGTCGCCTCTGAAGCAAGTGGTTTACTATGTAGATGATGATGGTGGTGGTGATGCTGATGGTGTTCATGATGTGAAGATTTTTCATGAATAATAGCATCGCCTTCAAGCTCCGCGAGCAAAAAGGCACCGTGTTCTGCCAATATCACTTTCGTATTGGGGCGACTCACTCTTGCGACATAAGCTGTTAGTTTGCCTAAATCCGCCGCTTGATAAAGATCCACTTTGTTACCGACAACAATATCTGCAATGGCAATTTGTTGGTTGAAGGTCTCATGATTGGTATATCGCGCGTCAGATAAATTACGAGCGTCGACTAAAGTAATGTTTTTGTGTAGTGATAATACGTCACGATAATGGGTTGAAGTTAATACTTCCATCACCTCTTTTGGATGACCTAGTCCTGTTGGCTCAATCAATAAACGATCTGGATTTGCTTTCAATAGCAACTGATTAAGTGCGATTTTCATGGGTAAACCAGCAGCGCAGCACATGCAACCACCCGCGACTTCACGGATGAATACTTTCTGTTTATCAATTTTTTGCCCTTTCACTAAACTACCATCGACACCAATCTCTCCAAACTCATTAACTAATACGGCCCAACGTTCGTCATCAGGTTTATTTGCAAGTAGATTCAAAATAGCCGATGTTTTCCCTACGCCAAGAAACCCCGTAATAATATTAGTTGGAACCCCTAAAATCGGCTGATTTTCAAAACTCATTAATAATTCCCCTATAACCTTGTACAAATGATTTATTTGCAGACACAACAAACTCTGAAAAAGTTGAAGACTTGGGCCGTTCTACCGAGATATTTTTCAAAATTATCGCCCCTTGAGTAATAGAACTATGTTAATAGAACTATGTTAATAGAACGGTGTTAATAGAAGAACCATGATCATAGAAAATCGATCGCATATAATACCTGGGGAATCTGTTTTTAAATGAATGATAACATTAGTATCAGAAAGCGCTTTACTCAGATACTTAAAGATATTGTTTGTTAGTACTAAATATATTAACTGTTGTCCATGAAGGCTTAATTATACACATAGGTGATTAATGATATCTACATTCTAGAATGAGTCCTACTAAACGTCGAACTGTAACCTCATTCCTGAAGCAGTTTTTCCGTCCACTTGTTAATTTGCATACACCAAATCACCATTAACTCAAGTATGTTTGATTTGTGCTGAAAACGAGTGCCCTGAAAACGGCGACCAACCACAGTGATATAAACTATTTTCATTGCTAACCACTGTTGGAATTTTTGTATCTACCAAGACTAAGTCGGCATAAAAACCTTCTCGAATAAATCCACAATCTTTAATCCTATAACGAATAGCAGGATTATGTGCGGTTTTTTCAACGATTTTAGCGATGCTCATGTGCCTTTTTTCACTTGGTCAAATAAACTGTTCAAGGCATGTTGAACTAAAGGCAAACCTGTTGGTGCTTGAGCATAAGGAACGTGTTTTTCATCCTAAGTATGGGAAGCATGACCGGTCGCAATAATATCGATTTTATCGGTATTCAATGCCTTCACAACATCTCACGATCACTTCCATATTTAATGGCAGGGTTGCATTTTATTTGGTTGCCAAGCTGTGCATAATCTTTATTGCTAAACCAAAAATGATGTACACAAGCTTCAGCGGTGATATGTTTATTTTGAATAGGCCCTGCGTCAAACAATGCGATTTATTGATTAACATGGATTAGCACCTTGCCCCTACCTTATTAAATTTTTACTAATAGACATGATGATTGGTTACAAAAGTCGATGACCTTAAGTTGAACAAAGTATCGCTATTTAACTAATCGAACAATGGAAAATATCACTATGGAATTACTCGAATTACTGATCATTTCTTAAAACACGATTAATTTTTTAGTGGTGAGAACTTGTTTATCTTTTTTATTGAAAATGCAATGATGCCAAACCTAACCCTATACAATCACTACAAAATTATAAGAGCCTACTCACCTATGTTTAAATCCTTTTTCCCCGATCCTAAGATTTTTTTCATCTCTGTATTGATATTTTCCGGACTTACTTGCGCTGTTTGGTATGGGTACAATGAACAGATGGCCGCTTTGCTCGATCTTGATATAACAGACGCAGAACCTGTTATTGGCTTAAAACATTTTGTAACAGATTCATTTATATTGTTTTACGGTTATTACTTTGTCTGTACAGCGTTGTTTGCAGTTGCTTGGTTCAAGATGTCTCCGCATAAGTGGCAATGGTGGTCAATTATTGGCTCATCAACCATATTGTTTTCGACTTACTTCTCAGTTCAAGTGTCGGTTGCGATTAATAATTGGCGCCGTCCCTTCTTTGATTTAATTCAATCATTATTAAAACCTGTTGGAAGTGATGCACCGATAGAAGCTGTTAATGCACAAGCCACTAGTACAGCAACTGGGCAATTGTTCGATTTGTTAATTGTATTTGGAGAAATCGCTTTTTTAGCTATTTTCATCTTCGTTGCAACGCGTTTCTTGGTCAGCCATTATATCTTTCGCTGGCGAACGGCCATGAATGATTATTACACTGCACATTGGCTTAAATTAAGGAAAGTTGAAGGGGCATCGCAGCGTATTCAAGAAGATACGATGCGTTTTGCCTCTATTATGGAAAACCTTGGAGTGGCATTAGTGGAGGCGATAATGACATTATTTGCTTTTCTACCTGTGCTATGGAGTCTATCTGAATACGTCTCTGAGTTACCAGTAGTTGGTAAAATTGCACATCCCCTCTTCTATGCAGCATTATTTTGGTCAATCTTTGGCACTGGTTTATTAGCATTGATTGGTATTAAGTTGCCAGGGTTAGAGTTTAATAACCAAAAAGTGGAAGCGGCATTTCGCAAAGAGTTAGTGTATGGAGAAGATAACGTTGAACGTGCCATGCCCATTACATTAAACGAACTGTTTTCAAATGTACGCAAGAATTACTTCCGTTTATACTTCCATTATATGTACTTCAACGTAGCGCGCATGTTGTATTTACAAGCAGATAATATCTTTGTGTTTATTTTGTTAGTGCCTACAATTGTTGTCGGTGCAATCACCTTCGGTATTCTTCAGCAGATCCTAACGGCCTTTGGTCAAGTTAGTAATTCATTTCAATACTTAGTAAATTCTTGGACTACCATCGTTGAATTATTGTCAGTACGAAAACGTCTCACTGCTTTTGAATCAACATTAGATAATGACTAACCGTCTTTACAGCCCCTCTCGAAATTTTATTGATGTTATTACAACTATAAAAGTTTAGTTTGGGGCTTTTCTTGCTATTCTCAAGTCACTGAACATAGTCACTTGAGCATAGTGACTTGAATATAGTCGCTTAAAATCGCTATTTTCACTTTGTTCGGTGCAATTATATATAGCATTAGCTCAGATTGGATTTGATATTGATAGCCTTTTTAGAAGTTATTATTACTTTTTACACATCTATTTAAGCATCCCTAAACTTATTGGCCTTACCTTATTGACCTTAGGTGCCGCAGCCATTCGTCCCATTGTGGTAAATTATTATTATCGTCTCCCCAATCTATATGAATCATTGGTAAGGTTAGTAAGTCATCAACACTCGAGTTTTCCTTTAGTGAGCCATTTAATTCCTTACTTACTGATCCAATTGATAGTTCTTTAAATAGCCCGTTTGTTAGTTCAGGGCTAACCACCATGGTGACAGTATCAGTAAATAACTTTTGTTTATGCATTCATGTGTATCCACTCTGACCAAAACTCACACACATGTCATAAGCGCTATGATTAAAGTTTATTTTTGTATGGCCGGCTTGAATACGAATTTCAATATCGGGATGTTTCTCCATCCACTCTAAAACAAGTGGCATTAACCACTTTTGTGCCACTGCGCTGATGGTCAATACATCTAGATGACGAAATTGAGTTAAATGCTGTTGCCCTAACCTCAACTCATGTAATCCTGCTTGTACAAACAGTATGTAACTTTCACCTGCTCTGGTTAATTTTACACCTGTTTTCGAACGATGAAACAAGGCAAGATCTAAATGCGATTCTAATGTTTGTATCTGTTGACTGATCGCAGCAGGAGTGACGTATAAATATTTGGCGGCGTTAGCAAAGCTTTTATGCTCAGCTGCGGCCTCGAATGCTAATAATGTGCCTAAGGGAGGTAAACGAGACTTCATCATGTTGCCTTATTATTATTTTATACAGATTAAATACCATGTGTTAAGTTTTACTTATGGTTGACGATAGAAATAATCACTTTTAACTGTAGCTATCATTAACTATTCTAATGTTAAATAAAAGGTAACTACTCAGCACCCATTAAAACTGAGTGCTTTTTACCAAAATAAAAACGTAAATGCTCAGGGCTAAGCTATTTATGCTTAGTTCAAGGCGAAAAAGCGCAGTTTAGTGGTTTAAATGAGCATTTTTCAACGAAGAAATAGGCTTAAATAGCGACGGCCTGAGTAGTTACAATAAAAGTTGCTCTCTTGTTAAGTTAGAAGTCGACATTATTCATTGTCACTTAGTAGCTCAATAATTACTTCTTGGATTGAGCAAAATAGCTTGAAGTTTAAGGTTTAAATAAAACTAAATATAATCAAGGAATTAAGATGAAGCTAAATCAAATTGTACAGTTAGATAAATTTCCTATTACTGACCCGGTGTTTATAAAACAATGTAAACATCAGCTAGATGCTGATGGTGCGTTAGTATTAGCTGACTTTTTATCTGACTCCGCGATCCAAGAAATCACACTGGAAGCAATAGCTAATCAACATCTCGCTTTCTATTCATCTAAAAAGCATAATGTTTATCTAAGAGAAGCTGACCCGACTTATTCAGATGCACATCCAAGAAACAGACAAATTACCTCATCAAAAGGTTGTATAACCGATGACCAGATCCCAGAAAATTCAGCATTAAAAACATTATATGATGATCCGGCATTTAGAACCTTTCTAGCAACTATTTTTAATGAAGTTAGATTATATAACTATGCAGATGACCTATCTTCTATAAACTTGCATTATGCGCAGCAAGGGCAAGAACTAGGTTGGCATTTCGATGAGTCTTCGTTTGCTGTCACCCTATTAATCCAAGCACCAGAATCTGGTGGAACCTTTGAATATATTGAGAATATGCGCGATGCAGATGCAGGAGAAATGAATTATCAAGGTGTGGAAAAAGTATTGGATAATGCATTAACCGTTAAAACGTTGATAGCACAAGCAGGCACGCTCACATTATTTAGAGGAAGAAATGCCATTCATCGTGTGACCCCTACCGAAGGCGAGACCACTCGGATATTAACGGTATTAGCTTACAACTCAAAGCCTAATGTTGCCTTATCTGAGTCTGCACGCATGACTTTTTATGGGCGCATTTGATAAGCCCGATAATTTAGGGTCTTAGCGCTTACTCAATATCAAGTAACAAAGTCACCTAACGTTGCAACGCATCTTCATTTATCGTGGATGCTAAGCAGTGACAACATCAAATTTCACAGGAGATTGAGCCAGTATAATTTCCACCAAATCTAGCCCTTTAATCGCAAGTGATAGGAAAGCAATGGAACCAGATGCAGCAAAATACAAAAGGAGATCTAAAAATATCAAGCAGAAAGCATTACGCTTCCTTCAAAAACATAGCATTTAAACCGGCAATTACACTTCAAAGAACACCTACTTGTATTAACGTTTCTTATATTATGCTTCTAATTTTAGACTACCTCCTTACTCCTCCATTTTTTTAAAGAAATTTAAATGGTGACTGGGATAAATAACCTAAAAAACTCGCCTTTTAATACTGACACGTTACAATTATTTAATATTTAAATAACATCAACGAGAGAGAAGTAATGATTGAACGTCAACAAACTAAACAACGCATGAGCCGTGTAGTAAAACATAACGGAACTGTTTATCTATGTGGTCAGGTCTGTGCCGATGCGACTAAAGATATTAAAGAGCAAACACAGACTATGTTAGATAAAGTAGATGAACTATTAATAGAATCAGGTAGTTCACGTGAGCATATGTTATCTGCCACTATTTACGTTAAAAATATGGCGTTACACTTTGCTGGCATGAACGAAGTGTGGGATGCTTGGGTTCCTGAAGGTCATGCGCCCGCCCGTGCTTGTGTTGAAGCAAGCATGGCAAGAGATGTATTGTTAGTTGAAATTTCTGTGATTGCAGCAGTTAAATAACTATCGTTTAAACAGTTATTTTAACATGTTACTTGGTTAGAAATAATACTGAATACCCATATCGATGCTAATAGTACTTGCATGCTGTAATAGCATCGATATGTTTCCCCTCTTTTATTACCGTTAGGAAAACAGAATGAGTTCTTTATTGCCTACACTACATCCTGTATTTGTTTCACAATTACCTGC